>NZ_SMJZ01000045.1 GCF_004348345.1 Nonomuraea longispora
GACCAGGCGTCGGCGGGACGTTCTGGCGTACCGTGGGTCACCTGCGCTGATCGGCTTCAGGGTGGGCGCGGATCGTGGCGTGTTCCTGCTGTGATCGAACAGCCGTTCGGCTACGATGAGAGAGCGCCGAGCCACGTCTTCCCCGGCAGTCCCGAAAATGTCGGTGGCAGGCCGTAGCTTTCACTCGACTGACCGGACCACGACCCTCCAGGGGGAGCTCCATGGCTATCAACGACCGCGAGAAGGCCCTCGAGACCGCGCTCGCTCAGATCGAGCGGCAGTTCGGCAAGGGCTCAGTGATGCGCCTGGGTGACGACGCCCGAGCTCCCATCGAGGTGATCCCCACCGGGTCGATCTCCCTTGACGTGGCTCTCGGCATCGGCGGCCTGCCGCGCGGCCGCATCGTCGAGGTCTACGGTCCCGAGTCCTCGGGCAAGACGACCATCGCCCTGCACGCGGTGGCCAACGCCCAGCGGGCCGGCGGCATCGCGGCGTTCGTCGACGCCGAGCACGCCCTCGACCCGGAATACGCCAAGAAGCTCGGGGTCGACACCGACGCCCTGCTGGTCTCGCAGCCCGACACCGGCGAGCAGGCGCTCGAGATCGCCGACATGCTCATCAGGTCCGGCGCCGTCGACATCATCGTCATCGACTCGGTGGCCGCGCTCGTGCCCAAGGCCGAGATCGAGGGCGAGATGGGCGACAGCCACGTCGGCCTCCAGGCCCGCCTCATGTCCCAGGCGCTGCGCAAGATCGCCGGCGCCCTGAGCAGCACCGGCACCACCGCGATCTTCATCAACCAGCTCCGCGAGAAGATCGGCGTCATGTTCGGCTGCATGTCGTACGGCACACGGGTCACGCTCGCCGACGGCACACAGGAGAAAATCGGCAAGATCGTCAATCAGAAGATGGACGTCGAGGTTCTCTCCTACGACCCGGCGACCGACAAGCTCGTTCCCCGCCGCATCGTCAACTGGTTCGACAACGGCAACGCCGAGCGCTTCCTGCAGTTCACTGTGGCCAGGTCGGGCGGAAACGGAAGGGCCCAGTTCGCCGCGACGGAGAACCACCAGATCCGCACTCCGGGCGGCTGGCGAGACGCCGGTGAGCTGATTGCGGGAGATCGCGTCATGCTCACGGAGACCCATCGTCTGAGCGACAAGCAGTGGCAGGTCATCCTGGGGTCGCTGATGGGCGATGGAAGCCTGTCGCCCAATCGTCGCGGCGGCACCGGCGCTCGCTTCCGCATGGGGCATGGCGCCAAGCAGGAGGACTATCTGTCCTGGAAGTGCTCGATGCTCGGCAACATTCCCCACAGCCGCAGCACTAATGCCAAGGGCGCGGGCTTCGCCGACTTCACTCCCCTGCCCGAGCTCGATGAGCTGCGCCAGGTGGTCTATCTCGGTGGGGGCAAGAAGCACATCACGTCGGAATACCTCAAGGCGCTGACACCGCTGGCTCTGGCGGTGTGGTACATGGACGACGGCTCGTTCGCGATCCGTTCGAAAGGGCTGCAGCAGCGCACCGAAGGCGGTTCCGGTCGCATCGAGATCTGCGTCGAGGCGATGAGCCAGGGCTCCCAGGAGCGTCTGCGCGACTACCTGTGTGACACCTATGGCCTCAACGTGCAGGTTCAGCACCGCGGGACCCGGGGCACGGCCGTCCTGCAGTTCGACACGGCTTCGTCGGCCGCGTTCCAGAAGCTGGTGGCGCCCTACGTCCACCCCTCGATGGCCTACAAGCTCCTGCCGCGCTACCGTGGTCAGTTCGTGGTCGAGCCGGAATTCGCCGACCCCGAGCCGCGGCTTGTGCCTTCACGGATCCTCGACATTCGCATCAAGCCCCAGACCCGCTCGATGAGGAAGTTCGACCTCGAAATCGAGGGGACGCACAACTACTTCGTCGACGGTGTCATGGTGCACAACAGCCCCGAGACGACGACCGGTGGCAAGGCGCTGAAGTTCTACGCCTCGGTCCGGATGGACATCCGCCGCATCGAGACGCTCAAGGACGGCACGGAGGCGGTCGGCAACCGCACCAGGATCAAGGTCGTCAAGAACAAGATGGCCCCGCCCTTCCGGGTCGCCGACTTCGACATCCTCTACGGTGTGGGCATCTCCCGCGAGGGCGGCCTCATCGACATGGGTGTGGAGCACGGCTTCGTCCGCAAGTCCGGCGCCTGGTACACGTACGAAGGCGACCAACTCGGCCAGGGCAAGGAGAACGCGCGCAACTTCCTGCGCAACCACCCCGACATGGCCAACGAGATCGAGAAGAAGATCAAGGACAAGCTGGGCGTCGGCCCGCGCCTCGACGCCCCCGTCGAGGCCGCGGCAGCCGCTCCGGCCCCTGCGGCCGCTCCTTCCGGCCGGGGCTCCAAGTCCACCCCCAAGCCGGGTGACGTCTGAGCGTCTGCCCTATGAGCAACCCCGACCAGCCGCACAACCGGGGCGCCTGGCCCACCACCTCGGCGCGGGGCGGCGACCGTGCTCTTTCGTCGGCGGACGGCTGGCCGTCCCTCGACGAGTGGCGCAACCGCCCGCGCACCTCCGACACCGAGTCCGGCGACGTCACGGGTTCCGGCAGCCCCGCGGAAGCCCCCGGCATGCCCGGCTCCCCGCCTCCGGCGCCGGGTCGCTTCCGCCCGGCCGACGACGGTCCGGCGCGTGACGGTGAGGGCGTTCCGGACGCCCATGCCACGCCGGGGCAGGGCACGACCGGCTCTCCGCCACCGCAGTCCGGCGGCTCTGGTGCGCGTGACGGCCGTCCGGCCGATCCTTCGGCTCCCGGCCATGGGGGTGGATGGCATTCCGAGGTGCTGGCCGGGAGCAGTTGGTTCGCTGACGACCAAGCGGACGGTGGCGAGAGGAGATCGGGCCGAGGGCGCCGGTCCGGCAAGGCGGGAAAATCCGGCAGGCGCGGTGACAAGAGGGCGAAAGGATGGCTTCCTGAGGGCCCTGAGGCCGAAAGCCCGGACGGGGCCGATCCGGAGTCGGTGGCCCGAGCCATCTGCCTGCGCCTGCTCACCATGGCTCCCAAGACACGAGCCCAGCTCGCCGAGGCCCTGCGCAAGCGGGAAGTGCCGGACGACGCAGCCGAAGCGGTGCTCAGCCGGTTCTCGGAGCTGGGGCTGATCGACGATGAGGCGTTCGCCGCGGCCTGGGTCGACTCCAGGCACCACGGTCGCGGCCTGGCCAAGCGAGCCCTGGCCGCCGAGCTGCGTCATCGCGGCGTCGACACCGACACGGTCAACGAAGCCGTCGACCGCCTCGACCCCGACCAGGAGGCGGAGACCGCCCGGCGACTCGTGGAGCGCAAGCTGGCCGCGACCCGTTCTCTCGACCCACGCGCCCGCACCCGACGCCTGGCCGGCATGCTCGCCCGCAAGGGTTACTCCTCGGGCCTCGCCTTCCGCGTCATCCGGGAAGCTCTGGAGCAGGAGGGCATCGACATGGAGGAAGACTTCCCCTGAGAGGTCCCCGTCCGGCCGCGACGGTTCGACGAGCTCTTGCTTGGACGGGGCGTACCGGCTGCTGCCCAAGCCCTTCGAACGGAACCTTTGACTGCGCACCTCCACGAGGAGGCCCCTTCCGGGAGGCCGCGTCCTGAGGCCTCTCCCCAAACGAGACCCATGCCCGGAATTCCCCTTCAAGCATGGTCTGGCCGGGTATCCCGGCACATCTGGGGGTGATGACGAATCTTGTGGTAGGTGCGGCGATGCGGCCCCGTAAGACACGCTTGGAGACGCGTTTGCTTGCTCGTGACCTGTTCGACGCATAACCTCGACGGCAGTGAGGAGTTACTCCGCGCAGTGCGGATTGCCATACCGGTGAACGACGGACGAGCGAGCTTGGGCGATCGAGGCAGGCGAGGTGTCGGGTTTTCGGGCCGACGCCCGGTCCGCCTTGGCTGGGTGTCGACCGGGCTGTCCGTGGCGTGCTTGTGACCCCTCCGTTTTGTGGCCGCGTTATGAGGTGTTGACGACGCGAGGAGGGCGGGGCGCACATGGGGCCGCTGGTCGTGGTGCTGATGGTGGCGGTGCTCGTGCTCGCGTTCGGGATGATCGTCGCGCTCCTCGTCGTCATACGCCGTACGTCCGGCCCTTCGCCGCGTGCCGGTAAGCCGAGCACCGAGCAGGTGCAGGCGGTACACGAGGAGCTGGAGCAGGCTCGTGAGGAGGCGCGGGAGATCCGCCACAAGGCGGAGACCGACGCCGAGGAGATTCTGCGCAGGTCGGAGAGCGCCGCGGAGAGCGCGGCCCAGATGCGGCGCGAGGTGGAAGAGGAGAGCCGGATCCTCAAGTCCGAGCTCAAGGAGCTACGGACCGATCTGGAGCGCAGGGAGGCCAGGCTGGCCGAGCGCGAGCAGCGCCTGGACGAGGAGGCCAGACGGCAGTCCGAGCGTGACAGGAAGCTGGCCGAGACCGAGGTCGAGCTGGCCGACCGGCGTGAGGAGCTGCTTCAGCTGGAGCAGGAGCGGCGGGTCGTCCTGGAGCGGGTCGCCGGGTTGACCGGCGCGCAGGCCAAGGCGGAGCTGGTCAGGGAGATCGAGAACCAGGCCAAGCGCGAGGCGGCGCTGATCGTCAGGGAGATCGAGGGTGCCGCCCGTAAAGAGGGCGAGAAGCGGGCCACCAAGATCGTGACGCTGGCCGTGCAGCGGGTGGCGGCGGAGCAGACGGCGGAGTCGGTCGTCAGCGTGCTGCACCTGCCGGGCGACGAGATGAAGGGCCGCATCATCGGGCGCGAGGGGCGTAACATCCGCGCCTTCGAGTCCACCACAGGGGTCAACCTGATCATCGACGACACGCCCGAGGCGGTGCTGCTGTCGTGCTTCGACCCGGTGCGGAGGGAGACTGCCAGGCTGACGCTGGAGAAGCTGGTGCTGGACGGCCGCATCCACCCGCAGCGCATCGAGGAGGCTCACGACCGCAGCCGCCAGGAGGTCCAGGACCTGTGCGCGCGGGCCGGCGAGGACGCCCTGGTCGAGCTGGGCATCACCGACATGCACCCCGAGCTGACGCTGCTGCTCGGGCAGTTGCGCTACCGCACCTCCTACGGCCAGAACGTCCTGAAGCACCTGATCGAGTCCGCTCACATCGCCGGCATCATGGCCGCCGAGCTGAAGATGAACCAGCGGCTGATGAAGCGCTGCGCCCTGCTCCACGACATCGGCAAGGCGCTCACGCACGAGGTCGAGGGCAGTCACGCGCTGATCGGCGCGGAGATCGCCCGCCGCTACGGCGAGGAGGAGGACGTGGTGCACGCCATCGAGGCGCACCACAACGAGGTCGAGGTCCGCACCGTCGAGGCGGTGCTCACGCAGGCCGCCGACGCGATCAGCGGCAGCCGCCCGGGGGCCCGCCGAGAGTCCCTGGAGGCGTACGTCAAGCGGCTGGAGCGGCTGGAGGAGATCGCGCAGTCGTACGACGGCGTGGAGAAGGTCTTCGCCATGCAGGCCGGCCGGGAGATCCGGGTCATGGTCAAGCCCGACGCGGTCGACGACATCCAGGCGCAGGTGATCGCCCGCGACGTGGCCAAGCAGGTGGAGGAGGAGCTGACCTACCCGGGGCAGATCCGCATCTCCGTCGTACGCGAGTCGAGGGCCACCGAGTTCGCCCGTTAGGCGAAGAGCTGCTGGTAGAAGGCGAGTTCGGCGGCGAGCGCCGCGGCCCGCGTCTCGGCGCGGCGGAAGCCGTGCGACTCCCCGTCGAAGGCGAGATAGGTGCACGGGACGCCGCGTTCGGCGAGCGCGTCGGCGAAGGCGGCCGACTGCTGGGGCGGCACCACGGGATCGTCGAGGCCCTGCAGGAGCAACATGGGGCAGGACACGCCGTCCACCAGGCCGAGCGGCTCGCGGGCGGCGTAGACGTGCGGGTCTTCCGGCCCCACCAGCCACTCGACGTAGTGGGACTCGAAGTCGTGGGTGTGCTGGGCGAGCGGCGCGAGCGCGCTGATGCCGTAGTAGGAGACGCCGCCCGCGAACACGTCGGACCGGCAGCAGACGGCCAGCACGGTCCAGCCGCCGGCGCTGCCGCCGCGTACGGCGATCTTGGCGGGGTCGGCCAGGCCTTCGCCGGCCAGCCATTGTGCGGCGGCGATCGTGTCGGCGACGTCGAGTCGGCCCCACTGCCCTTTGAGCCGGTCGCGGTAGCGCCTGCCGTAGCCGGTGGAGCCGCCGTAGTTGACGTCTAGCACGCCGATGCCGCGCGAGGTCAGGAACGCCTTCTCCAGGTCGAGCGCGCTGTCGGCGTGGGCCGTCGGCCCGCCGTGCACGAAGATCACGTACGGTGGGGCGCCGGTGGTGGCGGGGCCGTGCGGCGGATAGAGGAACGCGGGGGCCGGTGTCTCGACCGCCCGGGGAAGCGGCAGGTAGGAGGGGGCGGGCAGGCGCGCGTCGTGCCGGCCGAGCGCCGTGGACGTTCCCGTGTCCGCGTCCACCTGGAGGACCGACCGGGGGAGTGTGGCGGAATAGCCGACGCCGACCACCGACGTGCCTTCGGCCGCCAGCGCCGCGTCCCATCCGGAACAGGGCACGTCGAGGTCGGTGAGCGTGCCCGAAGCAGGATCGAGCACGCCCAGCCGCAGGTCGCCTCGCCCGTGCAGGACCGCGAGCCGTCCGTCGCCGAGCACGGTGTACGGCCGTCCGCCGAGTTGCCACGGCGGCGCCGCGAACTCCTCCTCGACGGGATGGAGCGCCCGGGCGTCGCCGCCCCGCAGGCCGATCTCGTAGAGGTTCCACCATCCTGAGCAGTCGGAGATCAGGTAGAGGTGGGCGTCGTCCTTCCAGGCAGGGGCGAGCACGGATTCGGCGGGGCCGCCCCGCACGGTCCACTGCTCCCCGCTGGAGAGGTCGACGACGCGGAGTTCGGTGCCGTCCCAGGGCATGAGCGGGTGGTTCCAGCACACGTACGCCAGATGCCGCCCGTCGGGGGAGACGGTGGGAGAGGCGTAGAAGTCGCAACCCGTGACCCAGGTGCGAGGGTCGCCGCCGGCCAGCGGGACGGACACGATGGCCCGGGCGATCTCGCCGTCGTCGCCGTGCCGCTCGCGTACGCCCCACAGCCGGCCGTCGTGCACGAGCAGGTCGGCGTAGCGGCCGTCGCCGGCGAGGGGTTTCGGCTCGCCGTCATCGCCCAGGAGGTAGAGGCGCTGGTCGGACAGGTTGGCGAAGACCACCTGGCCGCCGGGGGTCACGGTGTAGGGCCTGCCGCCGTACTCGTGCACCCGGGTGCACGCGCTCCACGGGGCCCGCAGCAGCTCGCGGTGGGTGCCGTCGGGTGCGCGGCACACGATCGTGGTGCGCCCGCCCTCGTCGGGGCGGTCCTCGGTCCACCACACCCGGCTGCCCAGGACCGTGGGCCAGCTCGGACGCACACCTGATCGCGCCACGTCTCTGGTCGTGATGGGGGAGGGCCGGAAAGGCATACCCCGCATCCTGCCGGAAGATCGCCCGGCGTGCTGGCCGGATCTTGGATCAGGGGCATCCGGCGGGCGGCGGCGGAGACGCGGGCAGGTCGAGGCCCGTCTTGCCGAACCACTTCTGCAGCAGCCGGGCGGCGGTGCCGTCCCGCCACATCGAGGTGATCGCCTCGTTGACGGCCTCGCACGTGGCGATCTCGCCCTCCTTGAGACCGACCGCCCACTCCTCTCTGCTGATCGGGTCGTTGAGCAGCCTGAGTTTCTTGGGGTCCTGCTCGACGTAGCCGGCCAGGGACAGGTTCTCGGTGCTCACCGCGTCGAGCTGGAGGTCGAGCAGTTTGCGTACGCACTCGGAGTAGTTGGCCGCGGGCACGAGGATGGCGGGCAGGTCCAGCTTGCCGTCGGGCGGCGGGTCGACGATGCGGCGGTACGAGTTGGACCCCTTGGCCAGGCAGATGCGCTTGCCCGCCAGGTCGCTCGTCTTCTGGATGGAGGTGTCGCCGGAGCGGACCATCGTGTCCTGGTACGCGGTGACGTACGGGCCCGCGAACGTCACCCGGGGCTTGCGCGACATGGTGATGGAGTAGGAGGCGACGACCATGTCGACGGTGCCGTTCTGCAGCAGCGCCTCACGGACGGAGGAGGGGGCCTCGCGCCATGTGATGCGTACGTCCTCGCCGCCGGCGAGGTGGCGGACGATGTAGCGGGCGACGTCGACGTCGAACCCCTCGGGGGCGCCGGGCCCCGTCTTCAGGCCCACGCCCGGCTGGTCCCACTTGGTGCCGACCGTGACCGTGCCGCCTTCCCTGATCTTCTCGGCGACGGTGGGGAATGAGCCGTTTCCGCCGCACGCCGCCAGGCACACGGCCATGGCCGCCCCCGCGAGCGCCGCCCCACGCATGGTCACCCCGATCATCTCCTGTAAAAAGGAGCTTGTCGGCTGAATAGCGCGTACAGGCGCGTTTCGCAACGCCTCCAACGGAGATGTGGGGCTTTCTTGGCCATCTATCGGTGTACGGGCGGCGCGCTCTCCGCCCGTACACCGTCAGGCTGCGCCTTCGCCCATGCCCGCGACGGCCGGCGTGACCGGCTTGGCCGCGGTCTTGCGGCTGCGCCTGCTCCGACCCTCCAGCCAGGTGGCCAGGGAGCTCAGGGCCATGTTGAGCGCGACGTAGATGATGCCGATGACGATCGCCGCCGGGATCAACGAGCCGAAGAACCGGGCAGGAAGGATCTTGAAGCCGGTGTTGAGCAGGTCGACGTAGGCGATGATGTAGCCGAGCGCGGTGTCCTTCAGCAGCACCACGAGCTGGCTGACGATCGCCGGCATCATCGCCGTGACGGCCTGCGGAAGCAGCACCAGCCGCATGACCTGGTTCTTCCGCATGCCCACCGCGTAGGCGGCCTCCGACTGCCCCTTGGGCACGGCCTGCACGCCGGCCCTGACGACCTCGGCCAGCACGGAGCCGTTGTAGAGCATCAGGCCGACGACCACCGCCATGAACGCGTAGTCGCCGCCGCCCATCAGCACCGGCGCCAGGTAGAAGATGAAGAAGATGAGCAACAGCAGCGGGATGGCCCTGAAGACCTCCACCACCGCCCCGGCAGGGACCCTGATCCAGGCATGGTCGGAAAGCCGCGCCAGGCCGAAGATCGCGCCGAAGGCCAGCGCGAGCACCGCGGCCACCGCCGCCGCCCGCAGGGTGCCGATGAGACCCGGGATGATGTAGAACTCCCACGTCTCCCACTGCAGGAACGGCTCCCAGATCTTGCCTTCCCACTGGCCCTTGGCGTCGAATCCTCTGTAGACGCCGTAGACGACCGCCGCGACGGCGATGAGGCTGACGACGGTGAGGGCGTGGTTGCGCAGCCGCCCGCGCCGGCCTGGGGCGTCGAACAGGACAGATGTGCTCATCGGGCCACCGCCAAGCGCCGCGACAACCAGCCGGTGAAGAACCCGATCGGCATGGTCAGCACCATGAAGGCGACGACGATGCCGAGGAAGATGGGAATCGACGCGCCGGTCTGGTCGAAGGTCTCCTTCATCACGGCCGCCGCGTCGGCGAGGAACCCGCCCGCGGTGGCGACCGTGGTGTTCTTGATCATGGCGATGATCACGCTGCCCAGCGGGGCGACCACCGAGCGGAATGCCTGCGGCAGGATGATCATCGTCAGGGACTGGCTGAACGTCAGGCCGATCGCCCTGGCCGCCTCGGCCTGGCCCAGCGGCACCGTGTTGACGCCCGAGCGCAGCGCCTCACACACGAAGGCCGCGGTGTAGAGGGACAGGCCCATCGCGACGAGCCAGAACGAGTTGGTCCGTGGCTCGCCCGAGAAGACCAGGCCGAGCTGGTCGCTCAGGCCCAGCGCCGAGAACGCCAGCACCAGTGTCAGGGGCGTGTTCCGGACAACGTTGACGTAGATCGTGCCCGCCGCGCGCAGCACCGGCGTGGGGGAGACCCGCATCGCCACCAGGATCGTGCCGATGACCAGGGAGGTGACCAGGGCCACGAGCGCGAGCTTGACGTTTTCCAGAAACCCCAGCCCGAGGTCGGGGGCGTATGTGATTAGTTCGTCCATCGTGCTCCACCGCAAGGGCGACGGGCGGCCGGGGGGCCGGCCGCCGTCGCCGACGTGATCAGCTGCAGCCCTCGGCCGGCGGCGCGGCCTCCGACAGCTTCAGGCCCTGGATGCCGCCGAACCACTTGTCCAGCAGCTGCTTCATGGTGCCGTTGTCCCACAGCTTCTTCACCGCGGTGTTGACGGCCTCGCAGGTCTTCGTGTCGCCCTTCTTCAGGCCGACGCCGTACTTCTCGTCGGTGAAGCCCTGGCCCAGCACCTTGAAGTTGCCGCCGGCCTGCTTGGCGAAGCCCGCCAGGATCAGGTCGTCGGTGGTGACGGCGTCGAGGTTGCTGCCGCTCAGCTTCTGCACGCACTCGGAGTAGTTGGCCGCGTCGACGGTCGTGGCGTCGATGTCGAGCTCGCCGTCCGGGGGCGGGTCGGTGATGCGCTTGTAGGAGTTGGAGCCGGCCGCCTTGCAGATCTTCTTGCTCTTGAGGTCCTGCGGGCTGTTGATCGACGTGTCGTCCTTGCGGACCATGACGTCCTGGTGGGCGACCACGTAGGGGCCGCCGAAGGTGACCTTGCCCTTGCGCTCCTCGGTGATCGAGTAGGTGGCGACGATCATGTCGACCGTGCCGTTCTGGAGGAACGGCTCACGGTTGGACGAGGCCGACTCCTTCCATTCGATCTCGACCTCCTTGCCGCCGGCCAGCTCCTTCACCAGGGCCTTGGCCACGTCAACGTCGAATCCCTCGGGCTCGGCGCCCATCTTCAAGCCCAGGCTCGGCTGGTCCCACTTGGTGCCGACCACGATCGTGTTGGCACCCTGGACCTTCTCCAGCACGGTGGCGTACGACTGCTCGTCGCCACCGCAGGCCGTCAGGCCGGCCGCCAGAGCCGCCACGGAGAGCAGCGCTCCCGTTCGACGCATGTGCATGTGTACCTGCCTCAATCTCAGTGCGTGAGGATCTTCGAAAGGAAGTCGCGCGCCCGGTCGGTCTGCGCGTTGGTGAAGAACTCGTCGGGGGTGTTCTCCTCGACGATCTGCCCGTCCGCCATGAACACCACGCGGTTGGCGGCGCGGCGGGCGAAACCCATCTCGTGTGTGACGACCACCATGGTCATCCCGTCACGCGCCAGCCCGACCATGACGTCGAGCACCTCCTGCACCATCTCGGGGTCCAGTGCCGAGGTCGGCTCGTCGAACAGGATCATCTTCGGGTCCATGGCCAGTGCCCTGGCGATGGCGACCCGCTGCTGCTGGCCACCGGAGAGCTGGGCCGGATATTTGTCCGCCTGAGCCGCGATGCCTACCCGTTCGAGAAGCTCCATCGCACGCTTGTTGGCCGCATCTCGCGAAAGTCCGCGCACCTTGACGGGGCCGAGCGTGACATTCTCCCGGATGGTCTTGTGAGCGAACAGATTGAACGACTGGAAGACCATGCCGACGTCGGAACGCAGCCTCGCCAGCGCCTTGCCCTCCTCGGGGAGCACCTGGCCGTCAAATATGATCTGCCCGTCACTGATCGTCTCCAGCCGGTTGATCGCACGGCAGAGTGTGGACTTCCCGCCGCCCGACGGGCCGATGACGACCAGAACCTCGCCACGAGAGACGGTCAAGTTGATGTTCTTCAGGACATGCAGCGCCCCGAAGTGCTTGTTGACGTTCTCCAGCCGAACCAGTGGAGCGCCGTCGCCGTTCTCCGTCATGGACCAAAACGGTAGAGGGCAATAAGACGCTGGTCACTAACCGGGTGGTACCGATCCGATCACATCGTGCCGTCAAGCTGGTCTTTTAGATCGGTACGGGCCGTCTCAAGCCTGACAACGACTACCCTGGAATGCGCCATGACTGTGACCCAGGAGAGCGCCCGCACCTACGAAGTGCGCACATATGGGTGCCAGATGAACGTCCACGACTCCGAACGGCTCTCCGGCCTGCTGGAGGACGCCGGCTACGTGCCAGCCCCCGACGGCGAGACCGCCGACGTGGTCGTGTTCAACACGTGTGCCGTGCGGGAGAACGCCGACAACCGCCTCTACGGCAACCTCGGCCACCTGCGCCCGGCCAAGGTGAGCAATCCACGCATGCAGATCGCCGTGGGCGGCTGCCTGGCGCAGAAGGACCAGGGCGAGATCGTCCGCAAGGCGCCATGGGTCGACGTGGTCTTCGGCACCCACAACATCGGCTCGCTGCCGGTGCTGCTGGAGCGCGCCCGCATCGAGGGCGAGGCGCAGGTCGAGCTGAAGGAGTCGCTCGAGGTCTTCCCCTCGACGCTGCCCACCAGGCGCGAGTCCGCCTACGCCGCCTGGGTGGCCGTCTCGGTCGGCTGCAACAACACGTGCACGTTCTGCATCGTCCCCTCCCTGCGCGGCAAGGAGAAGGACCGCCGGCCGGGCGAGGTCCTGGCCGAGGTCGAGACCCTCGTCGGCCAGGGCGTGCTCGAGGTCACCCTGCTGGGCCAGAACGTCAACACCTACGGCGTGGAGTTCGGCGACCGGCTGGCCTTCGGCAAGCTGCTGCGCTCGTGCGGCTCGATCGAGGGCCTCGAACGGGTCCGCTTCACCTCGCCCCACCCCGCCGCGTTCACCGACGACGTGATCGCCGCCATGGCCGAGACGCCCAACGTCATGCACCAGCTGCACATGCCGCTGCAGTCGGGCTCCGACCGGGTGCTGCGCGCGATGCGCCGCTCCTACCGCGCCGAGCGCTACCTCGGCATCATCGAACGCGTGCGCGCCGCCATGCCCGACGCGGCCATCTCGACCGACATCATCGTCGGCTTCCCCGGCGAGACCGAGGAGGACTTCCAGGGCACGCTCGACGTGGTCAGGCAGAGCCGCTTCGCCAACGCCTTCACCTTCCAATACTCCATCCGCCCCGGCACGCCCGCGGCGACCATGGACGACCAGATCCCCAAGGAGGTCGTCCAGGAGCGCTACGAGCGCCTGGTGGCCCTCCAGGAGGAGGTCTCGTGGGAGGAGAACAAGAAGCAGGTGGGGCGGACACTCGAAGTGCTGGTCGCCGAGGGTGAGGGCCGCAAGGACGACGCCACCCGCCGGCTGTCCGGCCGCGCGCCCGACAACCGGCTCGTGCACTTCGCCGCGGGTTCGGAGACTCCGCGGCCGGGTGACATGGTGACGGTCGAGGTGACGTACGCCGCGCCGCACCACCTGGTGGCCGACGGGCCCGTGCGCGAGGTCAGGCGCACCCGGGCGGGCGACGCCTGGGAGTCCCGCCAGGCCGGTCCTTCGACGGGCCCGGGGGTGCTGCTCGGCATGCCCACCCGCGGCCGCCCCGCCCCCCTTCCCGCGCCGTCGGACACCTGCTCCGCCCGCTGACCCGGGCGTCGCCCATTCCCGGCCCGCCGCTGCCAGTGTCCCGAGGCGCGGCGGTTCCCTCCTGCGGTGCCGGGCGTGAAGCGGCCGGGACTGTCAGCGGGTGAGGCGGTCGAGGTAGCTGTAGCAGGGTCGGCGGCGGAAGTCGTGGAAGGTGGCGCAGGGGTCTATGCCGTGCGCCGGTGGTTCCGGGGCGACCGTGCGTGTGGTCGGCGCGGGCGCGGGGTCGCGCGAGGGCGGCTGAGGGGGTGGTTGCGGTGAGGGGGAGCCCTCGGAGCGGGGCGCCGCCGACCGTGCCTGGACAGGCGTCAGGGGAGCCGCCGACCGGTCGCGGAAGGGCGACGTGGGAGCGGCCGTACGCCCGGGGAGCGGCGCCGGCGGACCCAAGGAGGCGGGCGAGCCGGTGGCCGGTGACGGACGAGCGGGTTCGGGCGTGCCCCAGGGCGGGGTTCCCGTGATGGCCCAGGGCGGCGGTACGGGCTGGATCCACGGCGGTGACAGGGGCCCCATCGCGGCGTCGGCGGTCCGCGCCGACGGTGGCTGGAACGTTCCAGGAAAAGGTGTGGTCGTTGTCGCTCCTTGTGCCGCATTCGACGCCCAGAGTGGCGGAGGAGGCGTTATCGATCTTGGGATGTGCGGGGATTCCCGATCGAATTCGGCGGAGCTTTGCGGGGACGGTTCGGGCGACCTGGTGAATGCCAGGAAAATGCCGAGGGTCGCGGTGACGAGTACCCCGGCGGCTCCGGCCAGGGGTGCCAGGCGGGCGCGGCTACCTGGCCTTATGGATCTAAGGGGGGACAAGTCGTAATTCCTTCGTGATTGTTCTGCGAGCATTCCGGTGTTGCGGCTAGTGTGGTCCATCACCCGCGGAAGCCGGTGAGCTTTCCCGATACGACCGCAGGGAGCTGCAACACCATGCAAGGTTCGCGCGAGCCGGATCATCAGGAGATCCTGTCCGGGCCTGGGGACACCCGTTCGTCTTCGAGGAATGGGCCCTCGGGGCACAAGCCCTCGAAGAACAGCAAGAAGATCGCCATCATCGCCGCCGCGGCGGCGCTCGGTTTCGTGGCGGCGGCCGGTGGCGGCTACCTGCTGGCAGGAAACCCCGCCGATCCCGCGCAGCCCGGAGGCGCTCAGCCCGTGCCGTCGCAGAGCGCCGGCGGCGACCAGGAGCTCCAGGGCGACGACGACGCCGCCATGGGCGACGCCAAGACCGACGCCCCTGACGACAACCTGCCGACCGGCGACGACGACGGCAGCATGGGCGACGTCGCGACCGACGGCGACGGTGGCCCCGGCAACGAGGACACAGGCACGACCGGCCGCAACCCCTCCGACGGCGCCAAGCAGACCAACTCCGGCAAGAAGCCCGCGACGACCTCCCCCAGCAAGCCCCCGCAGGACGAGGGCGACACCCCGGCGGACGGCCCGGCTGGCCTGGTCAACGGCCAATGCGCCAAGGGCGGCTGCTGAGGAAGTCCAGAGGCCCTTCGCCCCGGGTGAAGTGGTTTGCCGTAATTGGCCGGTGTTGGACCTTCGGGGATGGCTGAGCGCTCCGTAAGGTCGCCCGCATGACGAGTGACAAGGCGGCCGCGCTACGAGCCCTGCACGTGCCGGGAACCCCTCTGGTCCTGCCCAACGTCTGGGACGCGGCCTCGGCGCGCGCCGTACAGGAAACCGGTTTTCCCGCGGTCGCGACAGGCAGCGCCGCCGTCTCCCGCGTGCTGGGCTACGAGGACGGCGAGGGCGCCCCGCCCGGCGAGATGATGGCGGCGGTGACGCGCGTGGCCAGGGCGGTCGACGTTCCCGTCACCGCGGACGTCGAACGCGGTTACGGGCTCGGCGCCGCCGCCCTCGCCGAGGCGCTGGCGGATGCCGGAGCCGTCGGGTGCAACCTGGAGGACTCCGTCCCCGGCACCGGCGAGATGGTGCAGACCGGCGTCCAGGCGGACTTCCTCGCCGAGGTACGCGCCGCCGCCGGGCCGGGCCTGGTGATCAACGCCAGGATCGACCTCTACCTGCACGGACGCGCCGACCGCGCCGCGGCCGTCGAGCGCGGGCGGCGCTACTTGGAGGCGGGAGCCGACTGCGTCTACCCCATCGACCTGACCGACGAGGAGGAGATCCGGGCGCTGGCGGGCGAACTGGGCGGGATGGTCAACATCCTGTTCCAGCCGGGAGCGCCTTCTCTGCCGCGCCTGGCCGAGCTGGGGGTGGCCAGGATCAGCTTCGGGGCCGGGTTGCACCGCGCGTCCGATGCCTACGCGCGCGGCTTGTTCGCGAAGGTCAGGCAGGGCCGCAGCCCTTACTGACGGCGGCGCGGCACGGGGACCTTCATCAGGTCGCGGGCGAGCACCACCTCGCCGCCGAAGCTGCGCCGCACCTCGGAGGTGAACGACGGCTCCGCGGCGAATCCGTACCGTTCGGAGAAGTGCGTGAGCACCAGCCTGCGCACGCCCGCGTCCGCAGCCACGACCCCCGCCTCGTACGCCGTCAGATGCCCGTACTCCTTGGCCAGCGCGCTCTCCGACGACAGGAACGTCGACTCGATCACCAGCAGGTCGACCCCCGACGCCAGCTCGAAGACGGCGTCGCAGAGCCGGGTGTCCATCACGAAGGCCACGCTCTGCCCCGGCCTGGGCTCGCTGCACTGGTCGAGCGTGACGCCGCGTACGGAGCCCGTGCGCTGCAGCTCGCTCACCTCGGGGCCGCGGATGCCGTGGGCGGCCAGCCGGTCGGGCAGCATGCGGCGGCCGTCCGGCTCCTGGAGGCGGTAGCCGTAGGACTCGATTGGGTGGGACAGGCGGCGGGCGCTCAGCGGGCCGACGCCGGCGGTGTCGCCGTCGAGGGGATGTTCGGAGATGACGGACGTGTCGGCGAACACGGCGGAGTGGCGGAGCCTGCGCCAGTAGGGCTCGCCTGAGCCCGGGAACAGCGCCCGTACCGGATGCCTGACCCTGTCGCGGGCGATGCGCTGGACCACGCCGGGCACGCCGAGGCAGTGGTCGCCGTGGAAGTGCGTGAGGCAGAGCCAGTGCACGTCGTGGGCGCTGACGCCGGCGAGCAACATCTGCCGCTGCGTGCCCTCGCCCGGGTCGAACAGGAAGCCCTGACCGTCCCAGCGCAGAAGGTAGCCATTGTGGTTACGGTGTCGGGTAGGGACCGCGCTGGAGGTGCCCAGCACCACGAGCTCACGTGAGGACATGATGCCCGCCGCCGCAGAGACCGCCGCCTTCGCCGAGGTGCCGACGCCCGTCGGCCCGTTCGTGCTGGCCGTCACCGAAACCGGCCTCGCGGCATCGGGGTGGGCGTCGGCGCACGGGTCGCGTGCCCGCCTGGCCGAGCGGCTCGGCCTGCCAGAGGTTCATGATGCGGATCGTACGGCCTTCGCGGTCGCGGAGCTGAACGCCTATTTCGCCGGAGACCTGAAGGTCTTCGTGACGCCGATCGACTGGCGTCTGATGTCCGGCTCGCGGCTGCGGGTGCTCCAGGCCCTCCACCAGGTCCCGTACGGCACCGCCGTCACCTACGGCGAGCTGGCCGCCCGCAGCGGCTCCAGCGTGCCTGCCCGCGGCATCGGCTCGATCATGGGTTCCAACCCCATCCCGATCTTCGTGCCCTGCCACCGGGTGGTCGCGGGCAGCGGCCTGGGCGGTTTCAGCGGCGGCGAGGGCGTGGAGACCAAGCGCCGGCTGCTGACCCACGAGGGTTATCTGCAACCGACGCTGCTCGACCTCTAGCAGACTGGTCAGTGTGAACCAGCAGCCCGTCATCGCCGTCGTCGGCCCCACCGCGGCGGGGAAGTCCGATCTCGCCGTCGATCTCGCCCTCCGGCTGACGGGCGAGTGCGTCAACGCCGACTCCATGCAGCTCTACCGGGGGATGGACATCGGCACGGCCAAGCTCACCCCGGCCGAGCGGCGGGGGGTTCCCCACCACCTGCTCGACGTCTGGGACGTCACGGTCACGGCCAGCGTGGCCGAATACCAGAAGCTGGCCAGGGCCGTCTTCGACGCCGTGGACGTGCCCGTCCTGGTCGGCGGCAGCGGGCTCTACGTGCGGGCGGCCATCGACGAGCTGGAGTTCCCCGGCACCGACCCGGAGATCAGGGCGAGGCTGGAGGCGGAGCTGGCCGAGCGCGGCCCCGCCCCGCTGTACGAGCGGCTGCGCGGGCTGGACCCGCCCGCCGCGGAGGCCATTCTGCCCAGCAACGGCCGCCGCATCGTCCGCGCCCTTGAGGTGATCGAACATTCCGGGCGTCCGTTCTCGGCCACGATGCCCTCCTACGAGGCGGTCTACCCGAGCGTGCAGATCGGCATCGAGGTGCCGAGGCCCGTGCTGGACGAGCGGATCGCGGTCAGGGTCGAGCGCATGTGGCGGGCGGGCCTGGTGGACGAGGTGCGGGAGCTGCTGGGGAAGGGCCTGGCGGAGGGCCGTACGGCGAGCCGCGCCCTCGGCTACGCCCAGGTCGTCCGCTTCCTGGAGGGGGAGTGGAGCGAGGAGCAGGCGATCGCCGAGACGGTCAGGCTGACCAGGCGCTTCGCCCGCCGTCAGGAGTCGTGGTTCCGCCGTGATCCGCGGGTGTGCTGGCTGCCCTACGACGCCCCCGACCTGTTGGAGCGATCCCTCGATCGGATCGCCGCGAGCCGGTGTGCATAAACTCCTAGAATGCGCTTTCTCAAGGGGCACGGCACCGAGAACGACTTCGTCATCCTGCCTGATCCCGACGGCGAGCTGGACGTCTCCGCCTCGCTCGTCGCGAAGATCTGCGACAGGAGGACAGGCATCGGGGCCGACGGTGTGCTGAGGGTCGCGCGCACCAAGCAGAGCCACGAGGTGGCCGAGCAGGCGTCGGCGGCGGAATGGTTCATGGACTACCGCAACGCGGACGGCAGCGTCGCGGAGATGTGCGGCAACGGCGTGCGCGTGTTCGTCCGCTATCTGATCGACGCCGGGCTGGTGCAGCAGCCGGAGTTGGCGGTGGCCACCCGGGGCGGCCTGCGCAAGGTCCGCGTCGAGCCGGACGGCGACATCACGGTCGACATGGGACGGCCCGTCATTCACGGCGAGAGCGTGGCGACCGTCGGCTCCCACGAGTACACCGGCCTGTACGTCGACATGGGCAACCCGCACCTGGCCTGCGCCATCGGCGACCCCGTGGTTCAGCTCGACCTCACGCACCAGCCCGGTTTCGACACGGGGGTCTTCCCCGGTGGCGTCAACATCGAGCTGTTCAACCCGGTGGGCACCAGCCGCGCGGTCATGCGCGTCTTCGAGCGCGGCTCGGGCGAGACCCGCTCGTGCGGCACCGGCGCGGTGGCCACGGCCGTCGCCGCCGCGAACCTGTCGGGCGACAGCACGGGCACCTGGACGATCGAGGTGGTCGGCGGCACGCTGACGGTGACCCTCGACGAGGACACCAGCTACCTGTCGGGTCCCGCGGTCATCGTGGCGAGCGGCGAGCTGATGCTGTCGGACTGAACGGCGCGGGCCTTTTCGGTCCTCGGTGACGGCGAATCGGACGTGCTGATGGGGCTTCCGCGTTTTGGGCACGCTCGTTGACCTGGCAGACTGGCTGCCCATGGACGTGGACATCTGGGCCTGGGTCGGCGATACCCAGCAGCAGCTTTCCGAGGCGGGCAACGTTGGCCTCGCCATGGCGCTGGGAGACCTTCCCGCACAGGCCTATGAGGGCCGTTACCCGCAGCTCGACGTCATGGCTCCGGCCATCGCGCAGCAGGCCGAGGCCCTGGAGCTGCCCTGGCTCGAGTTCTACGCCCGCTACTGGCACCTGATCGGCCGCATCGGCGACCGTGCTCAGGGCGCGGTCGCGCTCGACGACGCGCAGCAGCTGAGGGAGTTCGCTCAGCGGGAAGACGTACGCGAGTGCCCCGCCGCTCCTGCGGCGGTCGAGGCGATGGCCATCGCGTGGGCCAACGCCGACGGCCCCGGCCACGCGGCCGAGCGGCTCGAACTGCTGGGCGCGCACATCGAGGCGCTGACCCCGGAGAAGCCCGCCTTCACCGGGCTCGTCACGCAATATGTCGCCGCGCTGATCGACGCGGGCCGGCCCAGCGAGGCCGTGACCTACGCCGAGTCTGCCGTCGAGCGGCTGCGGGTCGCCGGTCGCGAGTCGAGCTGGGAGCTCGGCGCCGAGGGCGCCCGCGCGCTGCTCGCCGCCGGCCGGGCCGAGGACGCGCTGCAGGCGTTGCAGGCCGCGGCGGGCTTCGACGCGGACGACCCGGTGGCCAAGGAGCACCGCGACGGCGTGCGCAGGGCGCTGGTCCTGGCCACGCTCGGCCGCATCGCCGAGGCCGTCGACGCGCTGCCCGACCTCGACGTGGTGGGCGAGCACCCGCGGGTGTTCGTCGAGTGGTCGCAGACCGTCAGCAAGCTGGCCGGCTCCGCCCAGATCACCAACACCTGGCAGCTGGGCCGTGTGCTGCGCCAGTGGATCGACTACTTCGGCATGATGGGCGGCTACCGCGCCCGCGTCGAGCTCGCACTGGTCGCGGGCGAGCTGGCCATCGGCAGGCAGGGCGTCTGGCAGGCCGGGCTGCTGGCCGACCTCGCCGAGTCGGGGCTGCCCGAGCTGCGCGACACCGAAGGGCTCGCCGAGCGCATCGCCGCCCTGCGCGCCACCGCCGACGCCACGGACGAGCCCGAGCCGCCCGGCCCGCTGGAGGAGCGGGTCGGCCTCTTCGACGCCGCCGACGGCTTCAACGCCGACCCGGAGAGGTGGGTCGGCTGGCTCGCCCCGCTGTCCGGGCGCGACATCGAGGCCACCCGCCGCCACACGACCACGGCCGGTTTTCTGGGCTACCCCGCGACCGGCGCCGACATCTACTGGAAGATGCTGGTCGACTCCGGCGACATCGCCACCGCCGAGGCCGACGACGTGGCCTACCTCACCACGCTGCTCATCGAGGCCCGCCAGGACGAGCGGCTGGAGCAGATGGCCGCGATGTTGCCGCACGACGCCCAATACCTCGCGCTGGCCAGGCTGCACAGCGCCCGCGAGCGCTGGCCCGAGACTCTGGAGGCGGCCGAGCACGCCGTGGCGGCCGGCGCCGGGCTGGAGGCCCGCCGCCTGTTGTCGGGCGCGGCCCAGCAGCTCGACCAGAACGCCAGGGCGGCGGGGGTGCTCCACGACGTGCTCGACGAACTCGTCGAGGAAGACGTCTGGCGCATGATCGTGATGGCCACCGCCGCCGAGGACTGGGAGATCGTGCGCAAGGGCGCGGCCAAGATCGGCATGCCGATCAAGTCCACGGAGGGCCCGATCGAGGAGGAGATGGGCCTCATCAGGGTCATCCTGCCCGCCCCCGACGGCGGCCAGCGCCAGGTGCTGTCGATCCGCACCGGTCCGGCCACCGCCAGGCTGGCGCTGCCGCAGCCGCGCGGCATGGAATACAATGCCGGCGACCTGGTGATCTTCGACCCGCAGCTGCTGGAGCCGGTGCCGGAGGACCCCGAGGAGCAGCAGAACTTCGTGCCGCCCTTCGCCGCGGTCAGCATTCTGCGGCCCGGCGGCTACACCAGCTACTTCTTCGACGGCGCCGCGCCCAGCGAGGAGGACTGGGCGGAGTTCACCGAGGTCATGGCCGAGCGCGGCTGGCCGATGTGGGTCTACAGCGACGAGAACTACACCGTCTCCCACCCGTCCTCGGGTGAGCGGCTGCCCGGCGTGTTCGGCTGGGTCGCGGTGCCGCCCGACGTGTCGCCCAACGAGGTCGACGCCCTGCTCGACGACGCCACCGAGCGGTGGGTGCACCCGCTGGCCTGGCTCGACCTGGCCCGCGAGCTCGACGTCGAGGTCGAGCGGCACGAGCGCATCGTCAAGGAATACGGGCTGTAGGGCCTGGGGGCCACCGGAAGGACGAGGGATCGACGTGCTGGAACGCTTCCGGCTCGACGGCAGGGTGGCCATCGTCACCGGCGCCTCCTCCGGGCTGGGCGTGGCCTTCGCCCAGGGTCTGGCCGAGGCGGGCGCCGACGTCGTGATCGGCGCCCGGCGGGTCGAGCGGCTGGAGCAGACGCGGCGGCTGGTCGAGGAGACCGGCCGCCGGTGCCTGGCCGTGCCGGCCGACGTGTCACGGCCCGAAGACTGCGAAGCCCTGGTGACAGTGGCCGTCGAGGCCATGGGCGGCGTCGACGTGTTGATCAACAACGCCGGCGTCGCCACGGCCGTGCCCGCGCTGCGTGAGACCCCGGAGGAGTTCCGGCAGGTCATCGACACCAACCTGCACGGCACCTACTACATGGCGCAGGCGTGCGCGCGGGTGATGCGGCCCGGCTCGTCGATCGTCAACATCGGCAGCGTGCTCGGCGAGACCACGGCAGGTCTGCCGCAGGCCGCCTACAGCGCGTCCAAGGCGGCGGTGACCGGGCTGACACGCGACCTCGCGCAGCAGTGGACCGGCCGCCGTGGCATCAGGGTCAACTGCCTGGAGCCGGGTTTCTTCGCCTCCGAGATGACCGAGCTGTACAAACCCGGTTATCTAGAGCGCATGGTGGAGTCGCGGGTGGTCATGGACCGCACCGGCGACCCGGCCGAGCTGGTGGCCGCGGCGATCTTCCTGGCCAGCGACGCGTCCTCGTACATCACCGGGGTGACGCTGCCGGTGGACGGCGGGATGCTGATCACCTAGGCCTCGCCACGAGGACGTCGTGCCGGGCGAGGAAGCCCGCGTGGTCGCGCCCAGCCGCTCGCACAACACTGCACCGGGCGCCGCACCGTGCGCGGGCTCAGCGGGGTGGGCCACGGCGCGCGGGAGATCAGCCCGGGGTCTTCCAGTCTGGGCAACCTGCGGCGGATGGCGGTGGGGGGACGCCCAGTGGACCGCGTTCAGCGGTTCACCACAGCTTTCGGTGGGGAAAGTTCGCGGTGTCCCGGAAAGCCACTCTTGTTCCGGGGGTATGCATGGCCCTATGTTCGTTGCGTAGTGCGGTGTGTGTTGCGTATTAAGGAACAACCGGAGGCGCCATGAGTGGACCCCGTTTGGTGATCGTAGGGGCGGGGATCGTGGGGTGTGCTCTCGCCGACGAGCTCACCGAGCGGGGGTGGTCCGACGTCACGGTGCTCGACCAGGGGCCGCTCTTCGCCGCCGGCGGCTCCAGCTCCCACGCCCCCGGCCTGGTCTTCCAGACGAACCCGTCGAAGACGATGACCGAGTTCGCCTCCTACACCGTGCGCAAGTACACCGCGCTGGGGGAGAGCTGTTTCCGCCAGGTCGGCGGCCTGGAAGTGGCCACCACCCAGGAACGGTGGGACGACCTGCACCGCAAGCACGGCTGGGCGGAGTCGTGGGGCGTCGAGGGCGAACTGGTCGACGCCGGGCGGTGCGCGGAGCTGTGGCCGCAGCTCGACAAGGACAAGGTGCTCGGCGGTCTGCACGTGCCGAGCGACGGCCTCGCGGGGGCGGTCGCCTGCGGGCAGGCACAGGCGGAGCGGGCCACGGAGCGCGGGGCGAGGTTCCTGCCCGGCCACACGGTGGTGGGCGTCGAGCAGGCGGGCGGCCGGGTGAGCGGCCTCTCTGTCGTGACCTCGGACGGGCGCCGGACGATCCCCGCCGACGTGGTGGTGTGCGCGGCCGGGTTCTGGGGGCCGTCGATCGGCGCGATGGCCGGGCTGACCGTGCCGCTGCTGCCGCTGGCCCACCAGTACGCCAAGTCGGGTCCCCTCGCACCCCGGCCACCGGGCCCCATCCTGCGCCACCAGGACCGCGACCTCTACTTCCGCCGGCACGGTGACCGCATCGGCATCGGCTCCTACGCCCACAGGCCCATGCCGGTCACCCAGGACGAGATCGGCCCCCGTTCGACCACGATGCCGTCGGTGCAGGCGTTCACCGATGAGGACTTCGACCCCGCCTGGCGCGACGCGGTCGAACTGCTGCCCGAGCTGGCCGAGTCGAAGTACGAGGAGGGCATCAACGGCGTCTTCTCCTTCACGCCCGACGGGTTCCCGCTGATCGGCGAGGCGCCGCACCTTGAGGGGTTCTGGCTGGCCGAGGCCGTCTGGGTGACCCACTCGGCCGGGGTGGCGCGCGCGGTGGCCGAGGTGCTCGTGGAGGAGCGCTCGTCGGCCGACCTGCACGAGTGCGAGCTGGGCAGGTTCGAAAAGGCGCAGGTGTCGCCGGCGTTCATCGAGGAGCGAGGCAAGCAGAACTTCGTCGAGGTCTACGACGTCATCCATCCGCTGCAGCCGATGGAGTCGCCGCGGCCGCTGCGCACCAGCCCGTTCTACCCGCGTCAGCGGGAACTGGGCGGGTTCTTCCTGGAGGCGGCGGGGTGGGAGCGGCCGCACTGGTTCGAGGCCAACGCGCCACTGCTGGAAGACCTCGTACGCCGCACGGACGGGCACGACGGCGTTCTGGGGGCTGCGCAACGGGACGAGTGGGCGAGCCGCTACTGGTCACCGATTGCCGCGGCGGAGTCGTACGCGACCAGGGAGCGGGTGGCGCTCTACGACATGACGCCGCTCAAGCGCATCGAGGTCAGCGGGCCGGGGGCTGCGGCGTTCCTGCAGCGTATGACCACGAACAACGTGGACAAGAAGCCCGGCTCGGTCACGTACACCCTGCTGCTCGACGTCAAGGGCGGCATCAGGAGCGACCTCACGGTGGCGCGGCTGGACGAGGAGACCTTCCAGGTCGGCGCGAACGGCAACCTCGACCTGGAGTGGCTGACCCGGCACGCGCCCGGCGGGGTGCGGGTGCGCGACCTGACGCCCGGCACGTGCTGCGTGGGCGTGTGGGGCCCGCAGGCCAGGGACCTGGTGCAGGGGCTCACCGACCTGGACCTGTCGCACGAGAGCTTCCGCTACTTCACCTGCCGGTCCGGGTACGTCGGTCACGTGCCGGTGCTCGCGATGCGCGTCTCCTACGTGGGCGAGCTGGGCTGGGAACTTTACACCACCGCCGACATGGGGCTGAAGTTGTGGGACACGCTCTGGTCGCCCGGGGTGACGACCGCCGGCGGGCGGGCCGCCTTCAACAGCCTGCGGCTGGAGAAGGGCTACCGGCTCTGGGGCGTCGACATGACCACGGAGCACAACCCGTACGAGGCGGGGCTGGCCTTCGCGGTCAGGACGGACAAGGACTTCGTCGGCCGGGACGCGCTGACGACCGACGTCACGCGCAGGCTGGTGCCGCTGCTCAGCGCCGAGGTGGTCATGGGCAAGGAGCCGGTACGGCATGCGGGCCGCACGGTCGGGTACGTCACGAGCGCGGCGTACGGGCACACCATCCAGCGGCCGATCGCGTACGCGTGGATGCCCGCCGAGCTGGCCGAGCCCGGGACACACGTGGAAATTTCCTACTTCGGCCGCCGCGTCCCCGCGGAGGTCGCGCAGGAGCCCCTGTTCGACCCCGGGATGGAGAAGATCAGACGTTGACCCACCCCGACTTCCTGTGGCGCAACCCGGAGCCCAGACCCGCCTACGACGTCGTCATCGTCGGAGGCGGCGGCCACGGCCTGGCCACCGCCTACTACCTGGCGAAGAACCACGGCCTGACCAACGTCGCGGTGCTCGAACGCGGCTGGCTGGCCGGCGGCAACATGGCCCGCAACACCACGATCATCCGCTCCAACTATCTGTGGGACGAGAGCGCCGCGATCTACGAGCACTCGCTCAAGCTGTGGGAGGGGCTGAGCGACGAGCTGGACTACGACCTGCAGTTCAGCCAGCGGGGCGTGCTCAACCTGGCGCACAACCTGAGCGACGTGCGCGAGGGCCGGCGCCGGGTCAACGCCAACCGGCTCAACGGCGTGGACGCCGAGTGGCTCGACGCGGACGAGGTCAAGAAGTTCTGCCCGATCATCAACGTCTCCGACCGGGCCCGCTATCCCGTCATGGGCGCCACCCTGCAGCGGCGCGGCGGCATCGCCAAGCACGACCACGTGGCCTGGGCTCTGGCCCGCCAGGCGGACGCGTGCGGCGTCGACCTCATCCAGGGCTGCGAGGTCACCGGCTTCGAGCTCACCGGCAACCGGGTCACGGCCGTCGAGACCTCGCGCGGGCGCATCGCGGCGGGGAAGGTCGCGCTGGCGGCGGCCGGGCACACCTCCGTGCTCGCCGAGCGGGCCGGGATCCGCCTGCCGCTGCAGTCGCACCCGCTCCAGGCGCTGGTGTCGGAGCTGCTGGAGCCGGTGCTCGACTGCGTGGTCATGTCGAACGCCGTCCACGTGTACGTCAGCCAGGCGCACAAGGGCGAGCTGGTCATGGGGGCGGGCATCGACGCGTACAACTCCTATGGGCAACGCGGCGGCGTGCACGTCATCGAGGCGCAGATGGCGGCGGCGCTGGAGTTGTTCCCGGTCTTCAGCAGGGTGCGCGTGCTGCGCACGTGGGCCGGGATCGTCGACGTCTCTCCTGACGCCTCGCCCATCATCGGGCCGACCCCCGTGGACGGCCTCTACGTCAACGCGGGCTGGGGCACCGGCGGATTCAAGGCGACTCCGGGCGCGGGCTGGGTCTACGCCGACACTCTGGCCCACGACCGGCCGCATCCGCTGGCGCAGCCGTACGCGCTCGACAGGTTCACGACGGGGGCGCTCATCGACGAGCACGGCGCGGCGGCGGTGGCGCACTGATGTTGCTGATCGACTGCCCGCACTGCGGGCCCCGCGACGAGAACGAGTTCCACTACGGCGGCCAGGCCGGCATCGCCTGCCCCACCGGCGACGTGACGGACGAACAGTGGGCCGCGTACGTGTTCATGCGCGACAACCCCAAGGGCTGGTTCCACGAGCGCTGGTTTCACGTGCACGGCTGCCGGACCTGGTTCACGGTCGAACGCCACACGGTGACCCACGAGATCAGGAAGCCATGATGAGGTTCACGTTCGACGGCCGCCCGATGACGGGCGAGCCGGGTGACACGCTGGCCGCCGCGCTGCTGCGCAACGGGGTGCGGGTGGTCGGCCGCAGCGTGGACCTCGGCCGTCCGCGCGGGATCTTCACCGCGGGCCCCGAGGAGCCGAACGCGCTGGTCCGCGTGGGTGCCGACCCGATGCTCGCGGCCACCACCGTGGAGCTTCACGACGGGCTGGAGGCGCACAGCCTGCGCGGCAAGGGCCGGGTGGACCTCGACGCGGTGGACGAGCGTCGTTGCGACAAGGGGTACCTGCACTGTGACGTGCTGGTGGTCGGCGGCGGACCGGCCGGGCTGGCCGCGACCCTCGCGGCCGGGCGGTCGGGAGCGCGGGTGATCCTCGTGGACGACCAGCCGCGGCTCGGCGGCGACCTGCTGAACAGCCGTCTGCTTCTGGACGGCGCCCCCGCGCTCGACTGGGTTGCCGGACTCGACCTGCCCGCCAGAGTGCTCACCAGGACGACGGCCGTCGGCTACTACGACCACAACTACGTGGTCGCCGTCGAGCGTCGGGCCCGCGGCGAGCGGTTGTGGCACATCAGGGCGCGTCGCGTGGTGCTGGCCACGGGCGCGCACGAGCGCTCGCTCGCCTTCCCCGGCAACGACCGGCCCGGCGTGATGCTGGCCGCCTCCGCCCGCGCCTACGCCAACCGTTACGGCGTGCGGGCCGGACGGCGGGCGGTGGTGTTCGCCTGCGCCGACTCCGGCTACGAGGCGGCGCGGGACCTCGTCGCGGCCGGGGTGGACGTGCTCGCCGTCGTCGACCCGCGCCCTTCCGGCCTGCCCGCGGACGTGGAGGTCCTGGCCGGGCAGGTCGTGACCGGGACGACCGCCGACGAGGAGGGCGTGCTCACCGGCGTCCAGGTGGGTGTCCGGCACTTCGACGCCGACCTGCTGGCCGTGGCCGGCGGCTGGAACCCTGCCGTGCACCTGTTCAGCCAGTCGGGGGGCCGCACCAGGTTCGACGAGGAGCTCGCTGCCTTCGTGCCCGGCACGTCGGCGCAGGCGGAGCGGTCGGCCGGGGCGTGCAGAGGCCTGTACGCCACGCGCGAGGCCATCGCCGACGGCTACGCCGCGGGAGCCGAGGCCGCCGGCCGAACCGTGCCGGATCTGCGCGTGCCGGAGTGCGACGAGCGGATTTCGCGGCGACCGGCCGCCCTGTGGCTCGTCGAGAGGGCCCCGGGCAGCGAGCCGGCCTTCGCGGACCTGCACCGGGACGTGGCCGTGGCCGACCTGGCCATGGCCACGGCCACCGGGATGCGTTCGGTGGAGCACGTCAAGCGCTACACCACCGCCGGCACCGGCGCCGACCAGGGCAAGACCTCGGGCGCGGTCGTGGTGGGCGTCATGTCCGCGTTGCTCGGCGCCGCGCCCGGCCAGGTCGGTACGACCACGTTCCGGCCGCCGTACACGCCCGTGTCCTTCGCCACCCTCGCGGGACGCGACCGCGGCGCGCTGTCCGACCCCGTCAGGACGACCGCACTGCACGACGCGCACGTGGCGCTCGGAGCCGTGTTCGAGGACGTCGGCCAGTGGAAACGCCCGCGCTACTTCCCCCGGGACGGCGAGGACATGGAGGCCGCCGTGCGGCGCGAGTGCCACGCGGCCCGCACCGCCGTCGCCGCCATGGACGCCTCCACCTTGGGCAAGATCGACATCAGGGGCGCGGACGCCGGTGAGTTCCTCGACCGCGTCTACACGAACATGTACTCCACGCTGGCCGTCGGCGCCTGCCGCTACGGCGTGATGTGCGGGGCCGACGGGATGGTCTTCGACGACGGCACCACGACCCGGCTCGCCGACGACCACTACCTGACGACCACGACCACGGGCAACGCCGCCCCGGTGCTCGACTGGCTGGAGGAGTGGCGGCAGACGGAGTGGCCCGACCTGGACGTGTCGTTGGTCTCGGTCACCGACCACTGGGCGACGGTCGCCGTCGTGGGACCCCGCGCCCGCGAGGTCATCGCGGTGGTCGCGCCGGAGGCGGTGGAGCTGGCCTTCATGCGGTACGCGAGCGTGCCGGTGCTGGGCGTGGCGGGCCGGGTCTTCAGGATCAGCTTCTCCGGGGAGCTGGCCTACGAGGTCAACGTGCCGTGGCGGTACGGCAGGGCGCTGTGGGAGGCGGTGCTCGAACTGGGCGTGGTGCCGTACGGGACCGAGACCATGCACGTGCTGCGGGCGGAGAAGGGATTCGCGATCGTCGGCCAGGAGACGGACGGGACGGTGACCCCGCAGGACCTCGGCATGGGCTGGATCGTCTCCAAGCGCAAGCCGGACTTCGTCGGCAGGCGCTCCCACTCCCGGCCCGACACCGCGCGCCCCGACCGCAAGCGCCTGGTCGGCCTGCTCGCCGACGATCCGGAGGCGCTCGTCGAGGAGGGTGCCCAGCTGACCGCGGCAGGCGTCGCGCCGATGCTCGGCCACGTCACCTCCAGCTACCACAGCGCCGCGCTCGACCGCACGTTCAGCCTGGCCCTGGCGAGGAACGTGACCCCTGGCGACCGGCTCACGGCGGTGTCCGGGGACATGAGGCAGCCGGTGACCGTCGTGGAGCCCGTCTTCTACGACCCGGACAACACCCGCCGCGACGGCGACCCCCTGCCGGAGGCGCGGGTGGCGTACAGGGGGGACTGCCGGGCGGAGAGCCCGGCCGCCGCGTTCGCCGACCGTTTCGAGGCGGTGAGCACCCCGCGGGTGCGCCTGCGCGAGGTGCCGTTCGTTTCGATGTGGGAGGTGCGCGGCACGGATCCGGGCACAGGCCTGCGGCTGGGCCCTGACTGGTGGCTGGTGTCCGGGGACGTCCCGCCACGTCCCGGCTGGGTGGACGTGTCGGGGCAGCGTACGGTCCTGGAGCTCGCCGGGCCCGCCGCCTATGACGTGCTCATCACCGGCTGCCCGATCGACCTGGACCCGTCGGTCTTCCCGGGACACGCCCAGACCCTGCTGGCCAGGACCTCGGTGATACTTGAGCGGCTTCCACCCGAAACGTACCGGATCTACGTGAGATCATCTTTCGCTAAATACCTGGCAGAGTGGCTGATCGATGCCCTGGAGGCTTCGTAAGAGCCATTGATGGGCATTTCTATCCCTAGACTTTACGAAAACAGGGTCCGGGGGTGTGTGGTGCGGGTTCGGGGATTCGTGGCCGGTCTGGTCATGTCGGGGATGCTCGCCGGATGTGGCGGGCTGACCGTGCAGTCGGCAGGTCAGCACGTGGAGAAGCCGGACACCGTCTCGGTGTCGGAGGCTCGCGCGAAACTCGACGGGCTCGACGTCAAGGGCCGCGCCCCCAAGACCGGCTTCGACCGCGACGAGTTCGGCCCCGCCTGGTCGGACGTCGACCGCAACGGCTGCGACACGCGTAACGACATCCTCAAGCGCGACCTCGAAGGCGAGACGTTCAAGCC
Organism: Nonomuraea longispora; assembly: GCF_004348345.1. GTDB lineage: Bacteria > Actinomycetota > Actinomycetes > Streptosporangiales > Streptosporangiaceae > Nonomuraea > Nonomuraea longispora. Next base: position 29,607 of record NZ_SMJZ01000045.1, read on the forward strand.
GGGCACCCACGACTGCGTCGTCCTGACCGGCACGCTCAAGGACCCGTTCAGCGGCAAGACCATCGAGTTCAAGCGCGGCCAGGACACCAGCTCGGAGGTCCAGATCGACCACCTCGTGCCGCTGTCGGACGCCTGGCAGAAGGGCGCGCAGCAGTGGTCGAAGACCACGCGCAAGGAGTTCGCCAACGACCCGCTCAACCTGCTGGCCGTCGACGGGCCGCTGAACGGGCAGAAGAGCGACTCCGACGCCGCCACCTGGCTGCCGCCGCGCAAGGCGTACCGGTGCGCCTACATCAGCCGGCAGATCGACGTGAAGGCCAAATACGACGTGTGGGTGACCAAGGCGGAGAAGCAGGCGATGGAGACCATTCTCGACGGCTGTTGACCCTGTGCGCGCAGTCGGGCGGCGCCAACATCGTCACCCTTCAGGAGCTCCACCGCAAGCCGGGCATCGACCACGACGAGCGGCTCCGTCCTGTCCACCACGGCGTCCGACCACCGTCCGATCGTGATGAACATGACCCGCTGACCCGGCCGTACTATGCCGGGAGAACGGTGGCCTGGCGGCCGGACGGGGTGGTCGCCTGCTCGAAACCGCCGCGTTCCTTCCACGGCGGAGCCTCGGGGAGGCGGTCGAAGATGACCAGGACGCCGGTGGTCAGGGTGAGGCGGTCGAGGCAGCGGTCGAGCTGGGCCAGGCCCCCGGGCCCCCGGATGAGCCCGCTCGCAGGAGAACACCAGAGCCGCGATCTCGCCTTCGGCCGTCAATTCGGACGCGAGAGTGCGCAGCGCGGTGGCCTTGCCGGTCTGCCGGGGTGCGTGGACCACGAAGTAGCGGTCCAGGTCGATCAGCGCTCGCGCCTCGGGCAGCCGAGGCGTGGGCGGCAGCATGTAGTGCTGCCGAGGGTCGCACGGACCCGCGGTGTTGAAGGATCTCGCTCGGGGTGGGTGCACGGTCACATGCTGTCATCATTCCTTGTGTCGAGCGGTGGGGTGCGGTGCAGGCTGGGTGACCGGGCCGTGGAAGACCAGCTTCGTCGACTCCGCGGGCACGACGATGTCGCCCATCTCCACCACCTGCCCGCCCGCGCAGTAGCCGCGCTCGATGACCATCACGGTCGAGCCCGCGCCGATGCCGAGCCGCTTGGCCTCCTCGGGGGAGGCGGGTCGCGCGCACACTTCCTCGCTCCAGGCGTCCACGTCGATGCCGACGGCGGCCATCCGGTGCGTCACCCCGAGGCCGGCGGTTCTAGCGGTTCTTGGCGATGAGCTCGTCGGCGACCCACCGTGCGACGCCGGCGGGATAGGGCGCCGTCAGCCCGAGGACGATGTGCGTGAAGCCGGCGTCGATGGCTTCGGCGATCGAGTCGTGGGTGAGGTCGGGCTGGTCGTAGGAGACGGGCAGGTGGATCGAGCGGGTGATCGAGGCGGGGTCGCGGCCGATCTCGCCGCAGTAGCGGTCGAGCAGTTCGCTGCGGCTGACGACGTCCGTGATGTCGCCGCCGGGGATGTTCCACAGGTCGGCGTGCTGGGCTACCACGCGCAGCGTCGCCGAGGCGCGCCCGCCGATGAGAACGGGCGGGTGGGGTCGCTGGACGGGTTTGGGGTTGCCGTACGCTCCGGTGACCTGGACGTACGTGCCGTGGAAGTCGAACGGTTCCTTCTCCGTCCACACCCGCCGGATCACCGTGCACGCCTCCGCGAGGCTGCCCACGGCGTGGGCGGTGTCGTGGAAGGGCAGGCCGTGGGCTTCGTACTCGCGGTGGGCCAGCGGCCAGCCGGGTCGTGAGCCGACGCCGATGCCGAAGTCGAGCCGTCCGCCGGAGATGACGTCGACGGTCGTCGCGATCTTGGCCAGTAGGGCCGGTGGGCGGATGCGGTTGCTGGTCACCATCACGCCGAGCCGCAGCCGCCGGGTCTGCGCGGCGAGGGCGGAGAGCAGCGTCCAGCCCTCGTAGATCGTGCCGCCGGGGTCGCCGAAGATGGGCAGGAGGTGGTCGAACAACCATGCGTGTTCGATCTCGGGGATCTCGTCCGCCTCGCGCCAGACCCGGAGGATGTCGGGGTAGCCGACCTGGGCCGGAGCGGTCATGAGACCGAAGCGGGGTCTGGTGGTGTGGAGCATGGGGCGCTGGTCCTTTCGAGGAGCAAGCGGAACACCTCTCCGGTGTACGGCTGGCCGCTCGTCGCGGTGGGCCCGTACGCCGGCGCGGTCCGTGAGTGCCGCCCGGCCCTCCGCTGTATCGCGAGGCAGGCGTGGTCGCGAGGGGTGGCTTGGCCCTTCGGCCGGCACTCTGGCATCATGGAGTAAACGGAATCTGGTTCCAGCTACGATAGGGAGCGTTGTTCCGTTTTGCAAGTATGGCAAGGGAAGGACATGGCGCGGTGAACGACGGAGGCGCGAAGCGCGCCGCCACCCGTAAGCGGGCCGACGCCCGGCGCAACGAGAGGACGCTCCTCGACGCCGCCGCGGCCGTCTTCGTGACCTCGGGCGTCGAAGCGCCGGTGCGCGACATCGCCGCCAGGGCGGGAGTCGGGGTGGCCACGATCTACCGCCACTTCCCGACCCGGTCCGACCTCATCATCGCCGTCTACCGGCACCAGGTCGAAGCCTGCGCCGAGGCCGGCCCAGCCCTGCTGGAGAGCGCCGCCGACCCCTACGACGCGCTCAAGCGGTGGATCGACCTCTTCGTCGACTTCCTGGTCACCAAGCACGGGCTCGCCTCCGTGCTGCAGTCCGACAACGCCGGCTTCGACACGCTGCACGCGTACTTCCTCGACCGCCTCGTGCCCGTCTGCACCCGGTTGCTCGACGCGGCGGCCGCCGTCGGTCAGATCCGCTCCGACCTCAACGCCCTCGAACTCATGCGCGGCGTCGGCAACCTCTGCATCGGCGCCGACAACGACCCCCGCTACGACGCACGGCGGATGGTCGGTCTCCTCATAGCGGGGCTTCGCCCACAACCATGAAACGCCGGGCCGCGGTGGCCCGGCGTTCCTGGAAGCTCCGGATCAGTCGTCGTCCCTGTCGTCCCTGTCGTCCCTGTCGTCCCTGTCGTCGTCGTCCTTGTCCGACTGCTGCTCCGTCTCGTTCTTGGCGACCTTGCCCGTGGCGGCGTCGATGGTCAGCTCGTGCCGCTGCGCGCCCTTGGTCAGCTCGATCTCCCACACGTCCGCCCCGGTGTCCCTGGAGTCGAGGTCGAGCTCGCTGACCCAGGCGCCCGCCACCTGCTTGTGCGCGATCTCGATGGCCTGCTCCGCCGTGACCTTGGGGGCGGGGGCGGCGACGGTGGTGGCGGCGACGGCCGCGCCTCCGCCCGCGACCAGCGTGACGACACCGGCACCCGCAACGATGAACTTCTTCGTGATTCGCATGCCTCCACGAAACCGCGATCGCCGCTAATCCCGCGCTAAGCCACGGTTAACGCTACGGCTCCAGGGCCTTGTGCCCCAATCGCCGCCGCCGTGCTTTCACGTACCGGCCGGGCCCAGGACGACCTCCACCCGCGTGCCGCCTTCCGGGCCCGTGGAGACGGTCAGGCCACCTCCCGACGACTCGGCGGTGCGGCGGGCGATGTCGAGGCCGAGCCCGGTCGAGCCGCCCCCGCTGGTGCCGCGCTCCAGCAGCGCCGCGTCGAAGCCGGGGCCGGAGTCCTCGACCACCAGCAGAACCCCGGCGTCGTGCGGCGCCAGGCGTACCGCCATGGGCACCCCCTCGGGGGTGTGCGCGAAGACGTTGCCCAGCAGAGCGTCCACGCAGGCGGACAGTTCCTCGGCGCCCACCGCCACCGGCACCGCGGCGTCGGGCAGCGAAACCGATACCTCCCGCCCCTGGTCCTCGGCCAGCACCGACCAGAACCGCACCCGCTCCCGCACCACCGCCGCCGCGTCGCACGTGCCGCGCCCGGCAGAGCGCCGGCGCGCGTCCGTGATGACCGTGCTCACCGCACGCTGGAGCGCGTCCACGCGGCTCTGTACGCGCGCCCTCTCCTCCGGGTCGCGCAACGCTTCGGCGTCCAGCCGCAGGCCCGTCAGAGGGGTACGCAGCCGGTGCGACAGGTCCGCCACCGACTCCCGTTCCGCCGCGAGCAGGTCGTCGATGCGCCCCGCCAGATGGTTGAGCGCCAGCGCCACCGAGCGCACCTCGGGCGGACCGCCCAGCTCCGCCCTGGCGGACAGGTCGCCGCCGGCCAGCCGGTGCGAGACCCTGGCGAGCCCGTCCACGGGTCTGGTCACGGCGAGCGCCAGCCGATCGGCCAGGACGATGCCCAGCACGACCAGGGCCAGCCCGAGCCCGAGCAGCGCCAGCCATGCCTCCCGCACGCCCTTGGTCAGCTCGGCGTCCGGCACGAGCACCCTGATGACGGCCGTGCCCTCCGGCGTCTGCGCCGAGGTCAGCACCTCCCTGCCGCCGGGGGCCGCGGCGGTGACGCTGCGTCCGGTGGCGGCCAGGAGTACGGCGTCGGAGCGGGGCGCCTGCCCGCCCACCGTGCCGCCACCCGGCAGGAACACGGTCACGGGCCGGCCCGCCTGTTGCACGGCCAGCGTCAGGTCGGGCGTGCCCACGGCCACCGCAACGTACTCGGCCGCCGCGGTGGCCCTGCTCATGGCGCCGTTCTCGGCCACGGCTCGGATCAGCAGTGCCATCGGCACCAGCAGCGCGATCAGCACGAGGGACGTGGTCGCGGCGACCAGCAGCGCCAGCCATCGCCTCATGACGGCTCGACCAGCTTCACGCCGACGCCGCGCACGGTGTGCAGGTAGCGCGGCTCGGACGCCGTCTCGCCGAGTTTCCTGCGCAACCACGACAGGTGCACGTCCACGGTTTTGTCGGCCCCGCCGTACGGAAGCTGCCAGACCTCCGTCAGCAACTCCCGCTTGGTGACGACCTCGCCCGGCCGGGCTGCCAGATAGTGCAGGACGTCGAACTCGCGCGGCGTCAGGTCGAGCGCCGCCCCGTCCAGCGTGGCCGTACGCGCCCGCGGATCCACCCGAAGGGCCCCCACGGCCAGGGGCTCCGGCCCCGAGTCGCCGCCCGACCGCCGTAGCACGGCCCTGACCCGGGCGTCGAGCTGCGCCGCGCTGTACGGCTTGACCACGTAGTCGTCGGCGCCCGCGTCCAGCACCGGCACCATCTCCGCGTCGCCGTCGCGGGCCGTCGCCACGATGACCGGCACCCGGCTGACCGCCCGCAACATGCGCAGCAGCTCCACCCCGTCGAGGTCGGGCAGCCCCAGGTCGAGAACGATGAGATCGGGGCGGTCGTGCACGGCCAGCCGCAGCCCGTCCAGCGCCGTCGGCGAGGAGGAGACGGCGTGGCCGAGCTCCCGCAGCCCGCGGCCGAGCGCCGTGCGGATCGCCACGTCGTCCTCGATGAGCAGGATGTCAGCCATGTACTTGAACGTAGACGCTCCCTGGCGATGCCTTGGGCCGCCTTAGGGGCGCCTTAACCTGACGTTAGCCGTACATGGGAGAGGCTGGGAGGCGATGAAGAGACTCGTCCTGGCCTGGGCCGCCACCGCCGTCGCCGCCACCGGCGCGGGCGTGGCGGTGCTCGGCCTGCTCGGCAACGGCCTGACCGGCGCCTCCAGCCACGTGCTCACCGGGCCGGAGGTGCGCGCGGCCCTGGCCACGGCGACGTCGCGCGCGGTCACGACGCCGACCGGCTCGCCCGCCCGGACCCGGCAGGAGAAGCTGATCCGCAGCGCGGGCGGCACGGTGATCGCCTCCTGCGACGGCGACCAGGTGACGTTGCGCTCGTGGAGCCCCGCCCAAGGCTACGCGGCTGACGGCGTCGAGCCGGGGCCCGCCTGGGAGGCCAAGGTGGAGTTTGAGCAGGAGGAGGGTGACGAGGTGGAGCTCACGATCACCTGCGCGGGCGGCCGGCCCGTGGCCCGCACCTCGTCGTAGCCCGTCCGGTCACCGGCTCCCGCGCACCTGCAACGCCCCGAGCAGCTCCTCGGACGCCCTGGTGATGGTCTCGACGGCCCGGTCGAACGCCTGCGCGTTGTGCGCGGCGGGTGCCCGGAAGCCGGAGATCTTCCTGACGTACTGCAGCGCCGCCGCGCGCACGTCCTCCTCGGTCACACTCTCGGTGTACGGGGGACGAAGGGTCTTGATGCTTCTGCACATGCCCTAACGGTAATAGCCCATGCGTTGGCTTATCTCGCGCGCGCCCTCGACCAGCAGCTCGCCCACCTCGGGAAGCCGGTCGGGCGTCAGCCGGTAGGAGGGCGCGGAGACGCTGACGGCGGCCACGACGGTGCCGTCGCTGCCCCTGATCGGCGCGGCGACCGCGTTCAGCCCGACCTCGAGCTCCTCCACGGCCTCGGCCCAGCCTCGTTCCCTGATGGCGTCGAGGTCCAGATCGTCCTTGGAGGTGATCGTGCGGGGGGTGTAGCGGTCGAGCCGGCCGGGCATGCGCAGGGCGCCGAAGGCCAGCAGCACCTTGCCGCTGGAGCTGGCGTGGGCGGGGGTGCTCTTCCCGACCCAGTTGTGCCCGCTGATCGCGGCCGGGCCGCGGATCTGGGTGAGGTTGACCGCGTCGCCGTCCTGCGGGACCGCGATGTTGACGGTCTCGCCGATCTCCTCGGCCAGGCGCAGGCACACGTCTCTGCCTTCGCGCGACAGGTCGAGCTGGGCCGTGGCCGCGCCGGCCAGGCGTACGACGCCGAAGCCGAGCTGGTAGCGCCCGCGGTCGCTGCTCTGCTCCACCAATCCGCCCTGCTCCAGAGCGGCGAGTAAACGGAAGGCCGTGGACTTGTGCACGTCGAGCTCTGTCGCGAGATCCGTCACTCGGGTGGAACCCTCACGGGCGAGGATTTCCAGGATGGCAATGGCCCGATCTACTGATTGCACGGTCGCGGTGTTGCTCATACCGCAACAGCATACTTCGCCGCACGGAGCTTCTCACGGGGATCTTGGCGGGCGGTGAGCGGGATCGCCGGTGTATCCGCACGTCAGAGGGCCCGGAAAAGTAATTGACTACTCAACTGCCGTCGGCCGTCGGACGGAGCTCGTTGCCGAAGTCGAGTGCGATCTTCCGCAGTCCCTCCGCCAGCTCGTCGCGGTCCAGCCCGTCGATGCGTTCCGCGGGGCCCGACACCGACATCGCGGCCACCACCCGGCCACCGTCCCAGACGGGCACGGCCAGGCAGTGCACGCCCAGCTCCTCCTCGCCCAGGTCCATGGCGTAACCACGCGACCTGACCTGTTCGAGCTCGGCGAGCATCGCGGTCAGCTCCGTGATCGTGTTGGGGGTGCGCCGCGGCATGCCGGTCCTCTCGAACACGGCGACCGCCTGGGAGGCGGGCCGCCCGGACAGCAGCACCTTGCCCACCGCCGTGCTGTGCGGCAGCACCCGCCTGCCCACCTCGGCGAACATGCGCAGCCTGCGCGGCGAGGGCGCCTGGGCCACGTAGACGATGAAGTCGCCTTCGAGCACGGCCAGGTTGGCGGTCTCGCCGGACAGCTCGACCATCCTGGCGAGGTACGGCTGCGCCCACACGCCGACCATGCTCTCCGCGATGCCGCCCAGGCGTACGAGCCCGCCGCCGAGCGCGTACCGGCGGTCCGACTCCTGGCGTACGTAACCGCGGGCGAGCAGCGTCTGCAGCAGCCGGTGGATGGTCCCGTACGGCAGGCCCGTCCTGGCGGCGATCTCCGACAGGCCCGCCTCGCCCCCGTGCTCGGCCAGTGCCTCCAGCACGTCGAGCGCCCGCTCGACCGACTGGACGCTCACAGGCGCACACCGCGGAGCGAGGCGTCCAGCACCTCGGCCGTGTGCGCCACCCTGATCTCCTCGCCGGCGCGGCGCATGGCGGAGGCGATCTGCATGGTGCAGCCGGGGTTGGCGGAGACCAGCAGGCCGGCGCCGGTCGTGCCCACCGCGCGGGCCTTCCTGTCGCCGAGGTCGTGGGCGGCCTGCGGCTGCAGGATGTTGTACGTGCCCGCGGACCCGCAGCAGACGGCCGACTCGGGGATCTCGCGCAACTCCAGGCCGGGGATGCCGCGCAGCAGCTCGCGCGGCTGGTCGCGGATGCCCTGGGCGTGGGCCAGATGGCAGGCGTCGTGGTAGGCGACGGTGAGCGGCAACGGGTGCCGCGTGGCCACGGGGCCCAGCTCGGCGAGATATTCGGACAGGTCGGCTACCTTGAACCGGGGTTCGCGGCCGAGCAGTTCGGCGTATTCCTTCATGGAGGAGCCGCATCCCGCCGCGTTCACCACGACGGTGTCGACGCCCGCCTTCTCGAACGTCCTGACCGTGCGCCGGGCGAGCCTCCTGGCCTGCTCGGCACGCCCGGCGTGCACGCTGAGCGCGCCGCAGCAGCCCTGTCCTCGCGGGATGACCACGTCGCAGCCCTCCAGCGCGAGCACCCGCGCGGTGGCCGCGTTGACCTGGGGAAAGAACTCTCCCTGTACGCATCCGGTGAGCATGCCGACGACGGCCCTGCGCTCCCCCCTTGCTCTGACGACGCGCGGCATGCGTTGGCGGTGCTCGACCCGCGGCGCCAGCCTCGCCATGGAGCCGAGGCCGGGGTGTACCCGGGACAGGAACGGCGCCATCCGCCCGGCCAGCCACATCGTCGGCCGCAGCAGCCGCAGCCTGCGCGGGTAGGGGAAGAGACTGAACACGATCTCGCGTACGGCCCGGTCCTCCGGCTCGCGCACGTGCTCCCGCTCGATTACGACCCTGGTCTGCTCGATCAGCCGGTCGTACTGGACTCCGGAAGGGCACGCCGTGACGCACGCCATGCAGCCCAGGCAGGCGTCGAAGTGCCCGGCCATCTCGGGGGTGATGGGCGTGCCCTCGACGTGCTGCTTCATCAGGTGGATACGGCCGCGCGGCGAGTCCATCTCCTCGCCCCACAGCGCGTACGTCGGGCACGTCGGCAGGCAGAACCCGCAGTGCACACAGTCGTTGATCAGCTCAGGATCCACGTCAGATCCTTCCTGCGAACCGGCCGGGGGACATCCTGCGCCCGGGATCGAATCGTTCCTTCACCCGCCGCATCAGCGGCAACGTGCTCACCTGCCCCCACCTGTCGACGCCGTCGTACGGCGAGGCCGGGACGCTCACCCGCCCGCCCAGCGCCTCGATCCGCGTTCTGAGCCGGTCGACGGCGTCCGTCAGCTCCGCCTCGGAGACCTCGCCCCCGTGCTCCAGGTAGGCGTGTCCCGTGGCCGCGGAGCCGCGGAAGGAGAACCCGGCCTCGTCTGAGGCCGCCAGCGCCTCGGTCGTGCGCGCGGGCGGGAAGCGCAGCTCTGCCAGCACCTCGTCCGTGAGGATGCGTCCCCACCAGTCAGGGCGCACGTCCGTGATCGTGCCGTCGCCGAGCACATCGAGCAGCGCCTGCGCGCGCTGCTCGGCGGCCGACCCCTCCACCAGCACCGCGATCGTCGCGTGCCGGCCGTCGGGACAGTCGATGTCCACGGCGGAGGGCTCGGCCTGGGAGGTGGCCAGGCGCAGCAGGGTCTCACCGGCGAGGTCGGCGACCTCCGTGGCCGCCACAACCCAGCGCCGCAGGGCGGGCAGCGGGTGCAGGCGGAAGGTCGCCTCGGCGATCACGCCCAGCGTGCCGCGCGAACCGGTGAAGAGCTTGCCGAGGTCGTAGCCGGCGACGTTCTTGACCACCTTGCCGCCCGACCTGGCGACCGTGCCGTCGGGCAGGACCACGGTGACCCCGATGAGCAGGTCGCGGGCGGTGCCGTAGCGGTAGGCGCGCGGGCCCGCGGTCGCGGCGGCGAGCGTGCCGCCGACCGTCGTGTGCTCGGCGAACGGCGGGTCGAGCGCCAGCTCCTGCCCTTTGCCCGCGAGCGCGGCGGCCAGGGCGTCCATGGTGACGCCCGCCTGCGCCCGCACCACGAGGTCGCCGGCCGCGTGTTCGAGGATCTCGTTCATGCAGCACATGTCGAGCAGGACGTCGCACCGCTCGGGCGGGTGGCCCCAGTGCAGCTTGGTCCCGCCGCCCACGGGCACCACCGCGAGGTCCTGCTCCTCGCAGGCCCGCAGCACCGCGGCGATCTCCTCCACCGTCTCGGGCAGCGCCACCCAGCGCGGCACCACGCCGCTCACGGCGTCCCTCTCGCCGGCCCGCCTGACCGTCACGCCGCCGGCCGCCAGGGTCATCAGAACTGTTCCGCCTTCCCGGACTCGACCAGCGGGTGCACGCCCTTGCGCACGCCCGGCACCTCGCCGCACAGCCGCGGCGTGGGGAACACCTTGCCCGGGTTGGACAGGCCACGCGGGTCGAACGCGCACCGGACGAGCTGCATGGTGTCCAGGTCGTCGTCGCTGAACATCCTCGGCATATAACGTGATTTGTCGACCCCGACCCCGTGCTCGCCCGTGATCGAGCCGCCGTGCTCGATGCACAGGTCGAGGATCGCGCCGGAGACCACCTCGGCCCGCTCGCCCGCGCCGGTCTCCGCGTCGTCGAACAACACCAGCGGATGCAGGTTGCCGTCGCCCGCGTGGAAGACGTTGGCCACCTTGATCCGGTGCTCGGCCGAGAGCCGGTCGATGGCGGCCAGCACGCCGGGCAGCGACGTGCGCGGCACCACGCCGTCCTGGACGATGTAGGCCGGGCTGATGCGCCCCACGGCCGCGAACGCCGACTTGCGGCCCTTCCAGATCGCCGCCCGCTCGGCGGCACCGGCCGCGACCCGCAGCTCGAACGCGTCCGAGCAGATCTCCCTGAGCCGGGCGAACTGCCGCTCCACCTCGTCAGCGGGCCCGTCGAGCTCCACGATGAGCACGGCGCCCGCGCCCTCGGGATAGTCGCAGGCCACCGCCGCCTCGGCCGCCTCGATGGCCAGTGCGTCCATCATCTCGATGGCGGCCGGCACGATGCCCGCCCCGATGATCGCCGAGACCGCCTCGCCACCCTGCTCGATGCTCTCGAACGCGGCCAGCACCGTGGTCACCGACTCGGGCGCGCGGCAGAGACGTACCGTGATCTTGGTGGCGATGCCCAGCGTGCCCTCCGAGCCCACGAACGCGCCCAGCAGGTCGTAGCCGGGGTCCGCGCGGTCGAGCGTCACCAGGTCGCCGTCGGGGGTGACGATCTCACAGGCCTCGACGTGGTTGACGGTGAAGCCGTACTTCAGGCAGTGGGCGCCGCCGGAGTTCTCCGCGACGTTGCCCCCGATCGAGCAGATCTGCTGGCTGGAGGGGTCGGGGGCGTAGTAGTAGCCCTGGTCGCGCACGGCCTCGGTGATGGCCAGGTTGGTGACGCCCGGTTCCACCACCGCCCTGCGGTTGGCGAGGTCGATCTCCAGGATGGCGCGCATCTTCGAGGTGACGATGAGCACGCCGTCCTCGCGGGGGAGCGCGCCCCCCGACAGCCCGGTGCCCGAGCCCCTCGCCACGAAGGGGACGCCGAAGTCGTTGCACAGGCGTACCACGCGGGCGATCTGCTCGGCCGTGGCGGGCAGCACGACCACGCCCGGGGTCGCCCGGTGGTAGGTCAGGCCGTCGCACTCGTACGTGCGCAGGCGTACGGGATCGGTGATCACCGAGTCGTGGGGCAGCAGCGACCGCAGGGCCGCTATCAGCGTTTCCATCACCGATCCCCCTTTATTAGCCTTTCCTATGGCATTCGAGCATATGCGGGCAGCGTCAGGAACTCCGCGAAGTCGTCGTCCAGCGCGACCTCCTTGAACAGCGCGGTGGCCTGGGCGTAGAGGCTCTCGTCGTAGCCCGGCTCCTGCGCGATCGCGGCCGGCTCCTCCGCGATGATCCGCTCGACCAGGTCCTTCGTCACCCGCGCGCCCGTGTCGGCGAGCTCGATGTCGTTGTGGATCCACTGCCAGATCTGCGAACGCGAGATCTCGGCCGTGGCGGCGTCCTCCATGAGGTTGTGGATCGCCACCGCGCCCTGACCGCCCATCCACGCGGCGAGGTAGCGCAGCCCCACGTCCACGTTGTTGCGCAGTCCCGCCTCCGTGATCTCGCCGGGCGTCTCCGAGACCGCCAGCAGGTCGGCGGCGGACACGCTGACGTCCTCGCGCAGCCGGTCGAGCTGGTTGGGCCGCGACCCCAGCACGCCGTCGAACACCTCGCGGCAGACCGGCACCAGGTCGGGATGCGCCACCCACGACCCGTCGAACCCGTCGCCGGACTCGCGCGTCTTGTCGGCCCGCACCTTCTCCAGCGCCACCGCGTTCACCTCGGGGTCACGCCGCGAGGGGATGAACGCCGCCATCCCGCCGATCGCGTGCGCGCCCCGCTTGTGACACGTGCGCACCAGCAACTCGGTGTACGCGCGCATGAAAGGCGCGGTCATCGTCACCGCGTTCCGCTCGGGCAGCAGGAACTCCCTGCCCCTGGTGCGGAACTTCTTGATCACGCTGAACAGGTAGTCCCAGCGGCCGGCGTTGAGCCCCGCGGAGTGGTCGCGCAGCTCGTAGAGGATCTCCTCCATCTCGAACGCCGCCGGGTAGGTCTCGATGAGCACGGTGGCCCTGATCGTGCCGTACGGGATGCCGAGCAGCTCCTGGGCCCGCGTGAACACGTCGTTCCAGAGCCGCGCCTCCAGGTGCGACTCGATCTTGGGCAGGTAGAAGTACGGGCCCTTGCCCTTGTCGAGCTGCCGCTGGGCGCAGTGGAAGAAGTAGAGGCCGAAGTCGAACAGCGACCCCGCGACCGGACGCCCGTCGACCTCGGCGTGCTTCTCGTCGAGGTGCCACCCGCGCGGCCGCACCACGACGGTGGCCAGCTCGTCGTCGGGGCGCAGCGCGTACGTCTTGCCGCCGGACTCGAAGTCGATCGTACGGTCGAGCGCGTCGCGCAGGTTGACGTGGCCGCTCACGCAGTTCTCCCAGAGCGGCGAGTTGGCGTCCTCGAAGTCGGCCAGCCAGACCCTGGCGCCGGAGTTGAGCGCGTTGACGGTCATCTTCTTGTCCACGGGGCCGGTGATCTCGACGCGGCGGTCCTCCAGGCCGGGCGCCGGGGAGGCGACCTGCCAGTCACCCTCCCTGATCTCCTTCGTCTCGGGCAGGAAGTCGAGCGTGGCGCCGGCCGACAGCTCGGCCTGCCGCGTCTGGCGGGCCTCCAGCAGCTCCACCCGCCTGGCGCCGAACTCCCGCTGGAGGGTCGCCACGAACGCGAGAGCCTCCGGCGTGAGGATCTCGTCGTACCGGTCGTGCATCGGGCCGGTGATCTCCATGAACCTCTTCCCCACTGTTCCGCGATGTGGAAAACGACTTCTGAATTATGGAACCGAAGCTACCCTTCTGGTCCTTCTCCGGTCAAAGACGGGGTTCCCCCGGGGGATCTCCGGGAGAACCCCGATGTGTGCGGGCCGCGCACCGCGAAAGTATGCGGGGCATGAGAACGATGGCGATCGCGGGCGGGCTGCTGGCCTCCGCATTGGCGCTGACCGGGTGCGGGCTCGCGAGCATCGGGGGTCCCACCGAGCAGGACACCGCCTCCTACCAGGTGACCGACAAGGTGACCAAGCTGCGGCTCGAGAGCAGCGCGGGCGACACCGTGCTCACGGAGACCGGCGGCAACGCGATCCGCGTCACCGAGACACTCCGGTGGCGGGGCGACGGCAAGCCCACCCCCGAGCACAGGGTCGAGGGGGAGGAGCTGTTCGTCACCTACGACTGCCCGTCGAACTTCGGCAGCTGCCGCGTCGACTACAAGATCGAGATCCCCAAGGGGCTGGCCGTCGACCTTGAGGCCGGCTCGGGCAACTTCACGCTCAGGGACCTGACGGGCACGATCGACGTGAAGCTCGGCTCGGGCGACGTCGACGCCGCCGGCCTCGGCGGCAAGAAGCTGTACGCCGACGCGGGATCGGGCGACATCGAGCTGAAATACCGCAGCGCCCCGGAAGAGGCGCGGCTCGAGACCGGCTCGGGCAACACGAAACTCGTCGTGCCGGCGGGCAAGTACGCGGTGGCCACCGAGGTGGGATCCGGCGACGTCAACGTCAAGGTCGACAACGACGGCTCATCGCCGAACAAGATCTCGATATCGGCCGGTTCGGGTGATGTCAGCGTGGAGCCGGGATAACCAGGTGATTGCGCCAGGGATGTCATGCCACCATCGTGGGAAGACATCGTGGTGTCCGGACGTTCCCTAATAGAGATGACACGTATGCACGAATACTCCGCGCTCGACGCGTACGAGACCGGCGACATGGACCTCGAGGAGCGTCAGGCGCTCCGCCGCGTGGCGGGCCTGTCCACAGAACTTCAGGATATCTCCGAGGTCGAATACCGGCAGTTGCGGCTCGAGCGGGTCGTCCTGGTCGGCGTCTGGACCTCCGGCACCGTCGAGGATGCCGAGAACTCGCTTCTCGAGCTCAAGCTCCTCGCCGAGACGGCCGGGTCCGAGGTGCTCGACGGCCTGATCCAGCGCCGTCAGAAGCCCGACCCGGCGACCTACATCGGCTCGGGCAAGGCGCTCGAGCTGCGCGACGTGGTCGAGTCGACCGCCGCCGACACCGTGATCTGCGACGGCGAGCTGACCCCCGGTCAGCTCCGCCAGCTCGAGGAGACGGTCAAGGTCAAGGTGATCGACCGCACCGCGTTGATCCTCGACATCTTCGCCCAGCACGCCAAGAGCCGCGAGGGCAAGGCCCAGGTCGAGCTGGCGCAGCTGCAATACCTGCTGCCGCGCCTGCGCGGCTGGGGCGGCAACCTGTCCCGGCAGGTCGGCGGGCGCGCCGCGGGCGGCGTCGGCATCGGCGGCCGCGGCCCCGGTGAGACCAAGATCGAGCTCGACCGCCGGCGCATCCGCGAGCGGATGGCCAAGCTGCGCCGCCAGATCAGGGGCATGTCCACCTCGCGCGACACCATGCGCTACCAGCGCCAGCGGCGCGAGGTCCCGGCCGTGGCGATCGCCGGCTACACCAACGCGGGCAAGTCCTCGCTGCTCAACCGTGTCACCGGCGCGGGCGTGCTGGTGGAGGACGCGCTGTTCGCGACGCTCGACCCGACGGTCCGGCGGGCGCGCACACCCGAGGGCCGGCTGTTCACGATCGCCGACACGGTCGGGTTCGTCCGGCACCTGCCGCACCAGCTCGTCGAGGCGTTCCGCTCGACGCTGGAAGAGGTGGCCGACGCCGACCTCATCCTGCACGTCGTCGATGGATCCCACCCCGACCCCGAGGGCCAGCTGGCGGCCGTGCGCGAGGTGTTCGCCGACATCGAGGGCGCCTCCGCCATCCGCGAGATCGTCGTGATCAACAAGGCCGACCTGGCCGATCAGGGCGTGATCGACCGGATCCTCCGGCGTGAGCGCGAAAGCGTCGTGGTGTCGGCCCGCACGGGCAAGGGCATCCCCGAGCTCATGTCGCTCATCGACCAGGAGCTGCCGCGGCTCGACCACGAGGTCAACCTGCTGGTGCCCTACGACAGGAGCGACCTGATCTCGCGCGCCCACAAGGAGGGCGAGGTCCTCTCCGTCGATCACGTCGAGGACGGCACGATCCTGCACGCTCGTGTGCTGCCCAGCCTGTCGCAGGAGCTGGTGCGGGTGGGCAAGCCGGTCGAACGCGTCTCCTAGGCGACCTGTACGCCGCCGCTCGCCGGTATGTCGCTGAGCGGTTGGGCAGCTCTCGCTTGAAAGCGCGCAGAGCTGCCCAAAAGCGGCAGTGGTCCGCGCACCCTGGGGTTGCTACCATGGGCCAGACCTAACGTTGGTCTGCATTTTGGGTTCGGGTCTGGGTTTCGGATGATGACTACTGGTGTGGAAGTCGTCAACGGGGGCCATGGGAACGAGGCAGGGCTGGGTGACGGATGGGATCAGTGGTCTTTCTTCCGAATAACCCTGTACAGCGGCCCAGCCTGTGAAATAACGTAACTGAACTGAAATCGCCGGATCATGTCTCCGGCGATACGGTCACCGCACAGCTTGACGCGGACTAGATCAGGAGACCCCCCATGTCGTCCGGACCCGGAGCGGACTCAGTGGGCGCGGCGCAGGCCGTGCGCTGGACGCTGGGACCATGCCGGGAAACGGGCAGAGGCTCTTGCGGGGCGGTGATGCGGTGACCGTTCGGCTGCTGACCAATATCGGCCGTCTCTGGACCGGCAACGAAGTCCTGAGCAACGCCGCCATCCTCGTGCACAACGACCGCATCGCGTGGGTCGGTCGCGCGCCCGACCTGCCGCAGACGGTGCCGGGCGTCGTCGACGACATCGTCGACGTCGACCACGTCGAGAACCTGGGCGGCGCTCTTGTCACGCCCGGCCTCATCGACGCGCACACCCACCCCGTCTACGCCGGCAACCGCTACGCCGAGCTCGCCATCCGCACCGGCGGCTCGACGTCCGCGTCGATCACCGCGGCGGGCGGCGGCGTGGGCTCCACCGTCACCGTGACCCGCGGCACCGACCCCTGGACGCTCTGCAACGGCGTGCGCGAGCGCCTGCGCGACTGGCTGCTCAGCGGCACCACCACCGTCGAGGCCAAGACCGGCTACCACCTCACCCGCGACGGCGAGCTGGCCGACGTGCGGCTCCTGCGCGAGCTGGAGAAGGAGCCGATGATGCCACGGGTGCACGTCACCTTCCTCGCGGCGCACGTGGTCCCGCCCGAATACTTCGGCCGGCAGCGCGAATACGTCGAGGCCGTCGGCTCCTGGTGCGCCGACGCCGCCGCGGCGGGCGCCGACAGCGTCGACGTCTACTGCGACGAGGGTCACTTCACCACCGAGGAATCCCGCTGGGTCCTCGCCTCCGGCCGCAACGTCGGCCTGCTGCCGCGCATCCACGCCGGCCAGTACAGCCGCCGCGGCGCCGTCCAGCTGGCCGCCGAGCTCGGCTGCGCCTCCGCCGACGGGCTGCACCACATGTCCGACGAGGACATCGCCATCATGTCCCGCTACGGCGTGCCCGCCGTCGTCTGCCCCGCCACCGCCCTGCAGCGCGGCCACCTCCCGCCGGTCCGCCAGATGATCAAGCACGGCGTGCAGATCGCGCTCGGCAGCGACCACAACCCCGGCTACTGCGGCATCACCTCGATGGCCCTGGTCATCGCCATGGCGGTGTCGGCGTTCGGCATGAGCGTCAACGACGCGCTCCGCGCGGCCACCCTCGGCGGCGCCACCGTTCTCGGCGCCCCCGACCGCGGCGTGCTGGCCCCGGGCCGGCTTGCCGACATCGTGCAGTGGGACGCCGACCACGAGGGCGCCTTCGCCTGGTCCTTCGGCCTCCAGCCGCGCCGGGTGTGGCGGGGTGGCGTCCCTGTCCAGTAACTGACCCCGGCACATGCCCATCTCCCCGATCGAGAAGGTCCGCACCTCCTCGCGCGCCATAGCCCGTCTGGAGGACCTGGCGGTGGAGGCGGCCGGGGAGGGGCCGGTGGAGGTGGCGGTGCAGCACCTGCGGGCCCCGGAACGCGCGGAGGCGCCGGCCGAGCGGCTGTCCGAGCGGCTGTCCGAGCGGATGCCGTCGCTGGTGGAGCTGCGGGTGGTCGAGGTGCGGGCGGTGATCGGGGCCCACGTGGAGCCCGGCATGCTCGGCCTGACGGTCACCGCTCCACCCCCGGCACCTTCTTGTGGATAAGCCCTCGTTGTCCACAGAACGCGGCTCTGCCTCCGGGGACGGCCGCCCGCAGGCATACCTTCACCGGCGTGCGAACCCCCGATCCGACGGCAGAACGATCCATCGCCGAGTCCCGGCTGCGCTCGATCACGACCCCGCCC
>NZ_SMJZ01000455.1 GCF_004348345.1 Nonomuraea longispora
CGTGGTGCAGGGGGTGGCCGGTTCGGCCGGTAAGACGGTGTTCGTCTTTCCTGGTCAGGGGTCGCAGTGGCTTGGTATGGGGGTGGAGCTGCTGGAGGGTTCGCCGGTGTTCGCGGCGCGGATGGCTGAGTGTGAGGCGGCGCTGGCTCCGTTTGTGGGTTGGTCGTTGACGGGTGTGTTGCGTGGTGAGGATGGTCAGCCGGGTTTTGATCGGGTGGATGTGGTGCAGCCGGTGTTGTGGGCTGTGATGGTGTCGTTGGCGGGGGTGTGGCGTTCGCTGGGGGTGGTTCCGGCTGCGGTGGTGGGGCATTCGCAGGGTGAGATCGCGGCTGCGGTGGTGGCGGGTGCGTTGTCGTTGGAGGACGGCGCTCGGGTGGTGGCGTTGCGTAGTCAGGCGATCGTCGCTTTGGCGGGGCGTGGTGGGATGGCGTCGGTGCCGTTGGGTTCGGCCGGGGTGGGGGAGCTGCTGACCCGTTGGGAGGGTCGTCTGTCCATCGCGGCGGTGAACGGTCCCGCATCCACGGTGGTGTCGGGTGATGTGGACGCCATCGATGAGCTGCTGGCGCACTGCGAAGGGCAGGGGGTGCGGGCCAAGCGGATCGAGGTGGATTATGCCTCGCATTCGGCGCATGTGGAGTC
>NZ_SMJZ01000456.1 GCF_004348345.1 Nonomuraea longispora
CGACGATGTTCAGGTTCCGTTGCGGGGCGAGTTGATCGCCTGGGCGGACCGGCTGCGGGAGACGCGTCCGGGTGGGTAGGGGATGGTCTGACCGAGCCTTTGAGGTGCCGCGATGAGCCTGCAGCAGTGTGCGGGGGCCTGGGCTGGTGGTGGTGTGGCCGGTCGTGGAGCGCGCGGTGCGGGTGTCGTTGCGGCTGATGTGCCTGGATGTGTTCTGCTCCGAGGCGGTGACCCGTGACGGTGTGGCGGTGCGGGTGAGGGGCGGCGCCGTGGCCGAGGTGAGCGATCCGGTGCGGTTCGCGATGACGATGGACGGGCCGCTGGTGGCGGCCACGGTCGTGGCGGAGAGGGAGTTGCGCCGTCAGGTCGCCGACGCCGATCTGGCGGATCTGGCGGATCTGCCGGCGGTGGCGAGCCGGTGCGGCGCGGAGATGGCCGAGCGGATCAGTGAGACGACGAGCCGGTGGGGGGTGCGCGTCACTCTCCTGGACATCGACGATGTTCAGGTTCCGTTGCGGGGCGAGTTGATCGCCTGGGCGGACCGGCTGCGGGAGACGCGTCCGGGTGGGTAGGGGATGGTCTGACCGAGCCTTTGAGGTGCCGCGATGAGCCTGCAGCAG
>NZ_SMJZ01000457.1 GCF_004348345.1 Nonomuraea longispora
CGGTCGCGTCGGCGCCGGCGGGACCACCCGCTGGAACAACTCCCACAACTCATCAGGCACAAGCCGTCGAAGAAACGCATCCACGAACGAACTAACGATCAATCCCCAAATGAGTCACGGTCTTAGTGATCGGCTTCAGTGAGCCAATCAGCGACGCCTGGAGTTCGCGGGATACGACGCGGAGGTCTGCCTCGCAAGGATCATTCTTGCGCTTGCTACCCGGCACGGGCGCGGCGTACAGGAAGGCATGGACATCGGCCTTCCGCTGACGCAGGAAGAGCTGGGCAGTCTCATCGGTGCCAAGGACCTACAGTTCGAAAGGCCCTGCGCTCGCTGTCGACGCGTGGACTGATCTCGCGTGGTCACCGGCGAGTCGTCATCCACGACGTGGATGGGTTGATGAAGGTAGCCGACTATAGCCTGCCGAACCCGTAGAAATACCGGTCGTTATCTGCGTGCAGGCGTCAACGTTCTCGTACTGAGGTGCCCAGCAGATTCCGGACAGTCGGCTACATAAGCTGACAGAAGTCTGGAAGAGGTAGGTACGTGGCAAGGCGTCGCAGGCAGTTCTCGCCGGAGTTCAAGGAAGAAGCCATCCGCATGGT
>NZ_SMJZ01000458.1 GCF_004348345.1 Nonomuraea longispora
CACAGGAATTCACCAAGGACGCGGCCGACCGGGTCTTCGAGCTGACGCAGGGCCAGCCATGGCTGGTCAACGCCCTCGCCTTCGACATCATTCTCCAGATGGGTACGACTGGCGCCATCACCGCCGGGCACGTGGACGAGGCCAAGGAGCGGCTGATCCGCCAACGTGCCACCCACCTGGACGCCCTGGTGGCCCGGCTGCACGAACCACGGGTGGAACGGGTGATCGAACCGATCGTCGCGGGAACATGGCCGGGCACGGACACGTCCTTCGACGATGACGTCTCCTACGTGCACGACCTCGGCCTCATCCGGGGGCCCGGGGACCTGGAGATCGCCAACCCCATCTACCGGGAGGTCCTCCTACGCGTCCTCGGTCATCGTACGGAACGGTTCGTCAAGGCCGATCCACGCAGCTTCGTCCGTCCCGACGGCCGGTTCGACCTGCCGCGCCTGCTGCAGGAGTTCGTCGTGTTCTGGCGCGAGCACGGCGAGGTCCTCATCCAGCAGGAGGGCTACCACGAAGCCGCCTGCCAGATCATCCTCATGGCCTTCC
>NZ_SMJZ01000459.1 GCF_004348345.1 Nonomuraea longispora
CACAGGAATTCACCAAGGACGCGGCCGACCGGGTCTTCGAGCTGACGCAGGGCCAGCCATGGCTGGTCAACGCCCTCGCCTTCGACATCATTCTCCAGATGGGTACGACTGGCGCCATCACCGCCGGACAGGTGGACGAGGCCAAGGAGCGGCTGATCCGCCAACGTGCCACCCACCTGGACGCCCTGGTGGCCCGGCTGCACGAACCACGGGTCAAGCGGGTGATGGAGCCCGTGGTGGCAGGGGTCCTGCCCGACATCGACTTCACCTTCTCCGACGATCTGTCCTACGTCCGCGATCTGGGCCTGATCAAGGAGGATCCTCCGCTGGAGGTGGCGAACCCCATCTACCGGGAGGTCATCCTGCGGGTGCTGGGAGCCCCGTCGGAGCAGTACGTGATGGCGAATCCGCGCAGCTTCGTGCAGCCGGACGGCCGGTTCGACCTGCCGCGCCTGCTGCAGGAGTTCGTCGTGTTCTGGCGCGAGCACGGCGAGGTCCTCATCCAGCAGGAGGGCTACCACGAAGCCGCCTGCCAGATCATCCTCATGGCCTTCC
>NZ_SMJZ01000046.1 GCF_004348345.1 Nonomuraea longispora
GGGCCTTTCCGCTCGACTTGCATGTGTTAAGCACGCCGCCAGCGTTCGTCCTGAGCCAGGATCAAACTCTCCAAAAAAGGTCTGAACCCAACCAACAAAAAGGAATCCGTCAACACCAGCCACAAAAGGGCCGATGGACGGGGTTGTGCATCATGCACTGGCTTTTAACACACTGTTGAGTTCTCAAGAAACGCACGCATACATCCCCGTCAAGATCTTTACCGACCCTGCCGCGGAGGCTTACACACTTCGTTTCCTCAAGGTTACCCGATATGGACGATCCTTGTCAAACCGCCCGATTCGGGATCTTTAGGACGTGCCCCACTTGGAGGCAACCCTCTTAACTTACTCCAACATCCGGCCGCTGTCCAATCGCGTGGCTGGACCGCCCGGAAATCGAGGTGTGATCAAAAGGATGTCGGGGTTGACTACCCCGCCTGTAAGACTGTAGCAGCCCCGACGGGGTCGAAGGTCCGTTCTCAGGTAACGAATAGGCTTTCCCGTCGGGGCTGTGTCTCAAACCCCGAGCCGGGCGAGCTGTGCCTCGAGCCGCGCGATGTCGGCGGACGCCTGCTCGGCGCGGCTCCGCACCTTGGCCACCACGTCATCCGGCGCCTTGGCCATGAACTGCTCGTTGCCCAGCTTGGCCGCCGCCTGCGCGGCTTCCTTACGGGCGGCTGCGAGGTCCTTCTCCAGCCGCTTACGCTCGGCCACGACGTCGATGGCGCCCGCCGTGTCGATCTCCACGCTCACCTTGCCCACGGTGAACCGCGCCGTGGCCTTGAACGACTCCGCCGGCTCGGTCAGGCGCAGCAGCGCGCGGATGGCCGTCTCCTGTCCGGCCAGCGGCGTGCCGGCCAGCCCAAGGCGGGCGGCCACCTTCTGGCCGGGCTTGAGCCCTTGGTCGGAGCGGAACCTGCGCACCTCCGTCACCAGCTCCTGCAGCGCACCGATCTCGGCCTCGGCCGCGGGGTCGGCGTAGCGGGGCTCGGCCTTCGGCCACGGCGCCACGACCACGGACTCGCCGCGGGTCACGGCCCGCCACAACTCCTCGGTCACGAACGGCGTCAGCGGGTGCAGCAACCGCAGCAGCGCGTCGAGTACGTGGCCGAGCACGAGCCGGGTGTGCTCCAGGCCCTCACCGAGCTGGATCTTGGCCAGTTCGAGATACCAGTCGCAGACCTCGTCCCAGGCGAAGTGGTAAAGCAGGTCGGAGGCCTTGGCGAACTCGAACTCCTCGAAGGCCGCGTCGACGGCCGTGATGACCGTCTGCAGGCGCGAGAGGATCCACCGGTCCGCCGGGGTCAACTGCGCGTCGTCGAGGGAGCCCACGGCGGCGCCGTTCATCAGGGCGAAGCGGGTGGCGTTCCAGATCTTGTTGCAGAAGTTGCGGGAACCGGCCGCCCACTCCTCGCTCACCGCGACGTCGGCGCCGGGGTTGGCGCCGCGCAGCAGCGTGAACCGGGTGGCGTCGGCGCCGAAGCGCTCGATCCAGTCGAGCGGGTCGGCCACGTTGCCGAACGACTTGGACATCTTCTTGCCGTATTGGTCGCGGACCATGCCGTGCAGCGCGACGACACGGAATGGCGGCTCGCCGTCCATGGCGTACAGGCCGAACATCATCATGCGCGCGACCCAGAAGAACAGGATGTCGTAGCCCGTGACCAGCACGGAGGTCGGGTAGAAGCGCTGGAGCTCTGGGGTCGAGTCGGGCCAGCCGAGGGTCGAGAACGGCCAGAGCCCTGAGGAGAACCAGGTGTCGAGGACGTCGGGGTCCTGCGTGTAGCCGGCGGGTGGCTCCTCGTCGGGGCCCACGCAGACGACCTCGCCGCCCGGGCCGTACCACACCGGGATGCGGTGGCCCCACCACAGCTGGCGGGAGATGCACCAGTCGTGCATGTCGTCGACCCAGTCGAAGTAGCGCTTGGCCAGCTCGGGCGGGTGGATGCGGGTGCGCCCGTCGCGGACGGCGTCGCCGGCGGCCTTGGCCAGCGGCGAGACGTTGACGAACCACTGCAGCGACAGCCGGGGCTCGACCACGGTCTTGCAGCGCGAGCAGTGGCCGACCGAGTGCAGGTAGGGCCGCTTCTCGGCGACGATGCGGCCTTCGGCGCGCAGGGCCGCGACCACTGCGGGCCTGGCCTCGAAACGGTCGAGCCCCTGGAAGGGCCCGTGCGCGGTGATCACTCCGCGCTCGTCCATGACGGTCAGCGACGGCAGCGAATGACGCCGCCCGATCTCGAAGTCGTTGGGGTCGTGGGCGGGGGTCACCTTGACCGCTCCGGTGCCGAACTCGGGGTCTACGTGCTCGTCGGCGACCACCGGGATCATGCGGCCGGTGAGCGGCACCTCCACGAGCGTGCCGATCAGGTGCGCGTAACGCTCGTCGGAGGGGTGAACGGCGACGGCCGTGTCACCGAGCATGGTCTCGGCGCGCGTGGTGGCGACCACGATCTCGTCGGAGTAGCGGATCGAGACGAGCTCGCCTTCGTCCTCGCCGTGCTCAACCTCGATGTCGGACAGCGCGGTCAGGCAGCGCGGGCACCAGTTGATGATGCGCTCGGCGCGGTAGATGAGCCCATCGTCGAACAACTTCTTGAACATGGTCTGCACGGCCCGCGAGAGGCCGGGATCCATCGTGAACCGCTCGCGCGACCAGTCGACGCTGTCACCGAGCTTGCGCATCTGGCCGAGGATGCGGCCCCCGGACTCCTCCTTCCACGCCCAGACCCGCTCGACGAACGCCTCGCGGCCCAGATCGTGGCGTGACAAGCCTTCCTTCGCCAGCTCTCGCTCCACGACGTTCTGGGTGGCGATGCCGGCGTGGTCCATGCCCGGCAGCCACAGGGTCTCGTGGGCCTTCATCCGCGCCCGGCGCGTCAGCGCGTCCTGGATGGAGTGGTCGAGTGCGTGCCCGATGTGCAGGACGCCCGTCACGTTGGGCGGCGGGACGACGATGCTGTACGGCTCGCGCGTGCTGCCCGGATCGGCGTGGAAATAGCCCTCGGACACCCAGCGGTCGTAGCTCCGGGTCTCGACGTCGGCCGGGGTGTATTGGGTGGGCAGCTCTGGCGTTGTCACAGTGACCAATTCTAGGGAGGCGGGAAAGCAGAACGCCCCATGGTTCGCGACCACGGGGCGTCCGGCGTGAACGAATGCGGCTCAGGCCGACTTTTCGCGCGGTGTGCGCTGCTGCTTGGCGGCGAGTTGGTCGCGCGGGACGAGCGTCGGGATCGCGTGCTCGATCACGGACTCGCGGGTGATGACCACGCGGGCGACGTCTTGCCTGGAGGGCACTTCATACATGACGGACTGGAGCACCTCCTCCAGGATGGCGCGCAGCCCGCGAGCGCCGGTGCCGCGCAGGATGGCCTGGTCGGCGATCGCTTCCAGGGCGCCGTCGGTGAACTCGAGCTCGACGCCGTCGAGCTCGAGCAACTTGCGGTATTGCTTGACCAGCGCGTTGCGGGGCTCGGTGAGGATCTGGATGAGCGCCTCGCGGTCGAGGTTGTGCACCGAGGTGATGACGGGCAGGCGGCCGACGAACTCGGGGATCATGCCGAACTTCAGCAGGTCCTCCGGCATCACGTCGCCGAAGACGTCGGCGGTGTCGACCTCTTCCTTCGACCGGATGATGGCGTTGAAGCCGATGCCCTTCTTGCCGATGCGCGATTCGATGATCTTTTCCAGGCCCGCGAAGGCTCCACCGCAGATGAACAGCACGTTGGTCGTGTCGATCTGGATGAACTCCTGGTGGGGGTGCTTGCGGCCGCCCTGCGGAGGCACCGAGGCCGTGGTGCCCTCCAGAATCTTCAGCAGCGCCTGCTGCACGCCCTCGCCGGAGACGTCGCGCGTGATCGACGGGTTCTCGCTCTTGCGAGCGATCTTGTCGACCTCGTCGATGTAGATGATGCCGGTCTCGGCCTTCTTCACGTCGTAGTCGGCGGCCTGAATGAGCTTGAGGAGGATGTTCTCGACATCCTCGCCGACGTAGCCGGCCTCGGTGAGCGCGGTGGCGTCGGCGATGGCGAAAGGCACATTGAGCATCTTCGCCAGGGTCTGCGCCAGGAGCGTCTTGCCGGAACCGGTCGGCCCGAGCAACAAGATGTTGCTCTTGGCCAGCTCAAGGCCGTCATCCCTGCCCCGGTCGCCGGACTGCACCCGCTTGTAGTGGTTGTAGACCGCCACCGAGAGCGCCTTCTTCGCCTTGTCCTGACCGATGACGTAGGCGTCGAGGAACTCGTAGATCTCCCTCGGCTTGGGCAGGTTGTCCCACTTGAGCTCGGAGGACTCGGAGAGCTCCTCCTCGATGATCTCGTTGCAGAGATCGATGCACTCATCGCAGATGTAGACGCCTGGACCGGCAATGAGCTTCTTGACTTGCTTCTGGCTCTTTCCACAGAACGAGCACTTCAGCAGGTCTCCCCCGTCGCCGATGCGTGCCACCCCAGATACTCCTTTGCGTGGGACCGCCCTGCTCACGCGAGCAGTGTCTCCGGACATCCTCCGGACTAGGCCGAACCGCTCAGGTTTCGACGTTACCGTCTTCTGGGCCCTCAGTGAGCCCCCTAGCGGCGAGTCGCACCGGAACGTGCCCTATTGGGCAGCGCTCCGGCGCGTCACGTCTCGTCTAGGAAGCCACGGCCTGAGCTCGCTTCTTCCTGGACGGGATGATGTCATCGATCAGACCATACGCCTTCGCCTCGTCCGCGTTGAGAATTTTGTCGCGTTCGATGTCCTTGCGGATTTCGGCGGAGGATTTGCCCGAGTGCCTCGCCACGATCTCCTCGAGGAGGGTGCGCATGCGGAGGATCTCGCGGGCCTGGATCTCGATGTCGCTGCCCTGACCGCCGCCCTCGGTGGACGGCTGGTGGATCAGCACCCTGGCGTTGGGCAGCGCGAACCGCTTGCCGGGGGTGCCGCCGGCCAGCAGCACGGCCGCGGCGGACGCGGCCTGACCGAGGCAGACGGTCTGGATCTCCGGCCGGACGAACTGCATCGTGTCGTAGATCGCCGTCATGGCCGTGAACGAGCCGCCCGGCGAGTTGATGTAGATGCTGATGTCACGGTCGGGGTCGAGCGACTCCAGCGTCAGCAGCTGGGCCATCACGTCGTTGGCCGACGCGTCGTCGATCTGCACTCCGAGGAAGATGATGCGGTCCTCGAAGAGCTTGTTGTACGGGTTCATCTCCTTCACGCCGTAGGACGTGCGCTCGACGAAGGAGGGGAGAACGTAACGGCTTTCGATGTTCATGTCAGCTCCCCCTAGGAGACCGGGCCCTGCGTGGGCACCTGTCGTGCACTGCGCACCACGTGGTCGATGAAGCCGTAGTCCTTGGCCTCTTCGGCCGTGAACCAGCGGTCACGGTCGGAGTCGGCCTCGATCTGCTCGAGCGGCTGCCCGGTGTGGTGGGCGATCCGCTCGGCCAGCGTCTTCTTCACGTAGAGCATCTGCTCGGCCTGGATGGCGATGTCGGCGGCGGTGCCGCCGATGCCGCCGGACGGCTGGTGCATCATGACACGGGCGTGCGGCAGGCCGTAACGCTTGCCACGGGCGCCGGCGGACAGCAGGAACTGCCCCATCGAGGCGGCCATGCCCATGACGACCGTGGATACGTCGTTAGGCACGTATTCCATCATGTCGTAGATCGCCATGCCCGCACTCACCGAGCCACCGGGCGAGTTGATGTAGAGCGTGATATCGCGGTCGGGATCGTCGGCCGCGAGCAGCAGCAGCTCTGCGCAGATGCGGTTGGCGATCTCGTCGTTGACCTCCTGCCCGAGAACGATGATGCGCTCGCGAAGCAGGCGCTGGTAAAGCTGGTCCTCAAGCCGGAAGGCGGAGCCGTTCTCACGGCCTCGAGACTCAGGCTGATAGAAGGTCGGCGGGCTGGTCACAGCGTCACCTTCCGATGCGTCGTAATCGATGGGCTTTGCTTGTGACCCTAACGCGCCCGGCCTACAGGTCATGCCCGGTCCCCCGTACTGTTCGCTGACGGCGCAGGTTCGAGCGAATGGTTGCCTGTTACGCTTCTTCGGCTTGTGCCGGTCTTCGTCCCGCGTGACCCCGGAACGCGTACGGCGGCCTCCCCGAGACGGCCTGAGAGGGCGGGTGCCGCGCGATGGTCCCGGGGCGCCGACCGCAGACGCCCGCGGCCCCCATCGCTCCGCACAAGCCATCTGAGCGCTTCGCCCTGTGCCGGATGCGTCAGGTCATGACAGAGCCCCCGGACCGATGGGTCCAGGGGCTCCGGTCGGCTCAGGCGTCAGGCGTCGGCCTTCTCGCCGTCGGCCCTGTCGTCCTCGGCGGCCTCTTCCTCATTGGCCTCGCTGCCGTTGATCTCGCTGTAGATGCCCTTGAGGTCGACCTCGTTGCCCTCGGTGTCGACCACCTTGGCGGCGTCGCCGATCACCGACTTGGCCTTGTCACGGACGATCTCGACCATGGCCAGCGTGAGCTGGTCGTTGTCGGCGAGGTGCTTGGCCAGCTCGTTGGGCTGCACGCCCATCTCCATGGCCCGGCGGACCACGAAGTTGGTCAGCTCCTGCTCGGAGACGCCCAGCTCCTCGGCCTTGACGACCTTGTCGAGCACGAAGCCGACCTTGAGCGCTTTGGCGGCGCTGCTCTCGAACTCGGTGAAGCGCTCCTCCTCCGTCGTCTGGTAGAGGCGGAAGAAGGCCTCACGGCTGAGGCCGCTCTCGGCCACCTGGTGGTCGAGGTTGTGCTTGCGGGCGTCGACCTCGGCCTTGAGCGCGCTGTCGGGGAGCGGGATGTCGATCTTGTCGAGCAGGGCGTCGAGCGCCTTGTCGCGGGCCTGCACGACCTGGTCGATCAGCTTGTTGCGGCGGGCCTGCTCGCGGATGCTGGCCTTGAGCTCCTCCAGCGTGTCGAACTCGCTGGCGAGCTGGGCGAACTCGTCGTCGAGCTCGGGCAGGACCTTCTCCTTGACCGACTTGACGTTGATGATCACATCGGCTTCCTCGCCGGCGTTGTCGCCGCCGACCAGCTCTGTCTTGAAGCTCTTCTCCTCGCCCGCGGACATGCCCTCGAGCGCGGAGTCGAGGCCCTGCAGCACGGAACCGGCGCCCACTTCGTAGGACACCTCGCTGGCCTGCTGCTCCTCGATGTTCTTGCCGTCGATCTCGGCGCGCAGGTCCATGACGACGAAGTCGCCGTTGGCGGCGGGCCGCTCGACGCCGGTCAGTGTCGCGAAACGCTGACGCAGCGCGTCGAGCTGGTCGTTGACGTCGTCGTCGGAGACCTCGGCGGGGTCGACCGTGACCTCGACGCCCTCGTAGTCGGGGACCTCGAAGTTGGGCCGGATGTCGACCTCGGCGGTGAATTCGATCTGCTCACCGTCGTCGATCTTCGTGACCTCGATGTCCGGCTGGCTGACAGGGAACACGTCAACCTCGTCGACGGCCTGGCCGTAAAGCTTGGGCACCGCGTCGTTGAGGGTCTCCTCCAGCACTACCGCCCGGCCGAAGCGCTGCTCGATGATGCGGGCCGGAACCTTGCCAGGCCGGAACCCGGGGACGCGCACCTGCTGCGCGACCTTCTTGTATGCCGCATCCATGCTCGGGCGCAGCTCGTCGAACGGCACCTCGACGGTGAGCTTGACCCGGGTCGGGCTGAGCTCCTCGACAGCGGTCTTCACGGAATGGTCTCCTTGATCATGCTACGAGTGATCGCGGGCGCGTCTCATCGGTTTCGGCTCACGCGCCGCGCCCACATGAGCGGTGTCGGGCATGCTCCGCCACGGCGGGATCCAACGCCGACTGCCAGTCTAGGGCAGATGCACACCCGACAACGACGCCACGGCTCTCAGAACTCGTCCGAGATGGTCCGCAACAGCTCGATCGTCTCGTCCGGGGTGGTGCTGACGGCGCACAGCCGCTCCATCACCTCGGTGTACCTGTCCACGTCCTCACGCTTGTCGAGGTAGAGGGCGCTGGCGAGTTGTTCGACGTACACGACGTCCGGCAGGTCGTTGTCGGGGAAGCGCAGGATGCTGAATGCCCCGCCCTCCGCACTGTGCCCGCCGAAGCTGAACGGCATGATCTGAATCGTGATGCTGGGCTGGCGCATCAGCTCGATGAGATGCTCGATCTGTGCTTTCATCACCTCGGCGCCGCCGATGGGCCGGCGTAACGCGGCCTCGTCGATCACCGCCCAGAAGATGGGCCCGTCGGGCTTGTCCAGGATCCGCTGGCGCTCCAGCCGGAGGTCCACCCGCCTGGCGATCTCCTCGGCTCCGATGCCCGCCGCCCCGGCGGTCACCACGGCCCGGGTGTACTCCTTCGTCTGCAACAGTCCCGGCACGAACTGGACCTCGTAGGTTCTGATCCTGGCGGCGGCCTCCTCAAGGCCGACGTACGCCTGGAACCACGTGGGCAGGACGTCGTTGAACCGGTGCCACCAGCCCGGCTCGTTGGCGGTGGCGACCAGGTCGAGCACGGCGGCACGGGCCTGTGGGTCCTCGACGCCGTACAACGTGAGCAGGTCCGCCACGTCGCGCTCCTTGAACCCCACCCGGCCGAGCTCCATGCGGCTGATCTTGGATTCGGAGCCCCGGATGAGGTGGCCCGCCTCCTCGCGGGTGACGTTCTTCGCTTCCCTGAGCTTGCGCAGTTGGGAGCCCAGGAGGATGCGCAGCGCCGTCGGCCCGGAACCCGGCTGGTTCTGCGTCACTTGCTTCCTCCTATCAAGGTCCGCACACACAGTGACACCACATCGCCAGGTATGACAAGGTCCCAACCCCGTGTCCGATTCAGCGGCCGACACGCTGATGCCGCTCGCTCCTGCACAATGCAACTGCACGTGCATCTGGGTCTTGCAGCGACCCGGCCGCGTGACCCATGATGGGTTGGTGCATATTGGGCCAAACGTGCACTAACGAAGGTTGAACGGGGAGGTATCGGCAGCATGGTGGAGGATCCGCTGGCCACTGCCGATTGCCTGCAGATCACCCGCGAGGTCGGTTTCGACCACCTTCTCATGGGCGAGAAGCCGTACACGACCTCGTGCCCGCTGCCCTTCCAGGCCGACTCGGTCAAGACCGCCAGGGACGTGACACGCTCGACCCTGTGCGGCTGGGGCCTGCACGACCTGAGCGACGACGCCGCGCTGGTGGTGTCGGAGCTGGTGACCAACGCCGTCAGGTACGCGATGTACGCGCGTGGGCGGCGCGGGATCGAGCTGCTGCTGATGCGGGTCGCGCCCCACGTGCTGCTGGCGGTGGCCGACCCGAGCGACGAGGTGCCGCGGCCCAAGAACCCCGACTTCATCTCGGAGAACGGGCGCGGCCTCTACATCGTCGAGACGTACAGCCAGCGCTGGGGCTGGGACCCGCTCGCGAGCGGCGGCAAGGCCGTCTGGGCGCTCTTCCACGCCGACGCCCCCTGACAGACCCCTCATTTCCGGTACGGCCCCCCTGTACCTGTCGTCGGGGACGGTGGTCGGCCGACGGCAGGTACAGGGGCCCTACTCGCCCGTCGCGCCGTCGATGCGCTCGCGCAGCAGGTCGGCGTGGCCGTTGTGGCGGGCGTACTCCTCGATCATGTGGACGAGGATCCAGCGGTGCGAGTAGTCGGAGCCTCTGTGCTCGCCGACGGCGTCCAGCGGGGTCGCGGCCGAGATCGCGCGGGCCCGCTCGACCTCGGCCCGCCACGTGGCGAACGCCTCCTCGACGGAGGCCTTGCCGGCGCCGTTGAAGTCGGCGTCGTTGTCGCGGTCCTTGTCCCAGAGCTTGGGGATGTCCTCGCCGTTCAGCACCCGGCGGAACCAGGAACGTTCGACGTGCGCCATGTGCCTGAGCAGGCCCAGCAGCGACAGCGTGGAGGGAGGCGCGGAACACAGGCGCAGCTGATCGTCCGTGAGGCCCGCGCACTTGACCGCCAGGGTGCCGCGGTGCCATTCGAGCCAGTTGTTCAGGACGGTCCGTTCGTCGCCTGTCCGGGGTGGGGGAATGCGGGTGTCAGTCATGGAACCCGACTTTATCCGGCGGCCCGTGCGCGGCTCCGCTCTGCCTGGAGGAGGCGGGACGCCGTCGCGCGTACGCTCTCGTCCCTGACGCCGGCCACGAAGTCGTCCGGCGTGTCGCCGCACACCTGGCGCAGCCGTGGGATCTCGTCCAGGAGGGACTGGATGAGCGCTCTCTGCGGCGTCAGCCGGCGGGGGCGGCCTTCGTCCAGGACGCAGCCGTGCTTACCCGCGTAGACGAAGGGTGGCGGGAGGTGCGGGCCCGGCTCCAGCCTGACCGGGTGCGTGAGCGTCCGCCTCGTGTAGTTGGGCTCGGTGAGATCGAGGGCGGCGAGTTGGCGCTCGTCCAGCCAGAGCACGAACAGCCTGGACGTCTCGCCCGGCGTGTCGATCGGCGCGGCCGGCACGTAACCCCACCTGCTCACGTGGGCCGAGACTCCGGGGGCGATGCCCGGCACGTCGGCGAGCGTCATGGGGACGACGGGGCGTACGCCATGGCCGAGGAACTTTCTGCGCAGCTGACTCGGCGCGGCGTTGGAACCCACGGCGACGACGCGGTGGCGAGCCGTCAGCGGCAGGCAGCCCCGGTGTGCCAGCAGTGCGCTGAGCGGCTCGCCCGCGACGCCCCACTCCCCCGGGTCGTCGCCCTGAGGCTGGAGCGGCATGTACGCGTCGTCGGCGAGGACCCCGGAGGCCGCCGGGATCCGGCCTGGATAGGTGAGCGGGCGGGAGATCGGATCGTCGTCGAACAGTTCGAGCATGTCCTTGCCCGTGACGGGAGCGGGACCACACAGTCTATTTACCGCCGGGTGACGGCCGCCCACAGCCGGGTCGTGCTCTCCCATCGTCCCCACGCGATCACGGCGCAGAGCACGAGCGTGGCCAGCGGCATCACCACGCCTCCGCCCGACACGAACAACTCGGTCAGCGTCGCGCCCACCATCAGCCCGGCGAGCGCCAGGCCCGCAGGACCGGCCAGCCGCGGCACGAACAGCGCCGCCGCCCCCGCCACCTCCAGTACGGCCACCAGGTTGCGGAACCAATCCCCGAACCCGATGGCCTCGAACGTGGACTTCGCCGGTTCCACGTTCGAGAACTTGCCCATGGCCGACATGAGGAAGAAACCGGCCACGACTACCTGGAGAATCCACAGGAGGACGGTCAGGGCGCGCCCGCGGGCGGGCGTACGGTCGGCGGCCTTGCCCTGTGCGGTGGTCACGGCGCGCTCTCCCCTTGTCGATCTGCTCATGGCTCCGACGCTAGGGCCCCGGGCGGGCCTGGGGGAATCGGCCTGGCTACCCGGCAGGGGTGCACGTAGATGCACCCCTGCACGCGCCGTTCGGCCAAGTGGCAGCGCATGTCACCCGCGTCCTACGCTGCCCTTCCGGCTGCGCCCCATGGAAATAGACCCACGTCTTCCTGCGCCTTACAGGACGAAACCCCCGAACCCGTAGGTTCGAGGGTTTCCGATGTCCTGAGACATCACATGGTCGGGGCGACAGGATTTGAACCTGCGACTTCTTGCTCCCAAAGCAAGCGCGCTGCCAAGCTGCGCCACGCCCCGTCTCGCCGAGTGCGCATGCGGTCCGCGACTCCGGTACGCTTACGACCTGACGACCGGATGAAGTCTAGACCAGACTTCGACCGGTTCGCGCGGACGTAGCTCAATGGTAGAGCCCTAGTCTTCCAAACTAGCTACGCGGGTTCGATTCCCGTCGTCCGCTCTCGTGAGCACGAAGGCCAGGTCACACCTCACCGAGGGCCTGGCCTTTGTCGTGCCGGGTGAAGGTGAACATGTGCCGCCCCGCGACCATGGGCTGCGGGGTGCCGGTGAGACGGTGGACGCCGTAGCCGGTGCCCGGTTCCGACAGCCATTCGCGGTCGTAGCCGCGGTCCTCGAACCATCGGCAGACCTGCGGCACGGCAGGTGTCGAGTGCCGGCCGGATGCGCTGCTGCACGACCGCAGGCGTTGCGCCAGCCGCGAACGGGGCCGTCGTACTCGTCGTGCCACGTCCGCCAGTCCATGGGCGGATTCTACGATCGGACGCCTCTCGGCGCCTCCGCCACGCGCGTCGGCCCGGCGGCGGGCGCTCGTAAGGTGGTGCTGATGCGTGCGCGACCGATCTTCCGTGACGTTCTCGTCGGCGAGCTGGCCGAGCGGGTCGCCCGGTGGCCGCGCGAGCGGTGGGTGCGGGTGGCCGTCGACGGAGCGCCCGCGGGGCGGCCGGAGACGCTGGCCGACGACCTCGTGGCACCGCTGAGGCTGCGTGGGCGGCCCGTGCTCCGGGTTTCCGCGGGCGACTTCCTGCGGCCCGCGTCACTGCGGCTGGAGCACGGCAGGGACGATCCCGACGCCTTCTACGAGGACTGGCTCGACGTCAAGGCGCTGCGCAGGGAGGTGCTGGACCCCTTGGACGAGCACGGCTCCGGGCGGGTGCTGCCGGCCCTGTGGGACAGCCGGATCGACCGGGCGTACCGGCTGCCGTACGAGGAGCTGCCGCCGGGCGGGGTGGTCGTCGTCGACGGGACGCTGCTGCTGGGGCAGGGGCTGGCTTTCGAGCTGACCGTGCATGTGTGGTTGTCGGCGGCGGCGCTGGAGCGCCGTACGCCTGAGGAGGAGCGGTGGCGGTTGCCCGCATACGAGCGGTACGAGCGCGAGGTGCGGCCGCAGGAGGCGGCCGACGTCGTGATCAGGGCCGATCACCCGGACCGGCCCGCGCTCCTGCTCTGAGCCGGCTCCTGCCGGGCTGTGCTGGGGGTGGCCGCCGGCGGGCGGCCACCTGTCAGCGTGCGGTCGGGCGCTTGCCGTGGTTGGCCTTTTTCTTCTTGCGTGCCCTGCCTTTGCGTGCTCGCCTGGCCATCAGTACGCCTCCCGGATGATCGGTGTGCTTTCAACCTCTCTTTCCCCCTTGAACAGCGCAAGCGATCCGTAACGACCTAACATTCCCCAACAGCGTCGTGTCATAATTTGGTGGAATCTGTTGGAAGGAGCGGGCGTGCTCGCACAGCAGCGTCAGCAGACGATCCTCGAACGTGTGCGGAGCAACGGCGGCGTCCGGGTCGCCGACCTCGTACGCGAGCTGGGCGTATCCGACATGACCATCCGCCGCGACCTTGAAGTGCTGGCCGAACGCGGCCTGCTGGAGAAGGTGCACGGCGGGGCGACCGCCCTCGGTCCAGGATCGACCGAGGAGCCGGGCTTCACCGCGAAGTCCGCCCGCCAGCAGCAGGAGAAGGAGGCCATCGCGCGGCACGCGGCCAGGTTGGTCCGCCCCGGCACCGCCGTGGCGCTGTCAGCGGGCACCACCACATGGGCGCTGGCCCACCACCTCATCGGCGTCCCCGAACTGACCGTGATCACCAACTCGATCCCCGTCGCCGAGGTCTTCCACCGCAACCCGCGCGCCGACCGCACCGTCGTGCTGACGGGAGGCGTGCGTACGCCGTCCGACGCGCTGGTCGGCCCGGTGGCCGTGGCCGCGATCCGCCGCCTGCACGTGGACACGCTCTTCCTCGGCGTGCACGGGATGAGCGTGCGGGCCGGGTTCACCACGCCGAACCTGCTGGAGTCGGAGACCGACAGGGAGCTCGTGGCGGCCGCGCACCGGCTGGTCGTCCCGGCCGACAGCACCAAGTGGAACACGGTGGGCATCAGCACCATCGCCGAACTGAGCGAGGCGGACGTGGTCATCACCGACGCGGGGTTGCCCGAGGACGCACGCACCCAGCTGGCCGAGCGGGCCGGAGAACTGACCATCGCGGAGGGCACGCATTGAAGCGCACCGTCACCCAACTCGCCGACGGCCGGGAGCTGATCTACTTCGACCAGCGCGACGACGCCGATCGGAGCGCGATCGACCGGCGTCCGCTGGAGCCCCGGCCGGTGGCGTCCGAGCTGCGCTACGATCCGCTGACCGAGGAGTGGATCGCGATGGCCGGGCACCGTCAGACGCGGACGTTCCTGCCGGCGGGCACGTCCGCCGAGTGCCCGTTGTGCCCGTCGTCGGACGCGCGGTCGACGGAGATCCCGGCGTACGACTATGACGTGGTGGTGTTCGAAAACCGCTTCCCGTCCTTCTCCACCAATTTTGGGACTTATCACGATGTTGGCGGGCTGAGCGACGTCCGTCCGGGGGTCGGGCGCTGCGAGGTGGTGTGCTTCACCTCGGACCACTCGTCCTCCTTCTCCAAGCTCTCTGACGCGCAGGTACGGCTCGTCATGGAGGCCTGGGCCGACCGTACGGCCGAGTTGTCCGCGACCGAGGGCGTGGAGCAGGTGTTCTGTTTCGAGAACCGGGGCGAGGAGATCGGCATCACGCTGGCGCACCCGCACGGCCAGATCTACGCGTACCCGTACGTCACGCCCAGGACGAAGCTCCAGCTCGGCGCGGCGGCCCGCTATCAGGGGCCGGGCAACCTGTTCGCCGACGTGCTGGCCGCCGAGCGTGCCGCCGGGACGCGGGTGATCGCCGACAACGAGGCATGGACGGCGTTCGTGCCGGCGGCCGCTCGCTGGCCGTTCGAGGTGCACGTTTATCCGCACCGGCAGGTGCCCGACCTGGCGGCACTCACGGAGGAGGAACGTGCGGCGTTCGCCCCGCTCTACACCGCGGTGCTGCAAGCCTTCGACGGGTTGTTCGGCGGTGTGATGCCCTACATCTCGGCCTGGCACCAGGCTCCGGTGCGGCGGGACCGCGAGCTCGCGTACCTGCATCTGGAGCTTTTCAGCATCCGGCGGGCGCCGAACAAGCTCAAGTATCTGGCTGGCTCGGAGTCCGCGATGGGCGCGTTCGTCAACGACGTGATGCCGGAGGAGGCCGCCCGCATGCTCCGGTCACGGATCGATCAAGAATAGATTTCTACTTAAGGTCGCATGACTCGTGATCTACCACTAATATCCCCTTATGTACCGGCCGTAACAGCCGTTGCACCGCCTAATCCTGGGCGAGTTGCCCGGGAGCCGGGGACCCATCGCACTTGGGGTGAATCCACTTCGGTGGTAGGGAAACGCAGCTCCCTTACCCGAACCCGTCAGCTAACCCGGCCGGCAGAGGGAGAGGAACACCTACGTGGCGGCTTCGTCCCCCGCGAGTTTTGCCATCGGTCTCATCGCCGCCGCAGCCGTCGCCGTCTCGGCGGCCCCGGCGTCCGCGGCGCCCAAACCCAAGGAGTCGGAGCTGCGGGCCCAGCTCAAGCAGCTCAACAACAAGGTCGACAAGCTGATCGAGGCGTACAACCTCAAGCGGGTCGAGCTGGCCAAGGCACAGAAGTCCGCCAAGGCGGCCAAGACCCGGCTGGCCACCGCCGAGGAGGCGCTCACGACGGCCAAGAAGCGGGTCGCCGAGATCGCCCGGCTGCGCTACCAGAACGGCACTTCCAGCGTTCCCGCGTTCATGCTGCCCGAGAACAGCGGCGGCGCGGCCGTGCTCAACCAGGTCACCGCCGAGCAGCAGGCGTTCGTGCAGGGCGTGGCCAGGGCACGCGACCAGAAGAAGAAGGCCGCCGTGCAGGCCGCCGAGCTCGCCGTCAAGATCCGCAAGGACGCCTCCGAGGTGGCCGGCCGCCGCGACGAGGCCGAGGACGTCATCGACGACATCGAGAAGAAGCTGCAGGACCTGGTGCCGTTCGGCACGAACCGCAGGCCGGACGGCGGCTGGGCGCCCGAACTGCCGTCCGGCTCCGACAACATCACCCCGCGCACGCGGCTGATGAAGGAGCAGATCGAGAAGAACTTCGCGCTGCCCTTCACCGTCGGCTGCTTCCGCTCCGGCTCAGGAGGCGAGCACCCGCTGGGCAGGGCCTGCGATTTCATGATGAGCACGGGCGGCTCGATGCCCTCCGCCGCCAACACCGCCCTGGGCGATCGCATCGCGGAGTGGGCCATCAAGAACAAGAGCAAGCTGGGCGTCAAGTACGTCATCTGGAAACAGCGCATCAACCACGGATCGGGCTGGAGCACGATGTCCGACCGCGGCAGCATCACCGAGAACCACTACGACCACGTGCACATCTCCATGAACTGAACGGGCTCTGTGTCATCGTGGCCGCGGGTCGACGAGCCCGCCGTCGTAGGCGGCGATGACGAGTTGCGCCCGGTCGCGCGCCTGCAGTTTCGCCAGGAGCCTGCCGATGTGGGTCTTGACCGTGCCGACGGTGAGATGCAGGTGCCCGGCGATCTCGGAGTTGGACATCCCCCTGCCGACGAGGGTGAGCACCTCGCACTCGCGCTGGGTGATGTGGCCGAGGTCTCGCGTGGCCGGAGCGGGGTGGGCACGTCGCAGGAAGTCGGCGATGAGCCGGCGGGTCACGGTCGGCGCCAGCAGCGCTTCGCCGGCGGCGACGACCCGGATGGCGGCCAGCAGCTCGGTCGCCGTGGCGTGCTTGAGCAGGAAACCGCTCGCCCCCGCGCGTAGCGACGCGTGGACGTAGTCGTCCTGGTCGAACGTGGTGAGGATCAGCACGCGCGTGCCGCTGCCGGCCGGGTCGGCACAGATCCGCCTGGTCGCCTCGATGCCGTCCATGCCGGGCATGCGGATATCCATGAGGACGACGTCCGGGCGGTGCCGGCGGGCCAGCAGGACGGCTTCGGCACCGCTGCCCGCCTCGCCCACGGTGGTCAGCCCCGGTGTGGTGTCGATGAGCACCTTGAAGCTGTCACGCACCAGGATTTGGTCCTCGGCGAGCAGCACCCTGATCGGCCTAGGGGCGTCGGCGCTCATGCCGGCCGGCCGTCCAGGTCGTAGGGCAGGTGGGCCGCCACGCGGAACCCGCCATCAGGGCGTGCCCCCGCGCTGAACGTGCCTCCGTACGTCTTCGCGCGTTCACGCATGCCCACAAGGCCGTGGCCGCCGTGACCAGGCCGCCGGCCCTGGCGGGCACCATGGCGGGCACCATGGCGAGGGCCGTCGTCGACGACCTCGATCGCGGCTTCCCGCTCGTCGACGTCGACGGTGACCGAGCAGCGCGTGGGCCCCGCGTGGGTGACGACGTTGGTCAGGGCCTGCTGCACGATCCGGTAGACCGACACCGCGACCGCGGGAGGCGGCGTGGCCTCCCCGCGGACGGTCAGGTCGACCTCGACCCCGGCCGAGCGGGCCTGCGCGGCCAGCTCGGGCAGGTCGGCCATGCCGGGAACGAGCACGTGCGCCTGCTGGGGGTCGCCGTCGGAGCGCAGCAGGTCGAGCACCCGGTGGATCTCGGTGAGTGTGCTCCGGCTGGTCTGTTCGATGACGGACAACGCGGCGCGCACCTCCTGCGGGCGGGCTTCGGCGACATGGTTGGCGACGGTGGCCTTGACGGCGATCACGCTCATGCTGTGGCCGATGATGTCGTGCAGTTCCCTGGCGATGCGCCTGCGCTCCTCCCCCACCGCGGCCTCGGCGAGGTGGCGGACGAGCCGAGCGGTCGTGTCGCGCTTCCAGCGTACGGCCGTCCCCAGCGCCCAGGCGGCCGTCAGCAGCACCCCGATCACGCCGATCTCGACCGGCCAGTGAGGTGGCAGTTCGCTCGGCGTGGCCACCGGCGAGAGGCCGGGCAGCACCTGGGCGTAGAAGATCAGGATAGTGATCACCGCGGCGGACAGGCAGGCCGCCCAGCCCGCCACCGCCCACGCGGCCGAGGCGGTGGAGGCCACGACGTACAGCACGAGCACGGTCGGCAGGAACGACACCGAGAGCGCGCCCGCCGCGGCGGCGCCGGCCACGACCGTCAGTGCGCCCGCGGCGCACCCGGCGGCGAGCATGGACCGCGGCAGGCGCCGCCGGAGCGCGACGGGAAAGCTCACGACCGCCGCGACCGGCCAGGCCGTCCAGGCGGGCCATGACGGCGACGGCCCCGGAGGATCGACGAGGGCGTAGCCGACGAGCAGCGCCACCATGACCGCCGCCGCCGCGTCGGCACCGCCCTTCCGGCGGAGCTGCCGAGCCCATTTCATGCCGTGACGTTATCTCCTCACCGGCTCGCCCGGCATCTGACCACGGTAGGACGGCCGCGTCCGTCCGGGGTCGTACCTGTCTCCTGCTCGCCGCCGCAAGATGTGACCTGGGCCCGACGCGCGCCCGCCGCACCGCCCGCCACCATGCTGATGCGCCCGGCTTTCCGGGCCGCACCGACACCGACACGACGGGCAGGAACGCATGAAGAACGAGCTTCGCCGGCGGATCACGCGATGGCGGCGGGCAGCCAAGGAGCGGCGGGCAGCCAACGCCACCGCCAACGCCACCGCCAACCTGGGCCGGCAACCGGCCTTCCCCGGACGATGGGTGAGCGCCGTCGCGCTGATCGCCGGCCCCACCCTGCTCATGACCGGGATTCTGCTGCGCTCACGGTTCCACTTCTTCTTCCCTGACCAGCTCGCCGCCTACACCCGGCACCCGGAGCTCGTCACCGTCGCCTATGCCAGCTTCGCCTGCGGCGTCATCCTGCTGTGCCCGGCGGTCATGACCCTGGCGCACAGAATCGCCGCCACCAGGCCGCTGTGGGGGCTGTGGGGCGGATGGCTGGTGATCGCCGGGCTGTTCACCCGGGCCTTCCAGTACGGCACCGACCACCTGGCCTTCCACCTGACCGACGCCCTGGGCCTGCCCGCGATGATCGGCGGGATCGAGCACTACTACGCAGCATGGAGGGACACGCAATGGCATCCCTTCAGGATGTTGTCGGGTGCGGCCTTCGCCGGCTGGATCGTGCTGGCCGTCGGCGCCTACCGCTCCGGCGCACTCGGCCTGGGCCGCTCGGTGGCGCTCGGCCTGATGTCGGCGCTCGCGCTCGGGACGCTGAAGGGCACCCAGATCCCGCAGTCCGTCATCGCCGTGGGCGGACTCTGCGTCGCGCTGGTCCCTTTGGGGTTCTCGCTGCTGCGCGACGGCCCTCCGCCGAGCCGGCGAGCCGTGTTCTGGCTCGCCGTCGTCATCGCCTGGCTCGTGCTCGGCGCGGTCTTCGGCTCCGCCCTGCCGTTCACCCGGGGCTGAGACGGCCCGCCCGTCAGCCCGTCAGCCGCAGCGGGTTGACCAGGTCGGCGTAGATCAGCAGCCCCGCCATGATCATCATGACGATCGCGATCGCGTAGGTCAGCGGCAGCACCTTCGCGATGTCCACGTAGCCGGGGTCCGGCCGCCGCATGGCCTTGGCGTACGCCCGCTTGAGCCCCTCCCACAGGCCGCCCGCGATGTGCCCGCCGTCGAGCGGCAGCAGCGGGATGAGGTTGAACATGCCGATCGCGAGGTTGAACCCGGCCAGCAGGTTGACGAAGATGGCGATCTTCTTCTCGTTGGACAGGTCGGAGGCGAGGATCTCGCCTCCCATGCGGCCCGCGCCGACGACGCCGACCGGGCCCTCAGGGTCGCGTTCCTCGCCGGAGAAGGCGGCGTGCCAGACGCCGACCATCTTCTCCGGCAGGTTGAGCAGTGAGCTCGCGACCCTGCCCGTCAGCTCGCCCATGTAGCCGATCACCTGGCCGAGGTTCTGCTGCTGCATGACCTCGGTGGGCAGCACGCCGAGGAAGCCGACATTCCTGTCGATCTTCTCCGGATCTTCGAGGTTGGGCCGGTCCTGGGCGATGAGCGTGACGTCGAGTGTCATCGGCTTGCCGTCGCGGACGATGCCGAGCTGCGCGGGCCCGGCACCGTGGGAGCGGATCAGGTGGGTGGCCGCGGTCCAGTCGCCGATCTTCTCGCCGTCGAGCGAGACCAGGCGGTCACCGGGCTTGAGGCCTGCCTGGGCGGCGGGGGTCGGCTGGTCGGTGGGCTTGCACGTGGTGCGCTGCTCCGAGGCGGGGATCACGCACGTGTTGGTCTCGGGCGAGACGATCGGGGCCCACGTCGGCAGGCCGATGCCGACCAGCAGGATGCTGAAGAAGACGAACGCCAGCACGAAGTTCATCGCCGGGCCGCCGGACATGATGATGACCTTCTGCCACCACTTCTTGCGGTAGAAGACGCGCGCTTCGTCGCCGGGCCGCACCTCTTCCAGCGCGGCGTCGCGGGCGGACTCGATGAGCCCCTGGAACGGCCCCGTCGCGGTGCTCCTGGCCTTGGTGGGGTCGTCACCGGGGCGCGGCGGCAGCATGCCGATCATGCGGATGTAGCCGCCGAGCGGGATCCACTTGACGCCGTATTCGGTCTCGCCCTTCCTGCGGGACCAGGCCGTCGAGCCGAAACCCACCATGTACTGCGTCACGCGCACGCCGAAGATCTTGGCGGGCACGAGGTGGCCGAGCTCGTGCAGCGCGATGGAGAACATCAGCCCGAGGAGGAAGAGGATGATCCCCACGAGATAGAGCCAGTTCATCGAGTCGCGCTCCATGGCAGACGGCAGGATCGGCGAAAAACCGCCAACCCAAGGGTAGTCGAATCCGCCGCGCGGTACGGCTTGCCCGCCTTTTGGAATGGATTGACAGTGCGCGATCAAACGATCACCCTAAGAGACGATGAAGGGGGAGTCCTTGATCCGCATACTGATCGCAGAGCACCTGCCGTTGGTGCGCCGTGGCCTGCTGGCCATTCTCGGAGCCGAACCCGATCTGCGGGTCGTGGCGCAGGCCGGATGCGCCGACGAAGCGGTGCGGGCGGCCGTCGAGAGCGGTCCCGACGTGGCCGTCGTCGATGCCGGGCTGCCGGGGGGCTCCGTGCTGGCCGGGCTCTCCGCGCGGGCGCCGGGATGCAGGGTGCTGGTGTTGTCGACCGATCCCCATCCCGGGCAGGTGCGCAGCGCGCTGGCCGAGCGCGCGCTCGGATTCATGAGCCTGTGCGTGCCGCCCGAGCGGCTGGCTGAGGGAGTGCGCCTCGTCGCGGCGGGCCGCCGGGCCATCGAGTCGGAGTTGGCCGCGGCCGCGCTCCAGTGCGCGACGAACCCGCTGACCAGGCGGGAGCTCGACGTGCTGCGCGTCGCGGCGGGCGGCGCGCGCTCGACCGAGATCGCCGACCAGCTCTTCCTTTCCGTGGGCACCGTGCGCAACCATCTGTCGCGCATCATGTGCAAGACAGGGGCGCGCAACCGGCTCGACGCCGTGCGCATCGCGAGCGACCAGGGCTGGTTGTGACGGGCCCCGGTGGAGCCGCGCCGCTCCGCCGGGGCCCGAACGTCTAGAGGATCTCAGCAGCGTGGAGCCCGCTGCCAGTGACTCCCCACACGACCTGAACCGTGTCATTCGTCATCAGGGACGCCAGATCAGCACCAATGCGCAGTCGTCGTTGTGTCCGGAGGCCATGGCGTTGACCAGTGGCCGCGCGCCGTCGCGGAAACCGGAGGGCAGCAGCCGCTCCGCCTCGCCCAGCAGCCGGTCGAGGCCGGCGTCGATGTCGCGCCCCGGCTGCTCGATGAGGCCGTCGGTGAAGAGCAGCAGCGCGTCGCCCTTGCGCAGGGTGCCACTGTCGGGCTCGCAGTGC
The DNA here is from genome assembly GCF_004348345.1 of Nonomuraea longispora. GTDB lineage: Bacteria > Actinomycetota > Actinomycetes > Streptosporangiales > Streptosporangiaceae > Nonomuraea > Nonomuraea longispora. The sequence goes on from NZ_SMJZ01000046.1 coordinate 21,368, forward strand.
AGGTCGGGCACCACGCCGAGCACCACGCCCTTGGCCGAGGCCACCTGCCAGTTGCCCGTGCCCGCGTCGAACTTCACCACCGGCGGATGCCCGGCCGAGGTGATCGTGTAGTCGCCCGTGTCGAGGTCGAGCCGCACGTGCACCGCGGTCACGAACCCCTCGTCGCCTCGCTGGCGGTGGAGGTAGGTGTTGCACGCGGGCAGGAAGTCGTCGACCGAGCCGAGCAGCCCGCCGAACGTACCGGACAGCAGCAGTGCCCTGGTGCCCGCGTCGACACCCTTGCCCGACACGTCGACCAGGGCGATCTCGACGGAGTTGCCGTCGCGCATGGAGACCAGGAAGTCGCCGCCGAACGACGACCCGCCGGCCTGTTTGAGCACCACCTTGCCGCCCCAGTCCTTGGGCAGCGCAGGAAGCTCGCCCTGGCTCTTGAGGCGGTCGCGCAACTCCAGCAGCATGGCGTCGCCGCGCAACCCCTGCACGCCGAGCTTGCCCCTGGTGCGGGCCATGAGCACGGCGAGCACCGTGGTGAACACGATCGTCACGGTCAGCCCGACGCCGATCCGGTCGGGGCCCAGCCCGATCGCGATGTAGCCGAGCGCGACGCCGACGCCGACCAGCAGCTTGACCAGGCTGCGCAGACGCAGCTGAAGCCCGCCGACCAGGGTGACGAGGATGAGCAGGGAGGGCGAGAACCACTCGGTAGAGACCTTGACCGCGAGGAACCCGATGACGAGCGCGAGCACGGTCAGCGTGACGAGCAGGTTGCGGTCGCGGGCCAGCGGCCCTCGCCGGATGAAGCGGACGGCGGCCACCAGACCCGGCACCCGCACCAGGACGGCACGGACCCGTGGCGGGATCAGCGGCGCCGGTCGGGAACTCATGATGGGCCTGACTGTATCGGTCTGACCCGTGTTTGGGCAGCCCACTTGACCAAGGCCTTGATCATCAAGCACGGATATTCGGTAGCCCTTCCTCTTTGCCCGCTCCTACCGTGGACAGATGACGTATCCGATCCGCCCGATTGACGAGTCCCAGTGGCCGGCGTTCGCGCTGGTGCTCGAAGAAGGGTTCGGCTGGCGGCCGAATCCCGCGCAGAACGAGCGTTACAAGGCCGAGACGGAGTTCGACCGCACGCTCGCGGTCTTCGACGGAGACCTCATCGCGGGCGTCACGTCCATCTACAGCCTCACCATGACGGTCCCCGGCGGGCAGCTTCCCGTCGCGGGCGTGACGGCCGTAAGCGTGCTGCCCTCCCATCGCCGGCGCGGCATGTTGTCGTCGCTGATGCGCAGGCAGCTCTCCGACATCCGGGAGCGCGGGGAGAGCGTCGCCGCGCTCTACACCTCCGAGGCCTCCATCTACGGCAGGTACGGCTACGGCAGGGCGTCGACCTCGCTGTCGTTCCGTTTCAGGAAACCCGGTGGTACGCCGTTCGTCGCGAACGCTCCTTCCGACCCGTCGCTCAGGCTCAGGGTCGCCAAGCCCGCCGACGTACGCGCCGACCTGGAGAAGGTGTTCGCCTCCGTCGTGGCCCGGCGTCCCGGACGCTACGAGCGCAACGCGCGTTACTGGGACGGCGTGCTGGCCGACGAGGAGGCCGATCAGGGCGGGGCAGGCCCGCTGCGCTCGGTGCTGGCCGAGGACGACGGCGGCGTACGCGGTTATGCCCTGTTCCGGATCAAGTCGTCGTGGGACGCCGACGGCATTCCCGACGGGGAGGTGCGGCTGCAGGAGCTGGAGGCGGCCGATCCGGCGGCGTACGCGCTGCTGTGGCGCAGCGTGCTCGACCGCGATCTCGTCTCCCGGGTGGAGGCGGGCGCGAGGCCGGTGGACGACCCCCTGCTCGCGCTGCTGGCCGACCCGAGGCAGGCGCGCGCCGGCTGGACGGACGAGTTGTGGGTGCGCCTGGTCGAGGTGGGCGCGGCTCTGGCCGCGCGGTCCTACTCGGCTCCGGTGGACGCGGTGATCGAGGTCGAGGACGACGTGTGCCCGTGGAACGCCCGGCGCTGGCGACTCACCGCCGGCCCGGCGGGCGCGGAGTGCGCCCCGGTCGACGACCGGCCTGACGTGACACTGCCGGTGGCCTCGCTCGGCTCGGCGTACCTCGGCGACGGCATGCTCACGGAGCACCTGGCGGCGGGGCTGGTGCGCGAGCACTCCCCCGGCGCGCTGCGTTCGCTGGCCACCGCCATGTCGTGGAGCCCGAGGCCATGGGCGGGGCTGACGTTCTGACGTAGGGTCGTTGACATGGCACTGCAGAGTTTGCAGATCACCGCGACCGTCGCCATGCGCGCCCGCGACGTGTCGAGACCGTCGAAGGAGCAGCAGGAGGCCGCCGACCGGCGGCCTCTGCGTGACGAGATGCCAAGGCGTGACGCCAAGCGCAAGGGCTGAGGGTCAGGGCAGGGAGGGCAGCTGGCCGATCGTCTCGTAGGTGTCGAGCTGGGCGATCCGCCTGCTGTGGCGCTCGCTGCCGGAGAACGACGTGGTCAGGAAGACCTCCACGAACCTGGCCGCGTCGTCGACGGTGTGCATGCGGGCACCGACGCTGACGACGTTGGCGTTGTTGTGCTCGCGGGCCAGCGAGGCCGTCTCCTCGCTCCAGGCCAGCGCCGCGCGGATGCCGCGCACCTTGTTGGCGGCGATCTGCTCGCCGTTGCCCGAGCCTCCGATGACCACCCCCAGGCTGCCGGGGTCGCCCGCGACGCCTTCGGCCGCGCGCAGGACGAACGCGGGATAGTCGTCCTCCGCGTCATAGACGAACGGACCGCAGTCGGTCACCTCGTGACCGTGGTCCTTGAGCCAGGACACGAGGTGGTTTTTCAGCTCATAGCCGGCATGGTCGGCACCGATGTAGACACGCACCCGACCAGTCTTCCACAGCCTTCGCCGATCAGGTCCGCTTGCTAGAGTAAGGACCCGTTCCGCATCTCAGTCCTTACGAAAGCAGATATCCCATGCGCGAGATCCGCATCATCGGCGATCCGGTGCTGCGCACGACCGCCGACCCCGTCACCGACTTCGACCGCGACCTGCGCCGGCTGATCGACGAGATGTTCCAGGCGATGTACGCGGTCAACGGCGTCGGCCTGGCGGGCCCCCAGATCGGCGTGTCACGGCGGCTGTTCGTCTACGACATCAGCGGACGCAAGGGCCACGTGATCAATCCGCGGCTGACCGTGGACGACGCCGAGGAGATCCTCGACGAGGAGGCCTGCCTGTCGGTGCCCGATCGCCGCACGGGCCGGCCGATGTACGCCCCCGTCGCGCGGGCCTCGGGCGTCACCGTCGAGGGCGTCGACCGGCTGCGGCGGCCCGTGCGCATCAAGGCCCGCGGATCGCTGGCGCGCTGCTTCCAGCACGAGAGCGAGCATCTGGACGGCAAGCTGTACGTCGACCGCCTCCCCAAGAACGAAGCCCGCAAGATCATGCTCAGGGCGTAGGCTCACCGCATGAGCGTACTTTCAGGTAAGGGCGCACTGGTCACCGGAGGCTCCAGGGGCATCGGCAGGGCCGTCGTGGAGCGGCTGACCCGCGACGGGGCCGAGGTCGTGTTCTGCTACGAGCACTCGGAAAAGGCGGCGCGGCAGGTGGCCGAGGAGACGGGTGCGCACGCCGTACGAGCCGATCTGGGCGACCAGGATGATCTGCAGCGGTTGTTCGCCGAGGCGGAGGCGCGGCTGCCCGGGCTGGACATCCTGGTCAACAACGCCGCGCTGAGCCTGGCCAAGCCCCTGGGCGACATCACCGGCGACGACTACGAACGGGTCTTCGCGGTGAACACGCGTGCGGTGTTCCTGGCCACGCAGTGGGCGGGCGGGGTCATGCGCGACGACGGACGGATCATCACGATCTCGACGCTCAACACCCAGGTGCCCGCTCCCGGCCTGATCCTCTACTGCGGCAGCAAGGGGGCGGTCGAGCAGTTCGCCAAAGTGGCCTCGCGCGAGCTGGGCGTGCGGGGCATCACCGTGAACGTCGTCTCGTCCGGCGCGACCGACACCGACATGCTGCGCGGCGCCAACCCGCCGGAGGCGCTGGAGCTGACGGAGCAGTACACCGCGCTGCGGCGCCTCGGCAGGCCCGGCGACATCGCCGCCGTGGTCGCCTTCCTGGCGGGCCCCGACGGTCACTGGGTAACCGGCCACAACGTGCACGCCACCGGCGGGCTGTACGTCTGACCTCGCCGGCGCGTCGTGATTCGGCCCGGCGGCTACAGCTGCAGCGCCTTGACCTCCAGGAACTCCTCCAGCCCGTGCTCGCCGAGCTCCCGGCCCACCCCCGACTGCTTGTAGCCGCCGAAGGGGGCCATCGGGTTGAACCGGCCGCCGTTGACGGCCACCTGGCCGGTGCGGAGCCGGCGGGCGACCGACAGGGCGTGTTCGTCGGTGCCCGACCAGACCGCTCCGGCCAGGCCGTATTTCGTGTCGTTGGCGATCTGCACGGCCATGTCCTCGGTCGTGTACGGGATCAGCGACAACACCGGGCCGAAGATCTCCTCCTGCTCGATCGTCATGCCCGGCTCCACAGCCGCGAACACGGTGGGCTCGACGTAGTAGCCGCGCTCGCGCGGCTGCTCGGTGCCACCGGCGACCAGCCGCGCGCCCTCCTCCTGGCCCCTGTTGATGTAGCGGACGACGCGCTCGCGCTGGGTCGCCGACACCAGCGGGCCGATCTTGGTCGACTCGTCGAAGGGGTCGCCGACGGGGTAGCCGCGCGCGGTCTCCACGGCCAGGCGCACGGCCTCGTCGTACTGGTCGCGGTGGACGATCATGCGGGTCCATGCCGAGCAGGTCTGGCCGGCGTTGACGAAGCAGTTGGCCACGCCGACCTTGACGGCTCGGGCCAGGTCGGCATCAGGAAGAATGATATTTGCCGACTTACCGCCCAGCTCCAGCGCAACCCGCTTGACCGACTCGGCCGCGAGCGAGGCCACCCGCTTGCCGGCGACGGTCGAGCCGGTGAACGACACCATGTCCACGTCAGGGTGGGCGGCCATCGCCTCCCCCACCACCGGCCCACGCCCGCTCACCAGGTTGAACACGCCCGCGGGCAGGCCCACCTCGTCGAAGATCTCCGCCAGCGCGTACGCCGCCAGCGGCGCCACCTCGCTCGGCTTCAGCACCACGGTGCACCCGGCGGCCAGCGCGGGGCCCACCTTGCAGATGATCTGGTGCAGCGGGTAGTTCCACGGCGTGATCGCCGCCACCACCCCGACCGGCTCCTTGAGCACCAGCGAGTTGCCGACCCGGGACTCGCGCGGATGGCTCTCGGCCAGTTTGGCGTAGGAGGCCAGCACGGTGGCGGGCATGAGGGTCTGTACCTTGAGCGCGAAGCCGAGCGGCGCGCCCATGTCGGTGGCGATGGTCTTGGCGATCTCGTCAGCTCGCTGTTTCAGCAGCTCGGCGGCGTCGCCGAGCAGCTTCCCGCGTTCGGCGGCGGCGGTCTCCGACCATCGGGGGAAGGCTGTCCCGGCCGCCCGCACGGCCGCCTCGACGTCGCGGGGGGAGCCCGCGGGGACGCGGTCGATGATCTCTTCCGTGGCCGGGTTCGCGACCTCGATGGACTCGTCCGACTGCGACGAGGTCCAGGAGCCGCCGATATAGAGCTGACGCATTGCACCATCCTGACAGCGCTTCACGCGGCGATGCGAGGGCTCATCCCGGTCGGGATGAGCCTTCCTCCACCGCCGCCGTCCTTCTTCAACCGCCAGCGTACGACGGCGCAGCGGGCATAGCCGGATGTGTCAGTCGAATTGCGGTCGTTTGGTGCGGGTGCGCTTCAGCTCGAAGAAGTCCTCGTACGCGGTGACCGCGAGCACGCCGTCCCAGAGCCTGCCCGCCTCCTCGCCTCGGAGGATGCTGGTGATCACGGGCCCGAAGAAGGCGTTGGCGCCGACGCGGATGACGGGCGTGCCGACCTCCTGGCCGACCAGCGTGATGCCCTCGTCGTGAGAGGCGCGGATCGTGGCGTCCCACTGCTCGGAGTGCATGGCCTCGACGAGGCTCCTGTCGAGGCCGGCCCGCTCGAGCGCGGTCTCGACGGTCTCACGCAGCCGCTCCGGCTCCTTGCCCCTGCCCTCGTTGTGCAGGAGAGTGCCGAGAGCGGTGTAGAGCACGCCGACGGCCTGCTCGCCGTGCTTCTCGGCGGCGGCCGCGACCACCCTGACCGACCCCATGGCCCTGGCGGCGCGTTCGCGGTAGTCGTCGGAGACGTCCTTGTCCTCGTTGAGGATGTGAAGCGACATCATGCGCCAGCGCGGCTCGATGGGGCGGACCTCCGCCACCTCGATCAGCCACCGTGACGTCACCCACGCGAAGGGGCAGGATGGGTCGAACCACAGGTCCACAGGAATCTTTTCAGTCACGTGGGGCCATAACCTGAGGTGGTTCGGGTCCTATTCCCGCCGTGGCAGGATACCGACAAACTTCTCCGAAGTGGTGAAAAGGAGCGCAACTTGGCAGGCAACCTGACCCGAGACGAGGCTCGCGAGCGCGCCCGGCTGCTCAAGGTCGAGTCTTACGAGGTCGCACTCGACCTGACGGAGGGGGACGAGCGCTTCGAGAGCGTCACCACGGTCCGCTTCGCCGGCACCAGCCCGGGCGCGTCCACCTTCATCGATCTGCACGGAGCCCGCGTGCGCAGGGTCGTGCTCAACGGCGAGGAGCTCGACGTGGCGGGCTACGACGCCGACGCCGGACGCTTCCCGCTGCCCTCGCTCGCCGAGAACAACGAGCTGGTCGTGGACGCCGACTACTCCTACATGCGCACGGGCGAGGGGCTGCACCGCTTCGTCGACCCGGTCGACGAGAACGTCTACCTGCACAGCCAGTTCGAGACGGCCGACGCCCACCGCATGTACGCCTGCTTCGACCAGCCCGACCTCAAGGCCACCTTCCAGCTCACCGTGCTGGCGCCGGCCGGCTGGGAGGTCATCTCCAACGCCACCGCCACGGGGGTGGAGGAGCTGCCCGAGCAGGCCGGCAAGCACGGCACGGTGCCCGCCGCCCGCCGCTGGCAGTTCGCGCCCACGCCGGCCATCTCCACCTACATCACCGCGCTGGTCGCCGGCCCCTACCACAAGGTGACCTCCGAGCACGACGGCATCCCGCTCGGCGTCTACTGCCGGGCCTCGCTGGCCGGGCACCTCGACGCCGACAACATCTTCGAGGTCACCCGGCAGGGCTTCGACTTCTTCCACCGGGTGTTCGGGCTGCGCTACCCCTTCGGGAAGTACGACCAGCTCTTCGTCCCCGAGTTCAACGCCGGCGCCATGGAGAACGCCGCCTGCGTGACCTTCCTGGAGGACTACGTCTTCCGCTCCCGCGTCACCGACGCGGTCGTCGAGCGCCGCGCCGAGACGATCCTGCACGAGATGGCGCACATGTGGTTCGGCGACCTCGTCACCATGCGCTGGTGGGACGACCTGTGGCTGAACGAGTCGTTCGCCACCTACATGTCCGTGCTCGCCCAGGCCGAGGCCACGAGGTGGGGCAAGGGCGCGTGGACGACCTTCGCCAACGTGGAGAAGGCCTGGGCCTACCGCCAGGACCAACTTCCCTCCACCCACCCGATCGCCGCCGACATCCCCGACATGCAGGCCGTCGAGGTCAACTTCGACGGCATCACCTACGCCAAGGGCGCCTCGGTGCTCAAGCAGCTCGTCGCCTACGTGGGCCTGGACAACTTCCTGGCCGGCGTACGCGACTACTTCGCCGAGCACGCCTGGGGCAACACCGAGCTGAAGGACCTGCTCACCGCGCTGGAGCGCACCTCGGGCCGAGACCTGTCGTCGTGGTCGAAGGAGTGGCTGGAGACCTCGTGGGTCAACACGCTGCGGCCCTCGTTCGAGGTGTCAGGAGGCCGGTTCACCCGCTTCGAGGTGCTGCAGGAGGCCCCGGCCGAGCACCCGACGCTGCGCTCCCACCGGGTCGCCATCGGCCTGTACTCCCTGGCAGGCGGCGAGCTGGCCCGTACCAAGCGGGTGGAGCTCGACGTGGTGGGCGCCCGTACGAACGTGGCCCAGCTCGTCGGCGAGGAGCAGCCCGACCTCGTGCTGATCAACGACGACGACCTGACCTACGCCAAGATCCGCCTCGACGAGCGCTCGCTGAAGACGCTGGTCGACGGCGGCATCGCGGCGTTCACCGAGTCGCTGCCGCGGGCCCTGTGCTGGTCGGCGGCGTGGGACATGACCCGCGACGGCGAGATGTCCACGCGCGACTACGTCAGGCTGGTCGTCTCCGGAGCGGAGACGGTCGCCGACATCACCGTCCTCCAGACGGTGCTGCGGCAGGCGCGCATGGCCGTGCAGCAGTACGCCGACCCGGCGTGGCGGCAGGAGGGCCTGACGCTGCTGGCGGGCAGACTGCGCGAGCTGTTCGCCTCCGCCGAGCCGGGCTCCGACCACCAGCTCGCCTACCTCCAGGCCTTCGCCCCCGTGGCCGGCTCGGACGAGGACCTCGACCTGCTGCAGGGCATCCTCGACGGTTCGTCCGTGCCCCAGGGCCTCACCGTCGACGCCGACCTGCGCTGGTCGCTGGTGCACGCGCTGATCTCCTGCGGCCGCCTGGCCGAGGCGGACATCGACGCCGAGCTGGAACTCGACCCTACGGCGACGGGTGAGCGCTCGGCCGCGCACTGCCGGGCCGCGATCCCGACGGCCGAGGCCAAGGCCGCGGCGTGGGACCGCATCGTGGGCGGCGAGCTGGCCAACCACATCGCCCGTACGACCATCGGCGGCTTCCAGGACCCGCACCATCCCGAGCTGCTGGCCCCCTACCGTGAGAAATACTTCGCCGAGGTGGGGCGGATCTACAAGGAGTGGACGTTCGACCAGGCGTCCACGTTCGCCGTGGGATGCTTCCCCTCGCTGCTCATCGAGCCGGCGACGGTCGGGGCCGCAGAGCACTACCTCGCCGACGAGGAACCGCCGCAGGCGCTGCGCCGGCTGATCCTCGAAGGCGCCGACGGCGTGAGCAGGGCCCTGCGCAACAGGGAGAAGGACGCCTCTTCTGCCTGACGCGCCCGCCGCGGGCCCCGCCTCCAGGCGAGGGCCCGCGGGCTGGGCATACTTGGCCCTGGCAGCGCGGCGGCGATGTTAGCCTCAAGTACGTGCTAGGCGCCGGGACGACGCTCAACGATCGCTACGTGCTGACCGGCCGCCTCGGCGGCGGGGGCATGGGCGAGGTGTGGCGTGCCGACGACACGGTTCTCGGCCGCACGGTGGCCGTCAAGGTGCTCATGCCGGTCCTGACGGAAAACCCGTCCTTCGTCCAGCGCTTCCAGAACGAGGCCAGGGCCATGGCCACGCTCCGGCATCCCGGCGTGGTCGACGTCTACGACTACGGCGTCAGCGAGGTCGACGGCCGCCAGGTGAGCTTCCTGGTCATGGAATACGTGGCGGGCGAGTCGCTCGACCACGTGCTGCGGCGTGGCGCACTCGGCCCGGAGGCCACCATGCGGCTGGTCGCCGAGGTGGGCGACGCGCTGGCCGCGGCCCACGCGCAAGGCATCGTCCACCGCGACGTCAAGCCGGCCAACCTCATGATCAGGCCGGACGGCGGCGTGGCGCTCACCGACTTCGGCATCGCCCACTCGGCGTCCACCGGGCACCTGACGGCCACGGGCACGATGCTCTGCTCGGCCGGCTACTGCGCTCCCGAGATGGCCACGAGCAGCGACGTGACGCCCGCGGTCGACGTCTACGCCCTGGGCGTGGTGGCGTACGAGTGCCTGACCGGGCAACTGCCGTTCCAGGGTGACACGCCCGTACAGATCATCTTCAAGCACCTCAACTCCCCCATCCCGCGCTTGCCCGCCGACGTGCCGGCGGGGCCGCGGCAGGTGGTGGAGCGGGCGCTGGAGAAGACACCCGACGCACGCTGGCCGTCGGTCGCGCTGATGGCCGAGGCCGCGCGCACGGCGATGATCTCGCCCGCCACGCTGCCCGTCCCGCGCCGCCGCCGCACGATGCGGGCGGTGCTCACCATCACCGCCGCGGTGGCGGTGTCCGCGGCGGTGGCGGGTTTCGTCTGGCTGCGTCCCTCGGCGCCCGCCTCGGTGGGCCGGACGGAGTCACCGGCCGCCACCCCCACGGTCACGGAGACCTCGCCGTCGCCGCCTGCCACCGCGAAGCAGCCGCTTGCGCCGGCCAAGCGCACCTCCAGCCCCAGGCCCTCGGTCTCGAAGACGACGGTGCCGACGCCCACCGCGACGGTCACCGCCACCGAGACCGAGACGGAGACACCGACGGTCTCGCCGACCACGCCCCAGCCGGAGCCGACCGAGGAGCCGACGACCGACGAGCCCGAGGAGCCGACGTCGGAGCCCACGATCTCCCGGCCGCCGCCTCCGGGTGAGATCCAGTGTGTCCGGGCTCCGTGCCCGTGACCGGCCTCCGGCGCCGTCCTTGGCGGCTCGCCGAACATGAGAAAGTCTTCGCGTGGACTCGACTCGTGACCTTTTCGTCGCCCTTGCCCGTCGTTACGCCTTCGCCGACCTCGGTGCGCTGGCACCCGCCGCCGACATCGCCGAGGTCTGCGAGTTCGGTCAACGGCTGCTGTCACTCGACGCCGAGGACTTCGCGACCGAGGCCAGGGTGGTGCCCGCCGACCTGCGGCGGCGCGCGCGAGCCTGTCACATGCCGCAGACCCCGCGCGAGCAGCCGCGCGGGGCGCTGGAGTCGCTGCGGCCCGCGTACGAGCTGCTGCTGGAAGTGATCTCCGTACGGTGGCACCGGCGTGAGCTGAGCCCGATGATCGCCGCGGTGCACATCGCCAGCGAATATCTGCCGCTGCTGGCCTTCGAGCCGCAGCTCGGCCACGCGGGCGACCCCGCCCGCTGGCCCGAGGGGCTGAGCGTGGCGGGCAGCCGGTTCGGCGTCATCGGCGACCGGGAGTGCGACCACACCAAGTCCGAGCAGTCGGCGACCAACCGCACGCTGCGGGTCTCCTCCGAGCCGGCCGAGGGTTGGCGGGCGTACTTCGACCGCCAGCACAGCCAGGTCGCCGGCGCGCTCGCCGTGTGCGTCGCCGGCTGCCGCAACCCGTGCACGGCCATGGACTGGATCGAGCCGGAGCCGCGGGCCGGCCTCCAGGTGCGCGCGCGTACGGCGCTGGCCTTCGCGGAGACCCCGCTCGTCCGGCTGCGCCACGCGGCGCCGGTGGGGCACGGGTTCGGGGTGCCGTCGCCGGAGGAGGTGCTCGACGCATGGGAGCGCAGCCGGGCGGCGCTCGACAAGAACACCGTCGGAGCCGCGGCGCTGAAGGACGACGGGTTCCCGCTGCCGGGGCTGCCCGCGCTGTTCTCGGCCGTCGCCGACGCCCCGATCGAGCCGTCGACCCTGCTGCACGGGGTGAGCGAGCACATCGTCGGCCTGCTCGAACGCGGCTGATCCTCTCGAGATCAGCGGCGGGCCGCGGCCTGCTCCGCGAGGGCGGCGATGCCGTACAACAGGCCGCCCACCAGGTCGCCCACGCTGAACGAGGTGGCCATCGACATCGCCGTCAGCCGGCAGGCGCTGTCGGGCAGCCGGAGCCTCGCGACGTCGCCGGTGACGATCTCCAGCGCCCGCCCCACGGGATCCACGAAGATCACCACGGCGTTGCCCGCCTCGTCGCCCAGGGCGGCGTGCAGGCGCTCGGCGAAGTGCCGCCGCGGACCCTCCGGCTCGCCGATGAACAACCCCAACCGCAGGCCGCTTCGCCGTTCGGCGGCCTGCACGGCCTTCCTGAGGTCGTCGGCCTGTGGAGCGGTCAGTCCGCGCATCGTCACCTCACCACCCCGCGGACGCGCCGCCGACGCGCCCGCCGGGCTCGGCCGTCTCGGCGGCGGCCACCCAGTCGTGCTCGGGAACGTCGGTCCATGGCGCCACCCGGTCGGCCAGCACCAGCTCGGACGTGCTCACCCCGCGCTCGCTCCTGGACGGCCCGCCGATCCACACCGGCCACGATCTCGTACGGCGCTGCTGAGCCCGGCCCGGCACCATGACCAGCAGGCTGATCAGCACGAACAGCCCCATGGACACTCCGATGAGATAGAGCAGAATCTCCGCCGCGCTGTTCACACCCTGACCGTAAACCGCTGCGGCGGGTCCGGCCAGACCCGCCGCGGGGTGTCCGGCGGATGCGGCAGGTGATCGGTACGTCCCCGCGTCACGTTAGGATCTTCAAGGGCCCCTGGGCTTCTCTAGAGAAGAACGTAAGACATACCCGGAAAACACGCGTGGAACACGATGAGCTGGGCCATAAAACTATGGACGCGGCAACACTAGGAATCGATCGAAACCCCGGGCTACGGTGAGTGACGTGGACTCCGACATCCAGCGAGAAGACGGTCACAACTCGTCACCCATCTGGGTGAGCGACAAGCCAGAGAGCGAGCAGACCGCCGCCGCGAAGCCTTCGGCGCCCACCTCCACATACGCGCCGGTCAAGCGCGTGTCCGTGCGCAGCCTGATGCAGCAGCCGCGGGTCCGACGGCTGCGCAACCGGGCGCTTCTGGCGGTGGCCGTCGGCCTCGTCGTGGGCTTCCTCGTGGGCGACTGGCGGGCCGGTGTGACCGCGGGCGTGCTCGCGGCGATCGCCGAGGCGGTCTACCGGGCGCGCTCCAACTCCTCCGTGCCCGCGTGGCGGCGCACATCCGTGGCCGAGCGCCGCACCGAGGCGCAGTTGCGCAAGCTCGAACGCAACGGCTACCGCACACTGCACGCCAGGGCGATCCCGGACAGCGAGGCCCAGATCGACCACCTCGTGGTGGGCCCGACGGGCGTCTACGCGGTCGACTCCGAGAAGTGGGACAAGCGCCTGCCCGTGCGCGTGCAGATGGGCAAGAAGCTCTTCCACGGGCCGTTCGACAAGAAGCCCCGCATCAACGAGGCCAAGTGGGAGGCGTCGCGGGCGAGCGAGCTGATCAGCCAGTCGTTCGGCCGCGAGATCTCGGTCGTGCCCTCCCTCGCCATCTACGGGCCGCAGGTGCCGTGGAAGATCATGACGATCCGCGGCGTGGACGTCTACCAGGGCGACCGCGCCCGCAAGTGGATCACCAAGCGGGAGCGGGCGCTGACCGACGGCGAGATCAACCGAATCTACGAGATCGCCGCCCAGGTGCTGCCCGCCCGCTACGGCGAGGACTGAGCACCTCCCAGCCGCCGGCTTCTCCCGTCGCCGCAGGCTGGACGCCCCTCTCGCGCGCTCCCGCCCGGCTTCGCCGTGGCGCGGGCGCCCGGCAGCCGTCCGATCCATGGACAAGGCGTCTCAGTCGCCGGGCGGTTGGCCGTAACATGTGAGGACTTGCTAGCGACGGGAGAAGCGCGATGCCGGCCCTCAGGTCACGTACAGTCACCCACGGCAGGAACATGGTCGGTGCCCGGGCCCTGCTCCGGGCGACCGGCGTAGCCGGGGCCGACTTCGGTAAACCCATCATCGCGGTGGCCAACAGCTTCACACAGTTCGTTCCCGGTCATGTGCATCTGCGCGAGGTCGGCGACGTGGTCGCGTCGGCCGTCAGGGAGGCCGGCGGCATCCCCCGCGAGTTCAACACGATCGCGGTCGACGACGGCATCGCGATGGGCCACGGCGGCATGCTCTACTCCCTGCCCTCGCGCGAGCTGATCGCCGACGCGGTCGAATACATGGTCAACGCCCACTGCGCCGACGCGCTGATCTGCGTGTCCAATTGTGACAAGATCACGCCGGGCATGTTGCTGGCGGCGTTCCGGCTGAACATCCCGACGATCTTCGTCTCCGGCGGCCCCATGGAGGCCGGCAAGACGCCGGGCAGGAAGCTCGACCTGATCGACCCGATGATCGCCGCAGCCGACGAGTCCGTCTCCGACGCCGACCTGCTGGAGATGGAGGAGGCCGCCTGCCCGACGTGCGGCTCCTGCTCGGGCATGTTCACCGCCAACTCGATGAACTGCCTGGCCGAGGCGATCGGGCTGGCGCTGCCGGGCAACGGCACGATCCTGGCCACGCACAAGGCCCGCAAGACGTTGTTCGAGGACGCCGGGCGGCAGCTGGTGGAGATCACCCGCCGCTACTACGAGGAGGACGACGAGTCGGTGCTGCCGCGCTCGATCGCGACCCGCGAGGCGTTCGAGAACGCGATGACGCTCGACGTGGCGATGGGCGGCTCCACCAACACGATCCTGCACATCCTGGCCGCGGCCCGCGAGGCCCAGGTCGACTTCGGCCTCAAGGAGATCAACGAGCTGTCGCTGCGGGTGCCGTGCCTGTGCAAGGTCGCCCCCGCCACCAGCAGGTTCCACGTCGAGGACGTGCACCGCGCCGGCGGCATCCCGGCCATCCTGGGCGAGCTCGACCGGGCCGGTCTGCTGCACCGCGACGTGTCCACCGTCAACGGCGGCACGCTCGCCGACCTGCTGGCCGGCTGGGACGTGCGTTCGCCGTCGGTCCTGCCGGAGGCGGTGGAGCTGTGGCACGCGGCACCCGGCAACGTGCGCACCGTCAAGGCCTACTCGCAGGACAACCGCTGGGACTCCCTCGACCTCGACCGGGCGGAGGGGTGCATCCGCGACATCGAGCACTCCTACACCGCCGACGGCGGGCTGGCCGTCCTCTACGGCAACATCTCGCGTGACGGCGCGGTGGTGAAGACCGCGGGGGTCGACGAGTCGATCTGGAAGTTCAGCGGGCCGGCAGTGGTGTTCGAGTCGCAGGAGCAGGCCGTCGATGGCATCCTGGGCGGGCGCGTCAAGGAGGGCGACGTGGTGGTCATCCGCTACGAAGGCCCCAAGGGCGGGCCGGGCATGCAGGAGATGCTCTACCCGACCTCCTTCCTCAAGGGCAGGGGCCTGGGCAAGGCCTGCGCGCTGGTCACCGACGGGCGTTTCTCCGGCGGCACGTCGGGGTTGTCGATCGGCCACGCCTCGCCGGAGGCGGCGGAGGGCGGCGTGATCGCGCTGGTCGAGGACGGCGACATGATCGACATCGACATCCCCAACCGGTCGATGGAGCTGCGGGTGACCGAGGCCGAGCTGGCGGCCCGGCGCGAGCGGCTGCTGGCCGAGCTGGGCCGCTTCCGCCCGCGCGACCGCGACCGGCCGGTGACCGTGGCGCTGCAGGCCTATGCGGCGATGACGACGTCGGCGTCCACGGGCGCCTCACGCGACCTGTCGCAGCTGTCGCCATAAGCACCACTCCTGTACGGCAGGCGATCGGTTGCCGCCTGCCGTACAGGTTTTCGAAAAATGTCGGTGGTCGTCCGTATTCTTTGGGTATGACGACAGTCGTGAAGCACGATACTCGCCCGCTGACGACCGCCGAGATCGCCGCCCTCGCCCTCTCCCTCGCCCACCTCGGAGCGGGTCCGCAGGCCGTCACCGCCAGGCGTGGCCTGCAGCACGCATTCGAGCACCTGGAGCTCGACGACGACGTCATCTCCACCACCCTCGCGACCCTCACCGAGCCGCTGCCCGTCGACGTCGCCTCACGGGCCAGGCTCATGGCCGACGCCATCACCAGCCGTCTCATGGTCCGTCTCCACTACCGCGACGCCTACGGCACCGTCACCGCGCGCGACGTCGAGCCGGTGACCTGCCTGGTCCACCGCGAATACTGGTACCTCGTCGGCGTGTGCAGGATGCGCCGGGCCATCAGGGCGTTCAGGTTCGACCGCATCATCGCGGTCGAGCCCACGCTCACTCCGTCCCGGCCGCATCTCGCCGACCGGTTCCTGCCGTTCCAGCGCCGCAAGCGCGCCAGGGCCGCGTGAGAACCTTGCCGATCGTTTGACCGGCCGTGCCCGATCGGCGTGCCCTCGACCGCGTGCTCAGGCGTTATCTGCGCGGACGTCCCGGCCGGGCGGCGCCGGCCGTGCTCGCTACGCCCTGCGGCTCATGTCCTCGGTGACGCCGTCGCAGGCGTGGGGCGTCGGCGCCGCGGCCGACGGGGGCGGGGCGGCGCTGAAGAACGGGTGGCTGCCCGCCGACGTCCACGACGGGCTGTGGACCGTCAACAGCGTGGGCCTGCTCGACGTGCACGGGCACGAGGTGCTGGTCGCGGTGTTGTCGGAGCGCAGCCCGGACATGCGGACGGGCATCGAGACCGTCGAGCGGCTGGCCAGGCTGGCGGTGAACGCGCTCACCCGGCCGGGCACCACCGTTGGCGGGTGACCTACCCAGGACGCCACCGTCGGGCGCCGCGGGTGCGCGACCTTCCTAGGAGCAGCAGCCGCCGCCGCAGCAGCCACCGCCCGTCTGGGGTGCGGCGGCGCCGCCCGTCATGGAGACCGTGGACAGCAACTTCACCGTGTCGTCGTGGCCCTCGGGGCAGGTGGCCGGGTCGTTGGAGGCCGACATGGAACGGGAGACCTCGAAGGTGGAGCCGCAGGCGCGGCAGCGGAAGTCGTATCGCGGCATAGAAGGAGTTTACCGCTGCCGGACGCCCGCCCGCCGGGGCCGCCGCACCTCCGCACCGCCGCACCCGAGCCGAGCCGGGCCGGGCCGGGCCGGGGCCGCAGCGCAGTGTCAGGTCGCGCCCCGTTCACGTGACGGGGCTTCGGCGTCAGTAGGTGAGGTGGGCGTAGTCGGACACCGGTTCGTAGCCGATGGCCTGGTAGATGGAGTTGCTCGTGGGGTTGCCCAGGTCGGTGAAGAGCACGACGTGGTCGCACCGCTCGGACAGGCCCGTCAGGCTGGTGAACGCCGTCACGGCGGTGCCGTAGCCGCGCCTGCGGCACGAGGGCGGCGTGTAGACGGGGCCGATGCGGCATACCCCACCGGCCGCCGGTGAGAGCCCGGCCAACGATACCGGCGTCCCGTCCGCCTCCCACACGAACAGCTGCCGGCGGGCCAGCCGCTGCGCCACCCGCTCGGCCAGGTCTCCCTCGGACGTCTGCACCTCGTCGTGGAACGCGTGGTACCAGCTCACCAGCAGCGGGAAGTCGCCGGGGACGGCGATCCTGCCCCGGCCCTGCACGTCGGGGACGGTGAGCGTGCCGAGGCGGTAGAGCCGCTCCGACACCACCCTGCGGGGCGTGCCGAGCAGCCGCATGGCCTCGGAGGTCACCTCGACGGGGCCCACGAGCGCGGGCAGGTCGCGATCGAGCGCCTCGACCAGGGGTGCGACGGCCTCGACGGGCATCGCGAAGAGGCCGACGGGATGCGGCGGGGTGCGGAAGACCGCGCCGCGAACCTCGCCGTCCACCGTCCACCATCCGAAGAGCGGGTCCTTGGCGGGCATGCCCGCGCGCAGGTTGGCGAGGACGGTCAGCGGGACGGTGTTGCGCACCGGGTCGCCGAGCAGGAAGGGCTCGGCGACCGTGGCGTAATCCTCAACCTCTGAGGTGAAGGTCCACATGCCTGCTCATGTTGTCAGGCCGGGAACCCCCTCATCAAAACCGTCAGGCCGCGGCCTGGAGGTAGGGCGCCCACTGGGGGTCTCCGACGAGCGACGCGCCGATGAGCCTCCAGTGGGCGCCCCGTGGCACCGCCGGGCTGACGCGGAGCGTCCACCCCAGCTCCTCCAGGTATTTGTCGGCCTTCCTGTGGTTGCAGGTCGTGCACGAGGCGACGCAGTTCTCCCAGGTGTGCGTGCCTCCCCTGGAGCGCGGGATGACATGGTCTATGGTCTCGGCCCGCTGCCCGCAGTAGGCGCAGCGGTAGTCGTCGCGCCGCATGAGGGCGGCCCTGGTCAGGGGGATGCGCGACCGGTACGGGATGCGAACATATCTGCGGAGCCTGATCACCGAGGGGACGTCGAGCGTACGGCTGGCGGAGCGCAGCACGGCGCCCCTGCCGTCGCGGTGCACGACGTCGGCCTTCTCCCGCAGCACCAGAACGATGGCCCGGTGCAGCGACAGGGTGGTCAGCGGCTCGTAGGTGGCGTTGAGCAGCAGGACTTGGCGCATCATGGGGCCTCTCCCCGCCGCGCGCGTATCAAAGGGGACATGCCGCGGCATGTCCCGGCTGTCGGCCCCTCCTGGGGCACTCGTGCTTCCGTCACGTGGACCTCCGCCGGACGGCCCAGCGGATGGTCACCACGGCACCGTCCTGTCACCAAGTCTGGCGTTTGCACCGTGGTCCCCGCCACCCCAAAACCGTTCGGCGGACTGACTGAAGGGACGCACGGTACGTTTTATGCCCGCTCGACCAGCGCTTTACGCATCCCCGTTGGCATAGGGTTCCTGGCATGACGCGAGAGCCGTACCCGACCGCACGACGCGAAGAAGCCACTGACAACCTGCACGGAACACCCGTGCGCGACCCCTATCGGTGGCTTGAGGAACCCGATGGTCCCGAGACCAAGGGGTGGCTGCTCGCGCAGGCCGAGCTGTTCAACCGGGAGCGGGGCCCGCAGCGTTTCAAGAGCCGCATCGCCGAGTTGCTGAGGTCGGGCTCGGTGGGCGTGCCCGCCTGGCGCGGCGGGCGCCACTTCTTCTCGCGCCGCATCCCCGACCAGGAGCACCCCGTCTACTACGTCGTCGAGCCCGACGGCACCGAGCGGGCGCTGATCGACCCCATCGGCATCGATCCCTCAGGCCTGACCACGCTCGACGCGGTGCAACCCGACAAGGAGGGCCGCCTGCTCGCCTACCAGATCTCGGTGGGCGGGAACGAGGAGTCGGTCCTCTACGTCATCGACGTCGCGACGGGGCAGCGCGTCGAGGGGCCCATCGACCGCTGCCGCTACTCCCCCGTCGCCTGGCTGCCCGGTGGAGAGGCGTTCTACTACGTGCGCCGGCTGCCGAGCACCGAGGTGCCGGAGAACGAGACGCAGTTCCACCGCCGCGTCTACCTGCACCGTGTCGGCACCTCGACCGAGGACGACGTGATGATCTTCGGGCAGGACCTGAAGATGACCAACTACTACGGCGTCGCGGTGTCGCGTGACGGGCGCTGGCTCCAGGTGTCGGCGCACGAGGGCACCGCGCCGCGCAACGACATCTGGCTGGCCGACCTGACGGAGTCCCCCGTCGACCGGCCTGAGCTGCGGGTGGTGCAGGAGGGCGTGGACGCGCAGTCGGCGCTGGTGTTCGGCCGCGACGGCGTCCTCTACGTCCACACCGACCGTGACGCGCCCCGGGGGAGGGTGTGCGTCGCCGACCCGGCCGCGCCGGCTTTCGGGACCTGGCGCGACCTGATCCCTGAGGACCCCGAGGCGGTGCTGAGCGACTTCGCGATCCTCGACGACCTGGAGCGCCCGGTCATGCTGGTGGCCTGGACCCGCCACGCCATCAGCGAGATCACCGTGCACGACCTCGAGACCGGCGAGCGCGTCGGCGAGGTGCCCACGCCGGGTCTCGGCACCATCGGCGGCATCGCCGAGCATCCGGAGGGCGGCCACGAGGCGTGGTTCGGCTACACCGACAACACCACGCCGCCCACCATCCAGCGTTACGACGCCCGCACGGGCGAGACCACGCTCTGGGCCGCCTCCCCCGGCGCGGTGGAGGTGCCGGAGGTGCGCACCCAGCAGGTCGTCTACCAGTCCCACGACGGCACCGACGTCCGCATGCTGATCATCTCTCCGGCCGGAGAGGCCTCCGGGCCGCGTCCCACGATCCTCTACGGCTACGGCGGCTTCGGGCTGTCCATGACGCCCGGCTACTCCGCCTCGATCCTGGCCTGGGTGGAGGCGGGCGGCGTCTACGCCATCGCCAACCTGCGCGGCGGCGGCGAGGAGGGCGAGGACTGGCACCGCGCGGGCATGCTGGCCAGCAAGCAGAACGTGTTCGACGACTTCCACGCGGCCGCCGAGCACCTCATCGCCACCGGCGTCACCACCAGGGAGCAGCTCGGCATCTCAGGCGGCTCCAACGGCGGCCTGCTCGTGGGCGCCGCGCTGACGCAGCGCCCTGAGCTCTACTCCGCCGTCGTCTGCTCCGCGCCGCTGCTCGACATGATCAGGTACGAGAAGTTCGGGCTCGGCGCCACCTGGAACGTCGAATACGGCTCGGCCGACGACCCGGAGCAGTTCGGCTGGCTGCGCGCCTACTCGCCCTACCACCACGTCAAGGAGGGGGTCGCCTATCCCGCGACGCTCTTCACCGTCTTCCAGTCCGACACCCGCGTGCACCCGATGCACGCCTGGAAGATGTGCGCGGCGCTGCAGCACTCCACGACGAGCGAGCGTCCCGTGCTGTTGCGCAACGAGACGGAGGTGGGCCACGGCGCCCGCTCGGTGAGCAGGACGGTCGACCTGTCGGCCGACTCGCTCACGTTCCTGGCACGGCACACCGGCCTATAGCCTCGACACCATGAGCGCGCTGGGGGTGGCCATGGTCGAGACCGCCCCCAGCGCCCTTCTGCGCCCCTACGTGACGCGCCTGTGCGCCTACAGCGAGCGCTACGCCGAGCCGGTGACCAGACGTGAGGTGGCGATGCCGGGGGCCGTGCTGATCCTGGGCTTCGGCACGCCGATGGAGGTCCAGGGGCAGCGGGTCTCGGCGTTCACGGGCGGGCTCGGCGACCGCTTCACCGTCACGCGCACGACGGGTCCGGCGGAGGGCGTGGAGGTGTTCCTCACGCCGTTCGGGGCGCGCCGACTCCACGGGCTGCCGATGCGGCAGTTGACCAACCGGGTGGTGCCGGTCGGCGACGTGCTCGGGGCGTGGGGTGACACGGCGGTGAGCAGGCTGGCCGAGACGCCGTCCTGGCACGACCGGCTGGCGCTGACCGACCGGCTGCTGTGCGAGCGCATCCTGTCCGGCCCTGAGCTGGGTCCTGAGCTGCCGTGGGCGTGGGCCAGGCTGCTGGAGTCGGGCGGCGGCCTGAGCGTGTCGTCGCTGGCCGAGTCGCTCGGCTGGAGCCATCGCCATCTCGTCGCCCGCTTCCACGACCAGATCGGCCTCACGCCGAAGACGGCCGCGCGGGTGATCAGGTTCGGCAGGGCGGCGCGGCTCCTGCGATCGGGCTGTTCCATCGCGCAGGTGGCGGCGGAGTGCGGCTTCTACGACCAGGCCCACATGAACAGGGAGTTCCGGGTCCTGGGCGGCACGACGCCCGGTCAGATTTGTCCAAGACCCGTGTGCGCGCAGCGGGCACCCTTGGACGTATGAGCAGAACCGTCTACGCACAGGCCAGATACCACGACTGCCAGGCCGCGCTCGACTTCCTGATCTCCGCGTTCGGGTTCGGGGTGCACGAGGTGACCAAGAACGACGAGGGCGCCGTCGCCCACGCCGAGTTGCTCGTCGGGGACGACATCATCATGATCGGCCAAGGCAGGCCCGGCGGGCCGGGCATCTACATCGCGACGGACGACGTCGACGCCCATCATGACCGCGCGAAGGCCGCGGGGGCCGGGATCACCATGGACCTGGTGAACCAGCCGTACGGGTCGCGCGAGTACGCCTGCACGGACCCGGAGGGCAACGCCTGGTACTTCGGTACCTACCGGCCCTGACAGGTTCTGTCGGTGGCGCCTGCCACGATCCGGGGCATGACCAACGATCCGCTCGCCCCCTACCGCTGGCTCCAGGCCGCCGACGGCGACCCGGCCAACCCCCTGGGCGACATCTTCTGCGTGTCCTTCTTCCGGGGGCTCGGCCCCGCCGAGGTGCTGCGCCGCTTCGACCCTGCCGGGCCCGCCGGCCGGGAGACGAGCTTCGACGAGCTGGGCGAGCAGGTCCTCGCGTTCGTCGAGGAGACCGACGGCGGTGACGGCGGCGGCCACGTCGGCGTGGTCCAGGCCGGCGAGTGGTGTGTGGCGATCGAGTTGTGGGGCTGGACGGCGGCCCTGACGGAGGCGCTGACGCCGCTGTCGAAGGGCTGCGAGGTGGTGGTCGTCTCGCGGCACGACTACGCCGAGGACGACTTCTCCTACGCCGTCGACGGCGCCGTCGTCACCACCTTCCGGCCGATCATGCCGAGCGAGCGGCACGGCAGCGACCTCCACCGGCTCGACGACCTGATGCGCGAGGTGGGGCTGACTCCCGAGGAGGCCGCCGACGGCTGGGAGGCCCAGTGGCACGACATGTCGGCCAACGGCCTGGCCCGCGCGTTCCTGCTGGCGGCCCGCATCACCGGGGTGGAGTTCACCGCCGGCCTGCTGGCGGGCCCGCTGCTCGTCGGCGCCATCGGCGAGTTCTAGGAGCGCTCAGCGGGGGAAGACGACGGTCTTGTGCCCGTCGAGCAGCACGCGCTGCTCGGCGTGCCACGTGACCGCCCTGGCCAGCGCCACGCACTCCACGTCACGCCCGATGGCCGCGAGGTCCTCGGGCGAGTGGCTGTGGTTGACCCGGGCCACCTCCTGCTCGATGATCGGCCCTTCGTCGAGGTCGGAGGTCACGTAGTGGGCGGTGGCCCCGATCAGCTTGACCCCGCGGTCGTGCGCCTGGCGGTAGGGCCTGGCGCCCTTGAACGACGGCAGGAACGAGTGGTGAATGTTGATGGCCCGGCCCGCGAGCTTCTCGCACAGCTCCTCCGACAGCACCTGCATATAGCGGGCCAGCACCACCAGGTCGACCTGATAGTGCTCGACCAGCGCCAGCACCTCGGCCTCCTGCCTGGCCCTGGTCTCGGGCGTGATCGGCAGGTGGTGATAGTCGATGCCGTGCGCCTGCGTCAGGGGGCGCAGGTCGGGATGGTTGGAGGCCACCGCGACGATCTCGATGTCGAGCGACTTGGCCCGCACCCGGTAGAGCAGGTCGTTCAGACAGTGGTCGAATCTGCTGACCATGATCAGCACCCGCGGCCTCCTGGCCACGTCGCGCAGCCTGAACTCCATGGCGAAGTCGGGCGCGAGCGCGGCGAAGGCACTGGTGATCTCGTCCTCCCCCAGCGGCCCGGCGAACTGCACGCGCATGAAGAACCGCCGCGCGGCCCTGTCGCCGAACTGCTGGCTCTCGATGATGGTGCAGCCGCGCGCGGCCAGCAGGCCGGAGACGGCGGCCACCACACCGGGCCGGTCGGGACACGACAACGTGACAATGTACTCGGCGTACCTGGCGGGATCGGTCATGCCTTCACCTCCGCGGGGCGTGGGGTCTGCGGGCGCCTTGCGGCCGGTGTGGGCAGCGTACAACCGGGGCGACCACGCCCGAGAGTACCTACGTGACCGGGTTCGGAGTGTGCGGTCGGGAGTGGCGAAGTGTCCGGTCACCAGCGGTTGAGCAGGGGTTGACCTCACGGACCTCAGCCAGGCGAACACCCTGATACCTGGAGCTTCACCCAACTTCCACACGAACACGGGTAGTTCATGTTCATCGAGGAAAGACTGTATGCGGGGGTCACGGGGCAGTCGTCTTTCCGCCATGAGTGCCGTGAGTGGATCGAGCGGGCCCCGCCCTGGCAGGGCGGGCCGGGATGGAGCGCTTGCCGTTGGACGCCGTCGTGCTGATCGTGGTCGCGGGTCTGTTCGCCGTCGTCTCCGGGGTCAACGACGGCGGCGCCGTTCTGGCGACGGGGCTCAAACTGCCCACGGTCCGCCCGGCGACCGGCGTGCTGGTGCTGGTGCTGATGGTGGCGCTGGTCCCGCTGCTCACGAACCAGGTGGCGCTGACCTTCGTGACCAGGCTGGCCACCTTCGACGAGCCTGGCGGGCGGCTCGCGACGGCGTGCGCGGTGGTCTCGTCGCTGGTCGTGGTGACGGTGCTCAGCGCGAAGGGTCGGCCGACCAGCCTCACGCTCGCCATCGTGGGCGGTCTGACCGGCGCGGGGCTGGGCTGGGGGCTGCCGGTCTCGGCCGGATCGGTGGGCCTGGTGCTGGCGTTCGGGCTGGCGGCCCCGCTCGTCGGAGGGCTGCTGGCCTGGGCGCTCATCCGGGCCCTGGTCTCGGTGACCACGGCCCGCGGGCTGCCGCGCTGGCACTGGGCGGGGTTCCTGCTGCAGACCCTCGCGTACGCGGCCAACGACGGGCAGAAGATGCTGGCCGTGTTCATGATCGCGCTGGGCTTCTCGGATGCGTCCCTGGCGTACACGTCGCTGGTGGCGCTCCTGTTCGGTCTCGGCGCCCTGTACGGCCTGCCCAAGGCGGGCCGTACGCTCGGCCGCGAGATCATCGCCTCCCGGCCCCCGCACGGAGTCGTGGCCGAGCTGGCCGCGGGCACGGCGGTGGTCGCCTCCGCGGCGGCCGGCATGCCGGTGAGCATGACCCAGGCCATCGCCGGCGGGCTCATCGGCGCGGGCGTCGCCCAGGGCGGCGGCCGGGTCCGCTGGTACGCCGCCGTCAAGATCGTTGTTGCCTGGTTGCTGACCCTGCCGGCGAGCGGGCTGCTCGGCTGGGTGCTGGCGTCGATGGTGAAGGGGATCGCGAGCGTGGATCTGTCATGAAAGGGAGGGCGAACGGTGGAGCGCGGTTGCGCGTGGAAGGCGGCCGGGCGGTGAGGCGGCTGCGGCGGATCCGCGACCTCATGACCGGCCGGATGGACAGCGCGCTGACAGAGGCGCTGCTCGGCCAGCTGGAGGCCACCAAGGAGGGCGCCTGGCTGGCCATGGCCATGATCGGCGGAGAGGTGGGCAGGACGGGCGCGCACGAGCAGATGCGCGCGATCGAGCACCTCGGCGACGAGGAACGCGCCCGGCTCGTCGACGAGCTCAAGACCGCCCTGGTCACGCCCATCGACCGGGAGGACCTGTTCAGGCTGTCACGGTCGATCGACGACGTGCTCGACTCGTTGCGGGACTTCGTCCGCGAGTCGCATCTCTACCGGGTGCCCGACCAGATCCGTTTCACCCCGCTGCTCGACCAGGTCATCGTCGGCATCGACGCCCTGGAGAACTCCGTCCGCGACCTCGCCTCCCGGCCCTCCGCGGTGGTGCAGGACGCGTTGGAGGCGAAGAAGGCGGGCGGGGCCATCCGGCGCATGTACCAGTACGAGATCTCGCGGATCTTCTCGGGAGAGCTGACCGCGGACGCGATGAAACAGCGGGAACTGGTGCGCCGGCTGGAGATCGTGGGCGTGTCCATCGGCGACGCGGCCGACGCGATCGCGGACGGCGCGATGAAGCGGTGAGGCGCCGCCCATGACGAAGACCGGCACCGATCTTCCCGCGGTTGGTCGCCCGGCCAGGCGCCCGCCGGGCTCAACTGTGAACATGCCCGGAGTACGGCCTCGCGTGGCGGTCGCTCGCCTTCCCGTGAGTGATCGTCTCCCGAGCGGCGTGCTCGGACCGTACGTCGAGTGGGTGCCCAGCCGGACGGCCGGGGAGACCGGCGTGGACGGCCGCGTTACCGACAGTGGCGGCGCGGGCGGCTCGAACGGCGACTCAGACGGCGGCTCGCCGGGTACCTGCGCGACCAGACGTATTTCGTTCCCTACCCTGACGGGCCGCGGGACGCCTCGGATAGTCTCGTCCCGGATGAACACCGAGGACACCAGTGACCGCCCCGCGGCGCGCGTCGTCTGTCTCGACCGTGACGGCCGGGTGCTGCTCATGCACTGGTACGACCCGGTCGGCCGGAATGACGTCTGGGAGCCCCCGGGCGGCGGTATCGATCCCGGCGAGACGGCGCTGGAGGCGGCCAGGCGCGAGCTGACCGAGGAGACCGGGCTGCCGGGCTCGGCCGTGGGCGGCAGATGTGTCGAGGTCGGACGGGACTTCACATGGCTCGGCGTACGGTACGTCAAGACGGAGCCTTTCTTCCTCGCGGTGTTCGACGAGGTCCGTCCCGAGGTGGTCCCGAAGGCGCTGACGGAGGAGGAGCAGCACGTCTTCCGCGGCTATGCGTGGGCCGAGGAGCTGCCTGAGGGGGTCGAGCCTCCCCTGCTGGCCGGGGTCGTGGCGGCCCTCACGGCAGGTCCACGGTGACGCCCGCGGACGCGAGTGCGAGCGGGCCGTCGTACGACGTGGCGGCCGCCTCCAGGGCGGGCTCGGGC
>NZ_SMJZ01000460.1 GCF_004348345.1 Nonomuraea longispora
CCCGCTGCTGTTCACGTCGACACACCGT
The DNA here is from genome assembly GCF_004348345.1 of Nonomuraea longispora. GTDB lineage: Bacteria > Actinomycetota > Actinomycetes > Streptosporangiales > Streptosporangiaceae > Nonomuraea > Nonomuraea longispora. The sequence goes on from NZ_SMJZ01000460.1 coordinate 29, forward strand.
CACAATCCGTGACGAACATCAACTAAAGCCGTAGTATGAAGTCCAACGACCTGGCAACTTTCACAGAGCACCCCTGGTCAGATTCGCGAAGCGCCATCAGCTTCGCCAGCATGCTCCCACCGACGACGCGTGTGACATCCTCGACCGCACTCTCTTCGTGCGGGTGATCGGTAGGAGCGTGTACCGACCCATTAGTGAAGAGACGGCCCGGTCACTGCCGCTAGCCCCGTTTTCCGCACGTCGGGTTGATTGAAGATCGTCGGGTTTGCTGTGGTGATCGTCGTCGCGGTATGACCTGGCAGATGAGGCAGCGTGCGCAGTGGGGCCAGGCCAGTGTCGAGAAGATGCTCGGAGCATTACCGGTGGTGGCCGCGTTCTGCTCGCGGCTGCGGATCCGGGAGCTGGTGGATGCGGCTTGTCC
>NZ_SMJZ01000047.1 GCF_004348345.1 Nonomuraea longispora
CCCCGCCACCCCGCCGCCGCCCGTCAGCTCTGCAAAATCATGGGTTTCGAGGTGGACGGCAGCGTGGCGGACTACCTGGAGGTGGGCCGGCACATACCGTTCGTGCGCTTCACCTTGGCAACGTGACACCCGCCCCACATCCCGCGTGCGGGGGCGTCATCGCCGGCCGTGGCGGGCGACCGTCCCGTAGTCGCGCGCCGGCATTCATGCGGCGTCCGCATCGGCGGATCATCCGAGCCGGGCCGGCGCCCACCGACCTCGCGGGTCCCGAGCCGCAGGACCTGGTCGGCATGGTCCGGCGTACTCATCAGGCGCGGGGCCGTACGGTGGGGGCCAGCGTACGGTGCCGGAAATTTTGCCAAAGCCCTGGAACGTCTGCGCACACGGCGGTCCAGGGCTTCTCAAGGTAAAAACACATTGCATGGGGATTTATACCGCTTGCAGCGTTTATGGGGCTGTATATACCTTTCTGGGGATTACGGCAGAGGCCGACGGTGATCGTTAGCCCAGCCCTTTGCCGCGACATTGACAGGCCGAATCCGCACAGCGCGGAACCGGGGACCCACCTTTCCGGGGTGAATCGCACGCCGGCCGACGGCCGCGTGCGTAGGGCACTTCCACGTCCGAACCCGTCAGCTAACCCGGTAGGCACATGGAAGCAAGGAGTCAATCCCCCATGCGCGAACTCACCCGACGCCTCACCCTTTCCGCCGCCGGCGCCCTGCTCGCCGGAACCGCCGCCCTGTCGGGCGCGACCGCGCCCGCGTACGCGTCCCCCGTCGAGCCGGACTCGGCCCAGGCGGCCCAGCAGCCGACGCTCACCTACGGCCAGGACGTGTCCAACTACCAGCCGCAGCACGACTGGGCAGCCAGCCCCGCACAGTTCGGCATCATCAAGGCCACCGAAGGAACCGACTTCCGTGACGCCGCCTTCGCCCGGCACTGGAGCGAGCTGGGCAAGAAGGGCATCGTGCGCGGCGCGTACCACTACGGGCACCCCGCCAACGACCCCATCGCCGAGGCCGAGCACTTCCTGTCCATGGTGAACTCGCAGTCCTCCCAGCCCGGTGACCTGCTGGTGCTGGACCTGGAGACCACCGACGGCAAGTCCGTCGAGGAGGTCAACGCCTGGGCCAAGGCCTGGCTGTCGCACGTGAAGGCCGAGACGGGGGTTACCCCGATGTTCTACAGCGGCTGGAACTTCGCCGACACCCACGGCAAGGGCCTGGCCGAGTACCCGCTGTGGGTGGCCCACTACAGCAAGCCTAAGGGGATGGTGACGCCGCCCGCCGACTGGAAAACCTGGACCATCCACCAGTACTCCGACTCCCCCGTCGACCAGAACGTCTCGGCGCTCTCCCCCGACGAGCTGCGGGCCCTGGGCCGCGCCTCCGCCTGACGCGCGGAGGGCCGGCCCGCCCTCCGCGCGCCGGTCAGGCCGCGTACGGGTCCCCGCCCGCGCGGATGCGGCCCGCCATGGCCTTGAGCGCGTCCAGCGCGGTCAGGTACGTCAACGGGCCGAACGAGACGCGGGCGACGCCGAGGGAGGCCAGCCTGTCCAGGTCCATGCCGGGCATGCAGGTGACGTTGACCGGCCCGGCGACGGCCTCCACCAGGTCGCCGACCACCTCCTCCGACGGGGCCAGGATGGGGAAGACGCAGTCGGCGCCGGCCTCCAGGTAGCGACGCCCGCGTTCCGCGACCTCCTCGGCCGACGTCGAGCCGGTCAGGAACACGTCGATCCGCGCGTTGATCACCAGGTCGGGGCCCGCCTCCCGGAGCGCGGCGATGCGCTCGGCCTGCGTGCCGGCGTCGACCAGCCCTCCACCCGGGTAGTCGGTGTCCTCGATGTTGAACCCGGCCGCGCCGATGGCGGTGAGCCGTTCGACGAGCTCGCCGGCCGGCAGGCCGTAGCCGCCCTCGGCGTCGACGGTCACCGGTACGTCCACGGCCCTGATGATCCTGGCGGCCATGTCGAGCATCTCCTCGACAGGCGCCTGCTGGTGGTCGCCGCGCCCCAGCAGGGCGGCGATGGACGCGCTGGCCGTCGCCAGGGCGGGGAAGCCGGCCTCGGCCACGACGGTGGCGCTGCCCGCGTCCCACACGTTCGGCAGGATCAGCGGGTCACCGGGCTTGTGCAGGTCACGCAGGAGAGCGGTACGGGTATCGGTCATGATCGTTCCTTGACTGTGAGGGTCATGTCCCTCTCATGACTCCCGCGGCCCTCGCTTCGTGACACCTTCCCGGTGTGATCGCGGGCACACAGTCCGGTACGTCAGCGCTCGCCCGGCCCGGCCGGCGGTTGTTCGAGGGCGGAGTGCCGGCGGCTGTAGGCGAAGTAGATGACCAGCCCCAGCACGAACCAGGCGGCGAAGCGCAGCCAGGTCACCGGATCCAGGAAGGTGATCAGCCAGATCGAGAAGAGCACCCCGACGGCCGGCACGACCGGCATCCCGGGCGTGCGGAACTGCCGGCGCAGGCCGGGCCGGCGGTAACGGAGCACGATCACGGCCAGGCACACGACGACGAACGCCAGCAGGATGCCGATGTTCGTCAGCTCGGCGGCCTCCTGGATGGGCAGGAACCCGGCGATCACGGCGGAGGCGACGCCCACGATCCAGGTGACGCGCGAGGGCACGCGCCGTACCGGGTGCAGTTTGGCGAACCACTGCGGCAGCAGCCCGTCACGGCTCATCGAGAACCACACGCGGGTCACGCCGAGCATGAACGTGAACATGACGGTGAGGATGCCGATGATGGCGCCCACCGCGATCACCGACGCCAGCCCGGACAGCCCGACCGAGACGAACGCCGAGGAGAAGCCGCTCTCGGGGTCGATCTCCCGGTAGTTCTGCATGCCGGTCAGCACGAGCGTGGCCAGCACGTACAGCACCATGGCGATGATGAGGGAGTAGATGATCGCCTTGGGCATGTGCCGCTGCGCGTCGCGTGACTCCTCGGCCGCCGTGCTCATCGCGTCGTAGCCGAACACCGCGAAGAACACGGTGGCGGCCCCGGTGATGGCCCCGCCGATCCCGTACGGGAAGAAGGGGTGATAGTTGGCGGTGTTGATGTGGAAGAAGCCGACCACGATGACGAGCAGCACGACCGCGACCTTCAGCCCCACCACGAACGTCTCGAACCGGGCGGCGGCGCGGATGCCGAGGTTCAGCAGGAAGGCGATGAGCAGGCAGAGCAGCACCGCGAACAGGTCCACCACGCGTCCCTCGCCGGTGCCGGGGGCGCCGAGCATCCACGCGGGCAGCCCGAACCCCAGCTCCTGGACGAGGAAGCCGAAATAGCCGGAGATGCCGATGGCGACGACCGCGACGATCGCGGTGTACTCCAGCAGCAGGTCCCAGCCGATGAACCAGCCGACGATCTCCCCCAGGACGGCGTACCCGTAGGTGTAGGCGGACCCGGCCTTCGGGATCATTCCCGCGAACTCGGCGTAGGACAGCGCGGCGGCGGCGCTGGCGACACCCGCGATGAGGAACGACACCAGCACGGCGGGTCCCGCGGTCTCGTTGGCGACCGCGCCGGCCAGCGCGAAGATGCCCGCACCGATGATGCCGCCCACGCCGATGGCGGTCAGCTGCCACAACCCCAGTGTCCTGGCGAGTTCCCCCTCGTGTTCGGTGGCGATCTGCTCCACCGGTTTGCGCCTGAAGACGCCTCGCGAAGTGACCATGACGCCTCCCAGCCGATCGCGGCCCCCGTGCATCCGCCTGCCCGCCTGCGGCGTCAAGTAAGCTCACGCGCCGGACAAGGGCGCGCGGGCGGCACCCGGCCAGGATGCCGCCCCGTTCACGCCTCAGGGCATCTTGTACTCGGCCGCCTGGCCGCAGTAGCTGGTTCCGAACGGGGAGTTGCTGTAGCGGCACACCTGCACGACCACGCGGTCGATGGAGGTGACTCCGGTCGCGTCGCGCCACAGGTGTGGGGGCGTTCGACGTGGAGATGACCTTGAGGTGGCCGCCGAGGCGGCCACCTCGGCCGACGCGGTACGCCTGGCGCGCGAGCACCGGCCCGACATCGTCGCCTCCGCGCTGACCGAGGACACCTCCCGCCACGCGGCCGCCCACCGCGCGTGGGAGGCGGGCTGGATCCAGCCCGCCGTCACGGGGCCGACTTGATGTTCTTCATCGTGAAGTTCGACGTGACGCCCCTCACGCCCGGGACCGTCATGACGTACTGGCTGAGGAAGGTCTCGTAGGCGGCCAGGTCGGCGACGGCCACGCGCATGAAGTAGTCGGGGGTGCCGAACAGGCGGCGCAGCTCGACGACCTCCTCGGCCTGCGCCAGGGTGCGCTCGAAGCGCTCCACGGTCCCCGCGTCCTGCGAGTCGAGGGTGAGGTCGATCAGCACCTCGAAGGACCTCCCCACGGCGGCGGGGTCGATGACGGCCCGGTAGCCGCGGATGACGCCGTCGGCCTCCAGCCGCTGGACGCGTCTCAGGCACGGCCCCGTGGTGAGCCCGACCCGGTGGGCCAGCTCGACATTCGTCAGGCGCCCTTCGCGCTCCAGCTCGCTGATTATTGCTCGGTCGATCGCATCCACGGTGAGAAGATTGCACCACAAGCCGCTTGACGGGCAATTCCGGCAACCACATGGCACGTGTTTCGCGAGACCATTGAGAAGTGCGAGAACACGTTCCCCCGCAGGTCACCATGTCCCTCCCAGCGTCCCTCCCAGCGTCCGTCCCAGCGTCCGTCCCAGCCACCCGGCGGCAGCAGCTCGCCGCGGGGGTGCGCGACTCGTTCTCCGCCGGGCTGGGCATCCTCCCGCTGGGGGTCGCGCTCGGGCTGATGGTCGTCCAGGCCGGCCTGCCCTGGTGGCTGGCCCCCGCCCTGTCGCTGTCCGCGTTCGCCGGCTCCGTGGAGCTGCTGGTGGTGGGGATGGCGGCCACGGTCACGCCGCTGGGCGCGATCGCCCTGACCGTCCTGGTGGTCAACTTCCGCCACGTCTTCTACGCCTTCTCCTTCCCGCTGCACGTGGTCAGGCACCCGCTGGCCAAGGCGTACGCCGTCTACGCGATGATCGACGAGGCGTACGCGGTCAACGCCGCCCTGCCCGAGGCCGAACGCTCGGCGCCCCGGCTGCTGGCGATGCAGGTCGCCTGCGAGGCGTACTGGATCGGCGGCGGCCTGGCCGGCGTCGCGCTCGGCACGGCCCTGCCCGGCCCGGTCAAGGGCCTGGAATTCGCCCTGTGCGCCCTGTTCACCGCGCTCGCCCTGGACGCGGTCCGCTCGCGCAGCGAGCTCCCCTCCGTCGTGCTGGCCGGGGCGAGCGTCGCGGCAGCGCTCGTGCTGACCCCGGAAGCAGCCCTGTTCACCGCGCTGCTGCTGTTCCTCGCCCTGCTGCTGGCCCGCCACGCGCTCGCCGCCCGCCGGAACGCGGGCCGCCCCCAGGAGGTGGCCGGCAGTGCCTAGCACGCCCTACCTGCTCGCCGTCCTCGCGATCGTCTTCGGCATCACCTTCGCCCTGCGCGCCGTTCCCTTCGCGGCGCTGCGCGGGCTCCGCACGTCGGCGACGGCACGGCACCTGGCGATGTGGATGCCGGTGGGCATCCTCGCGATCCTCGCCGTCACCGCCCTGCACGGCACCATCACCGCGGAACCACGGGCGGCGCTGCCCGCGCTGCTCGCCGTGGCCGTCACCGCGGGCGCCCATCTCGCCTTCGGCCGCCGCACGATCCTGAGCGTCGGCATCGGCACCACCGTGTACGTCGTCCTCGTCAACGCCTTCTGACCCGGGCCGGGGTCAGCGTACGACGGTCGTCTCGTACGTCTCGATCGCGTCGCCTCCGAACGTCAGGACCGCCCCTCCGGCGAAGGCCGCCACCAGAGCCGCCACCAGAGCCGCCGCCGCGGCGACGACCCGCCACCCCCGGGTCGGCGCCGCCCACCGCCGTGGCGGCCCCTCCGTCGGCCACTCCGGACGGGCCGACGGAGCGGCTGCCGGAGCGGCCACAGCCCCGGCGATGGCGGCGCGGGCGTCCGCCCAGGCTCGCACCTGCTCCTCGTCGAGGCCACAGGCCCGGACGAACGCCACGAGCACCTCGTGCCGGGGCAGCCGGTTCCTGCCGAGCATGGTGGAGGCGGTGGAGGAGGGCAGCACGTCCCCGGCGGCGGACGCGCGGCGTTCGAGCTGCCGGAAGCTCTGGCCCGACCACGCCTTGAGCCGGCGGAGTTCCTGCATGAATGCGGCCTCGCCGGTGACCGGTGGCGGCGGCGGTGTGGTGGTCATGATCGGCTCCTGTGTCGATCTGCGGGTGCGGGCCCGGGACGCTGACCTGGACGTACGGTGTCCCGTACGAACCCGGACACCCCGACATGTTGATCAGTCCTGGCGGCGAGAGTCAACTGGTGCCTTCCGATCGCTGGAGGCCCCATGCGTACAGGTGCGCTGCTGTTGCTCGTGCTCGCGATGACCGCGTGCTCGCCCGCCGCCGACGAACCGATATCCGACTTCCTGGCCAGGACGCTGCCGGAAGGGCCGGGCGGCACGGTCATCGCGGCGCGCGGCGACCGCATCGTGGACTGTGAGGGCTTCGGCCTGGCCGACCGCGCCGCCGGGACCCCCGCGGCCTGCGACACGGTGTACGACGTCATGTCGATCACCAAGCAGTTCACCGCGGCCGCGATCCTGAAGCTCGAGACGATGGGCAGGCTGCGCACCAGCGACCCGATCAGCGCCCACCTCGGGCAGGTCCCGCCCGGCAAACAGGGGATCACCGTGCACCACCTGCTGACCCACACGGCGGGCCTTCCCGAGTCGCTGGGCGACGACTACGAAGTGCTGTCGCGCGAGGGTCTGCTGGCCCGGGCGCTGGCCTCCGCACCGCTGTCGGCCCCCGGCGAACGGTTCCGCTACTCCAACGCCGGCTACAGCGTGCTCGCCGCGATCATCGAGAAGGTCTCCGGCCTCGGCTACGAGGAGTTCCTGGCCGAGCACCTGTTCGCCCCCGCCGGGATGACCAGCACCGGGTACGTGCTGCCCCACTGGGACCGCAGCCGGATGGCCGTGGAGTACGACGCCGGTGGCCGCGCGAAGGGCCGGCCCGACGAACATCCGCGGGCACCGGACGGCCCCTACTGGAACCTGCGCGGCAACGGCGGCATGCTGTCCACCGCCCGCGACATGTTCCGCTGGCACCGCGCGCTGATCGGCGACACCGTCCTGCCCGGCGGTGCCAAGGACAAGCTGTTCACCCCGTACGCGCCGATGCCCGACTCCGACGAGTCGTACGCGTACGGCTGGAGCATGCACGGCACCGGCGACGGCCGGATCGCCTGGCACGACGGCGGCAACTCCTGGTCGCTGGCGTCGTACGCCAGGTCGCTGGACGACGGCGTGATGACGTTCTGGGTCAGCAACCACGCCTACCGCGACTCCCGGTGGAACCTGGAGGACGTGCAGGAGGATCTGACGCTGGGCATCCTGGACCGGGCCCGCGCCTCCGCCGCGTGAACCCCGGGCCGTCGCCGGGGCCCGCCCTCGCGGCCCGTCGAGGCGACCGGTCAGTTTTCGAGAAGCATCGCTCTCATAGCGACCCATAACCTGATGACCATGCACATCACGGTTCACACCACCTCCATTCCGCACGACCCGGCGAGCCCCGCGCTCCGGCGGACGGCCTCGCGCCGCGTCCGGGACCCGCGCTGAGCCGATCCGCCGCTCATGGTCTCGCACGCGCCTTCCGTGCTCCGACGTCTCGTCCCCGCCGCCTACCGGCCGGTGCTCGCCCACCGACTGTTCCGGCGGCTGATCCTCGGCTTCGCCGTCTCCTATCTCGGGGACGGCATGAGCTTCGTCGCCGTGGCATGGCTCGCCATCGAGCTCGCGCCGCAGGCGAGCGCGGGGTTGTGGGTCGGCGGCGCGGTGGCCGCGTACACGATGCCGGGCGTGGCCGGCGCGCTGGTGCTGGGCCGGCGCCTGCGACGGGTGCCGGCCAGGTGGGTGCTGCTCGCCGACAACGTGGTGCGCGGCGTGTTCCTCGGCGTCGTGCCGCTCGCCTGGTTCGCGGGGCTCCTCAGCCTGCCGCTGTACGTCGCGCTGCTCGCGGTCTCGTCCCTACTGCACGCGTGGGGCAGCGCGGCCAAGTACACGCTGCTGGCCGAGCTGCTGCCGGGCGAGCATCGGCTCGCCGCGAACACCCTCGTCAGCTCGCTCGAATTCGCCGCCACGATCGCCGGGCCCGCGATCGCGGGTGTGCTGGTGACGTACGTGAGCACGGCGCTCGTGGTCGGCCTGGACGCCCTCACCTACGTCTTCCTCGCCGTGGTCGTGCTGCGCACCCGCCTGCCCGGATCGGGGCGGGTCTCCCCCGTCGACCGGACGGCCGCCCGCGGCGGGCTCGCGTTGTTGCGCTCCCATCCCGAGTTGCTCGGGCTGCTGACGCTCACCTGGTTCTTCAACCTGCTGTACGGCCCGGTCGAGGTGGCACTGCCGCTCCACGTGACCCACGATCTGGGCGCGCCGGGCACGCTGCTCGGCCTGTACTGGATGGTGTTCGGCGTCGGAGCCGTGTTCGGCGGGCTGGCCGTCGGCGCGCTGCGGCGGCTGCCGCTCTGGCCCGTGACCGTCGGCATCGTGCTCGGCTGGGGGATCCTGCTGCTGCCGTTCGGGTTCGGCGCGCCGACGGCCGTGACCGTCGTGTGCTTCGGGCTCGGCGGCGCCGTCTACGGGCCGTTCGTGGCGCTGTCGGTGACGCTCATGCAGGCCAAGGCGCCGCCGGAGCACCTGGCCGCGATGCTGGCCGCCCGCAGCGCGGCGCTGCTCACGGCAGCGCCGCTCGGCACCGCTCTGGGCGGGCCGGTCACGACGGCGCTGGGCGCGCAGGCGACGCTCGGCGTCTCAGGACTCGCCACCGTCGTGCTCGGAGCCCTCGCGTGCGTCCTGTTGCCGGCCGGCCGCCGCAGGCGGTGAGCAGGGCGGCCGGGACCGAGCGCTGGGGCGCCTTTGGCCCGGCCGCACGCCTCCGCCTATGTGGCCTTGTGCCTGGCAGTCGCCTGGTCGCGTGCGACCATGACGGTGACCCGGTGCACCAGCCATTCCAGCGGCCCGCGCTGGATCCATCGCAGCCACAGCGGCGAGAAGACGAAGGCGAAGACGACCATGCCGGCGAACAGGGTGAAGGCGTAGGGCGGGTCGCCGGCCGTCCGCTCGATGACGACCTGGTGGGCGGCGTACCACGTCAGCGACAGGCTTCCCGCGGCGGTCAGCGGCAGCAGCGCCCGCTGCCAGCCCGGCCGCTGCAGCAGCGTGAGGAACCCGGCCAGCAGCAGCAGGCCGACCCCGACCATCATCGGCGCCATCGGGATGCTCAGCGCGTACAGCTGGTGCGGCGGCAGGGTCAGCACCGACGCCCACGGCTGCACCATCGGCCCGCCCGCGGACTTCATCATGTCCGCCAGCGCCCGCTCGGCGCCCAGCGGGACGAGCGCCACCCACGACACCAGCCAGGAGACGGCCACGAGCAGCGCGCCGCAGCCGGCCATCTTCGCACGCACGGCGCGGCTGCGCAGGTCGAGCCGTCCGATGGCCAGCCCGGCCAGCAGCAGCGGGATCGCGTACGGCGTCTGGAAGCCACCGCCCAGTAGCAGCTGGTGCACCTTCGCGAGCCAGTCCTGCGGGTTCAGCAGCACCGCCAGGCCGAAGGCCTGCTCGGCACCGGCGCTGTTCATCGGGGAGATGGCCCAATCGCGGCCGTGGTTGAGCACGATGAAGCAGAAGACGGGGAGCGCGGCCCCGAGGACGCCGGCGGCCGCCAGCAGCGTGCCCGGGCGCAGCCGTACCAGCGGGATCAGCAGCAGCAGCCACACGGCGTAGAATTCGAGGATCGACAGGTTCATGCCGGACAGCTGATCCACGCACAGGCTGATCAGGAACAGCATGACCGCGCGGACGGCCAGCCGTTTCCTGGCCGTCGCCAGCCGGTCGCCGCCGAACGGCGCCGGCCCGCCGGTCATGAGCGCCACCGAGATGCCGGCCATCAGCACGAACAGGCTCATCGAGCGGCCGGAGACGGTGTGCTCGACCCAGTCGAGCACACCTGGTTTGTCCGGCATGGGAGCGGGGCCGAGCCAGCCGGTCGGGCTGACGTGCATGTAGACCATGCCGACGATGGCCAGCGCCCGCACGGCGTCCAGCCCCGGCAGCCGCCCCCGTGGGGGCCGGGAGCTGACCGTCGGCTGAGCGCCCGGCGGGGCGTCATGGGGAACGTCCACGGGATGGTTCATTTCTGGTAGGCCTCCCAAGACAGGGGCATGGTCCCGGCTTTCTCCGCCTGCTCGGCGAATTCGATGTCTTTCTCAGTGCGTCACGGAATTTCTCCGCGGGGGAACGCCTCGCGGCTTGCCGGCGGGCGCTTCCCGGCCGCCGTACCGGCCCTGACGAGCAGGCCGGTACGGCACTCGGCTCCTCGAAGGAGCTTCACGGCGTCCACCGTAAAGGCGGTGGCCGTCGATTCATTTCAGCTTTCACATCGAAATGCCAGCGGTAATCCATAGGTCTTGTAACAATGCGCGGCAATGTATTATCTGCGGCATGTCGTTGAGAAAACCGCTCGCCGTCGCGGGCGCCGTGCTGTGCGGGCTGGCCCTGGCCGGGTCGGCTGTCGTGGCCGGGTGCGGGATCGATCCGCGGGTGCGAGTGGAAGGGCAGCCCAGCCAGGGCACGGCCTCGCCCACGCCGGCGCAGACGGCCGCCGGCACCCGGTCCGACCTGGACGGGATGCAGGTGCTGAGCGAGGATCCGCGCCTGGGCACGCGGGAGACGGCCGCGATCAGACGGTGTGAGCACGGCAGGTTCCCCGTCCACGCCGAGGAGGTCTCCCTGTCCGGCGACTGGGGGCACGTCGACCTGGTGGTCGTCACCGTCTACGTCTGCCCGGGCCGCGCCTGCGGCTATGAGGGCACTCGTGGCACCTACGTCTACCGTCTCACCGGAGGGCAGCCGGACCGGCGCGTCTACGCCCACGAGGGCGTGGGCAGCCGCGTCGAGGTCCGCGACGCCGCCCTGGTCCTGGTGCGGCCGGAATACCGGCCGGGCGACGCCGCCTCCTGCCCGACCGCCACGAGGGAGACGCCGCTTCGCTGGAGCGGCCGCACGCTCGTCCTCGACGGCGCGTGAGACGACACGAAGGATGGACAGGGATTTCATGGACGCCGCCGAGACCCCGCACGTGCTGTTCGTCGAGGACGACGAGGTGATCCGGGAAGTGACCCAGCTGACCCTCGAACGCGACGGCCTGACGGTCACGACCGCCGCCGACGGGATGGCCGGGCTGGAGGCCTTCCGCGCCCGCACTCCCGACGTGGTGCTGCTGGACGTGATGTTGCCCGGCATGAACGGCGTGAGCCTGTGCCGGCGCATCCGCGAGGAGAGCCTCGTCCCGGTGATCATGGTGTCGGCCCGCGACGACGCCGTCGACGTCGTCGTCGGCCTGGAGGCCGGGGCCGACGACTACGTCACCAAGCCCTTCGACGGCTCGGTCCTGCTGGCCCGCATCCGCGCGGTGCTGCGCCGCACGACGCAGGGCGGCGCTCCAGCCGGACGGCGGGCCCGCCCGCTGCGCTTCGGCGACGTGGAGATCGACGTCGACGGCATGCGGGTGCTGCGCGGCGGCAGGCCGGTGGCGCTCACCCCGACCGAGATGCGGCTGCTGCTGCGCTTCGCCGAGTCGCCCGGCGTGGTGCTCAGCAGGGACGTGCTGCTGGAAAGCGTCTGGGACTACGCTTACGGCGGCGACTCGCGGCTGGCCGACATCCACGTGCAGCGGCTGCGCACCAAGATCGGCGGCGACCGCATCGAGACGGTACGCGGCTTCGGCTACAAGCTGCGCGCGGAGGGCGAGTGAGGTTCCCGCGCGCGAGGGGTCCACGGCGGATGAGCCTGCGCTGGAAGATCAGTGCCACGGTCGCCGCGGTCAGCGTCGTCGTGGCGGTGGCGCTGAGCCTCATCGTCCATCTCGCCTACGCCCGCAAGCAGGCCGACGACGCCCACCGCCTGCAGGCCGAACGCATCCAGCTGCTGCTGCGCGAATATCACCGCGGCAGCCAGCCGGCCTTCGGCAGCCGGCTGGACGACCCGGCCGTGCCCGCAGACCTGCGGGCGGCGGTGCGCGGCGGGAAGGTCGCCACCGCGCTGCGCCAGACCTCCGAGGGCACCTTCATCTGGGCGGCGGCCGGCACCGGCGACCACGTGCTGTCCTTGCGCTCCGACTACCGGGACAGCCTCGGCGACCTGGCCGCGCTCGACCGGGTCCTGCTGCTGGGCTCGGCCGCGGTCGTCGCCGGCGGCACCCTGGCCGGGATCGCGATAGGCGCGCGGCTGTCGGACCGGCTGCGCCGGGCCGCGACCGCCGCCCGGCACGTCAGCGCCGGCGACCCCACCGTCCGGGTGGGCGCGGCGATCGGCGGCCGCTCCCACGACGAGGCCACCGAGCTCGCCCACGCCGTCGACGCGATGGCCGGCGCCCTGCAGGCCCGCCTCGAAGCCGAACGCCGGGTCACCGCCGACATCGCCCACGAGCTGCGCACCCCGCTGACCGGCCTCACGACCGCCGCCGAGCTGCTGCCGCCCGGCAGGATGACCGACATCGTGCAGGAGCGCACCAAGGCCCTGCGCGCCCTCGTCGAAGACGTGCTGGAGGTGGCCCGCCTCGACACCGCCACAGAGCGCCCCGCCCTGTCCGACGTCGCGCTCGGGGAGTTCACCACGCACCGCGCGGCCGCTCTCGCACCGGACGCGCGGGTCGTGGTCCGCGTCGGCACCGTCGTGGCCACCGACCCGCGCCGCCTGGAGCGCATCCTGGCCAACCTGCTCACCAACGCCACCCGGCACGGCCGGCCGCCGATCACCGTGGTCGTCGACGGACCCCGCGTCACCGTCCGCGACCGTGGCCCCGGCTTCCCCGGCCACCTGCTGCGCGACGGGCCGGCGAGGTTCCGCAAGGGCGGCGACCGCACCACCCCCGGCCACGGCCTCGGCCTGACCATCGCCGCGGGCCAGGCCGCCGTCCTGGGCGCCCGGCTCACCTTCGCCAACCCGCGGGAAGGCGGCGCTCTGGCCACGCTCGACCTCGCCCCCGCCGCCGGCGGCGAACCCTCCCCGTGATATGATCGTTTTGTCATGGACACTCATGACACTTCCCGGCCTCACGTCGTGCTCGCGGGCGACCCCGCCGGCGCCGCCGCCCGTTTCGTGGCGGCCATGAACACCCACGACCCTGCGGCCCTCGACCACGTCTACGAGGACGACGCCGTGCTCGTCCCCGTCCCCGGCCATCCCGTCGCCGGCGCCGGCCTCCTGGCCGCCAACGAGCACCTGCGGAGCTTCGGCCTGCCGATCGAGGCGTGTCCCAGGCACGTGTACGTCGCCGGCGACATCGCCCTGCTCATCGTCGACTGGTCGATGCGCGGCACCGCGAGGGACGGCAGCCAGATCGACCTGTCCGGGACGGCCACCGACGTCGTCCGGTGCGGCCCGGACGGCCGGTGGCGCTACGTCATCGACAACCCCCACGGCACGGCCTCACCGCCGCTGAGCCCCTGACCGGCCGCCGCCCCTGACCGGCCGCCGCCTCGTCCGCCCGGCGGCCCGTCGGGTGGGCCGCGGCGCCGGCTGGGTCAGTCGCCGGTGAGCCGGGCGCGGTCGACCTTGCCGGTCGGGTTGCGCGGCACCGACGGCACGAACACGATGTCACGCGGCACCTTGAAGCCCGCCAGCTCCGCCTTCACCGCGCTCCTGAGCTCGTCGGCCGACAGGGTGACGCCCTCCTCCGCGACCACGTACGCCGCCAGCCGCTGGCCGTACTCCTCGTCGGGCACGCCCAGCACGGCCACGTCGGCGACGCCCGGCAGGCGGGCCAGGAGGTTCTCGACCTCCTGCGGGAAGACGTTCTCCCCGCCGGAGACGATCATGTCGTCGTCGCGGCCGTCGATGAACAGCAACCCTCGCTCGTCCCGGTGCCCCAGGTCGCCCGTGCTCATCAGCTCGCCCGCCCGCGCGCCAGACGCCAGTCCGCCGCCGACCAGGACCCGCCCCACCTCGCCCGGCGGCAGTTCCTCCCCGTCCGGTCCCGCGATCCGCACGGTGGCGCCGCGCGGCGGGCGGCCGATCGTCTCGGGGGCATCCCGCAGGTTCCCGGGCGTGGCGAGGGCCACCCAGCCGGCCTCGGTGGAGCCGTACAGGTTGTGCAGCACCTCGCCGTAGGCGTCCATGAACGCGGTGGCGAGGTCCGGCCGGAGCGCGGCGCCGCCGGAGACCACCACCCGCAGGGCGGGCAGGTCGCGGGGCTCGCGGGCCAGCAGCCGTGACAGCATGGCGGGCACGGCGACCAGCGCGCCGGCCCGGTGCCGCTCCAGGGCGTCGAGCACGGCGTCGGGGTCGAATCGGCGCATCAGGATGACGGGACATCCGAGCACGAGCGCGACCGCGTACCAAAGGATGCCGAGCCCGTGGAACAGCGGCGGCGCGATGAGCATCGGCTCGCCGCCGCGCACCGGCACGGTGGCGAGCATTGAGACGAAAGGCTCGGCCAGTTCCGCCATCGACAGCCGCCGGGGCGCGCCCTTGGGCAGGCCGGTCGTGCCCGAGGTGAGCAGCACCAGCCGTCCCGGCCGCCTCGGCACCGGAGCGGGCGGGGCGCCGGAGCGCATGAGCTCGTCGAGATCGTCGGCGCGCCGACCGGCGAAGTCCACCGGCGGCAGGCCGGGCGCGGCGATGAGCACGCCGACCTGTTCGCGGCGCAGCACGTCGCGCAGGGCCGGGCCGGCCAGCCCGGTGTTGAGCAGCAGCAGGTCCGCGCCCAGCCGGGACACGGCCGCGACCGCCTCGGCGAACCCTCGGTGGTTGGGCCACATGACCGCCACCGTGGTCCCCTCTCCCACGCCGAGCCGGTGGTACAGGCCGCCGGCCAGCGCGGCGGCGCGCTCGTCCAGTTCGGCGAACGTGAGCGCTCCGTCCTCGTCCAGGATCGCCTGCCGGTCCGGCCAGCGCGCCGCCGCCATCGCCAGCCCGGCGGCGGGGGTCACGTGGAAATGCCGGTACGCCTCCACCACCCGGGCGAGCGCGGCAGGGTGGACCGGGCGCAGCAGCCCGTTGCGGGTGAGGGCGACCGCGGCCTCCGCGCCGAACTCGCCCAGCTCGATCAGCCTCTCGATCATCGACGTACCCCTAGGCCTTTCTCACCGGAGGAAGTACGCGTACCCGCTCAGCCTGTACGGGAACCTCGCGGTGCCGCGATCAGCCGCCGCCGGGCCCGACGTCGCGGCGTGAGCACGCACCCGGCGCTTGACACCGCGCGGACGGCACGGTTGTAATGCTCGACGTGTCGTGTGACGCCGCCAGGTGGACGGCGGCGGGTGGGCGGCACCTGACACCCGGGGGTTGATCTTCATGTGCACGGACCTCACCTGATCCTTCCGCGAACCGCGTGACGTCTCCGTGCCCCTGACGGCGCCCAGCGCCCGGCACGGACCCGCATGAGTCTCCCCCGGCTCATCCCCGCGTGCCCGCGGCCACCGATGCCGCCGCCACGCCATGCTCACCCACGCTTGTCCACCTGATCGAAGGGATCCTTCGTGCAGCTCGCACACGTCTCCATCACGCCCGAAGCCAGGGCCGCCGTACGCGCCCGGCTGGGAACGCTGTTCACCGACCCGCCCACGCTCGACGCCGACGCCGACGTGACCCCCGTCCTGCCGCGGACCGGCCGCGTCCCCGGCATGTGGGTCACCGCGCCCGGAGTGACGCTCGACGCGGGCGTCACGATCTACGTGCACGGTGGGGGCTTCTCCCACAGCAACCCGGCCATGGAGCAGATCATGGCCCATCGCCTCTCCCAGGCGACGGGCCGCCCCGCCTTCGCCGTCGACTACCGGCTCGCGCCGGCCCACCCCTACCCCGCGGCCGTCGATGACGTGGTGGCCGTCCACCGGAGCCTGCTCGCCCAGGACGTGCCCGCCGGGCGGATCCTGCTCGCCGGCGAGTCGGCCGGCGGGACGTTGCTGCTGTCGGCGCTCCTGGTGCTCGCCGAGGCCGGCGACCCCCTGCCGGCGGGCGCCGTGGCGGTCTCCCCCATCACCGACTTCACGGATTCGAGCCCGTCCATCCGCACCAACAAGGGCCTCGACCTCATCGACCCGGACATCATGGGCCCCATCGGCGAGCAGTATCTCGCGGGGGCCCGGCCGGACCAGGCGCCGCAGTCGCCGCTCTACGGCGACCTGCGCGGGCTGCCGCCCCTCCTGATCGTCGCGGGCGGCGACGAGGTGCTCCTCGACGATTCCCGGCGCTTCGCCGAGGCAGCCTCCGCCGCCGGCGTCGACACGGCGCTCGACGTCTACGACGGCATGCCGCACGCGTTCCACGCCGTGGTGTTGTCCCCGGACGACGCTCACCTGCCGACCGCGACGACGTTCCTGCGGCGGGTGGCGGACTGGACGGCCCGGACCTGAACCGGCCGGGCCCTCGGTCACTGCTGGCCGGGGCGGCGGGCCGGAGCCGGGGCGGGACGTACGGCGCCGCCGGCGAAGCGGCCGGGACGGAACGGCGCCAGCAGCGCGGACTCCTCCCCGAACAGCTCGCCCGCCACCTCGTCCATCAGCAGCGGCGCCAACGTCACCCCGCTGTGCGTGGCCACGGTGTACACGCGCCGGCCGGCGTCGGCGAAGCCGGCCACGGTGAGCCCGTCGCCCGGCATCGCCCGCTGGCCGACGACCGCCCGCTCGGCCGTGGCGCCCCCGGTGGCGCGCAGCACCTTCGGCAGCAGGCCGAGGATCTCGTCGACGACCTCGCCCGGCACCGGGAGCGCCGGGTCGGCCAGCCCGTCCAGGCGCAGTGACTGCAGCAGCAGCCGGCCGCCGCCGTCGGGGCGCAGGTTGAGCGCGCCGGTGGTGAGCACCCGGGACAGCCGGGCGGGCACCGGCGACGTGGTGACCAGGAACCCGTTGGTGACCGTCCCGGACACGGCCGGGTCGAGCATGGGCACGTCCACCCCGGCCAGCGCGGCCACCTGCTGCGTCCAGCGGCCGGCGCACGTCACCACCACGTCGCCCGCGTACGTGCGCCCGTCGGCCAGCGTCACCTTGGCGCCCGCGCCGGACGCCTCCACGGCGGTGACCTCGGCCCCGCACTCGACCACCGCGCCACGGTCGCGCGCCTCGCCGAGCAGCCGGCCGAGCAGCCGCAGCGGCAGCACGTACGCCTCGCCGGGGAAGAACACGTACTCGGCGTCGCCGGGCGGCGGCACCAGGTCGGGCTCCAGCGCCCGCGCCCGCCGGGCGGTCACCCGCTCGACGGGGTAACCCATGGCGAGCAGCCGCCGTACGCGCTCCTCCAGCAGGCCCTTGTGCTCGTCGGTGACCGCGCATTCGAGGTTGCCCGTGGGGAAGTGCCAGTCGCCGGGCAGCTCGTGGTGCGCCCAGACGGCGGCGTGGTTGAGGTCGAAGTACTCCTTCGGGGTCTTGTTGTTGGCGTTGACCCAGGCGACCGAGGTGGACGTCGTACCGGAGCCCGGGGTCCGGGCCTCCAGTACGGTGACCTGCGCGCCGCGCCGGGTGAGACCGGCCGCGATCGCGGACCCGACCACCCCCGCACCGATGACGACGACTCGCACAGTGGCTCCTCTCACTTGTGGTCGGTGTCGGCGCCGAACAGCCTGGCCACGCCGACGAAACGTTCGATGACGACGACCGCGACCACGGCGAACAACACCATCAGCGTGCCGATGGCGGTGACGGTCGGGTCGTAGTCGTACTGCATGTAGTTGAAGATCCGCACGGGCAGGGTCTGCAGGTCGGTGGTGACCACGAACAGAGCGACGGTGAGATCGTCAAAAGAAGTAATGAACGCGAAGAACGCGCCCCCGACCAGCGCGCCGCGCACGGCGGGCAGCGTCACGTGCCAGAACACCAGGAACGGCGGCGCGCCCAGCCCGGCGGCGGCCTTCTCCGCCGACCGGTCCAGCCCGGCGAGCCCGGCGAGGACGAGCCGCACCGCGTACGGCACGGTCAGCACGAGGTGGGCCAGGAGCAGCGTGAGCGGGCTCGACGCCAGCCCCATCTGCGCGAACCACTGCAGCAGCCCGATGCCGAGCACGATCGTCGGCACCGCGAACGCGCTGGACAACACCGCCTCCAGCGCGCCGCGGCCGGGGAAGCGGTAGCGGTGGATGGCCAGCCCGCCGGCCAGCCCGACCACCGCGGAGATCGCCGCCGCGGCCAGCGCCACCCCGGCGCTGAGCACGAACGACGACAGGAACTCCGGCTTGCCGAACACCTCCGCGTACCAGCGCAGCGTGATGCCCTGCGGCGGGAACGTCACGTACGAGGTGGTGGTGAGCGAGGAGGCCACGGTGACGGCGACGGGAGCGATGAGGAACAGCCCGACGAGGACGGCGAAGACCGTGCCGAGCGCGCGGGTGAGCCGGGTCATCCGAACACCACCTCCCCGCGCCCCCGGCGCAGCAGCCGCGAGTAGCCGAGCAGCAGCCCGGTCGTCACGACGACCAGGACGAACCCGATCGCGGCCGCGTACGGCCAGTCGAGCGTGGTCGTCGCCTGCGTGTAGACGAAGTACGGCATGAGCTTCACCTTCGGCCCGCCGAGGATCGCGGGGGTGACGAAGCTGGACGCGGTCAGGCTGAACACGATCATGGCCCCGGCCAGCATGCCGGGAGCGGACAGCGGCAGCGTGATCCGCCAGAAACAGGTCCAGCCGGACGCGCCGAGCCCCTTGGCGGCGGGCACGAGTGTCGGGTCGATCCGGTCGAGGCTGCCCATCAGCGGCAGCACCATGTACGCCAGCATCACGTGGACCATGCCGATGAGCACCGCCGTGTCGTTGTAGAGCAGCTGCGGCGGGGTGATCCCGAACCACGCCAGCACACCCGCGACCGGCCCGTTCGGCCCGAGCACCACGAGCCAGCCGTACGCGCGGATGACCATGCTGATCAGCAGCGGCGACAGCAGCAGCAGCGCCAGCCAGTTGCGCACCCGGGGTGAGCGGCCGCGCATGTAGAGGGCGAACGGGTAGCCGATGAGCAGGCAGCCCACCGTGGTGAGGGCGGCGACCTTGAGGGTGTTCCACAACACCTCCCGGTAGAACGGGTCGCCGAGGAAACGTGCGTAGTTGCCGATCGTGAACGCGCCCGTCTGCGTCCTGAAGCTGTTGGCCACCAGCGTGAACAGCGGCGCCACGAACAGCAGCGCGAAGATGACGATGGCGGGCAGCGCGAGCAGCAGGCCCGTACGCCGGCGCGGATGGTTCGCGGGTCTGCTCACCTGGTCGCCAGTGAGGCGTCCGACGGCCGCCATGCGCAGGTCACCTCCTCCCCCTCCGCGGGCACCCGCGCGTCGAACGGCAGGGCCGCCGTCACGTCGCCCGCCCCGGTGGCGACGACGCAGCGGATGCGCGAGCCGAGGAAGCGGGTCTCCCGCACGGTGCCTGTGAGCCCGTCGCCGCCGGTCTGGACGCGTACGACCTCGGGCCGCACGTAGACGCGCACGCAGGCGCCGGGAGCGGGCGGGTCGCCCACCGGGGTGGCGCCGACCCGCGCCCCCGCGACCTCGCAGGTGTCGCCGCCCGTCGCGGTGCCGTCGAGGGCGTTGACCTCGCCGATGAACTGCGCCACGAAGTCCGTGGCCGGCCGCAGGTAGATCTCCCGCGGCCGGTCGAGCTGGTGGATGACGCCGTCGGCCATGACCGCGATCCGGTCGGACACCGCCAGCGCCTCCTCCTGGTCGTGGGTGACGAGGATGGTGGTGGTGCCGATGCGCCGCTGCAGCGCGACGACCTCCTCGCGCAGGCGCACCCGCAACTGCGCGTCGAGGTTCGAGAACGGCTCGTCGAGCAGCAGCAGGTCGGGCTGGATGACCAGGGCCCTGGCCAGCGCGGCGCGCTGCTGCTGGCCGCCGGACAGCTGGCGCGGGTGCCGGCCGGCCATGCCCTCGAGGCCGGCCATCTCCAGCACCTCCTCGACCTGTCTCCTGCGCGCGGCCGCCGGCACCTTCCGCATCCGCAGGCCGAACGCCACGTTGTCGGCGATCGTCATGTGCGGGAACAGGGCGTACGACTGGAAGACCATGCCCATGGAGCGGCGGTGCGGCGGAGTGCCGGTGACGTCGGTGCCGTCCACCTCGATCACGCCGCCGTCGGCGCTGAGATGCCCGGCCACCATGTTGAGCGTGGTGGTCTTGCCGCAGCCCGACGGCCCGAGCAGGGTGAGGAACTCGCCCGGCTCGGTCTCCAGGTCCACCGCGGAGACGACCTCCTTGCCGCCCAGCACCTTGCGCACGCCGTCCAGGCGCAGCCGCCCGCGCCGCGCGGACGGGTCCGCGGCCATCTCGGTGGTGCTCGTGCTCATCGAGCGTTCACCCTCCTGCCGGGTGGTGCGGGTCTTCACGACCGCTCAACCTCCTTCGTCCACCGGTCCGTCCACGCGGACCGCGCGTTGTTGACGACGGTCCAGTCCAGCGGCTTCATCTCGGCCGCCTGCTCGGGGCCCACCACCCGTTCCGCCACCGCCGGGTCGAGCTCGGCGTCGGTGACGGTCGGCCCGTCGTAGCCCTCGGCGGCCAGCTTGCTCTGGATGCCCGGCTGCAGGAGGGCGTTGACGAACTGCTGCGCCAGGTCCGGGTGCGGCGCCTTGTTCACCACGTTCGCGGTGGCCAGCAGCGGGATGGCGCCGCCCTCCGGATGCACGAACGCGATCGGGAAGTCCTTGTCCGCCAGCGTCTCCACCCGCGACCCGCCCCAGACGGAGGCGACGGCCTGCCCCTGGAGGAAGTAGTTGGACACGTCGGCCGTGGTGTCGAAGGTGAACGCGTTGGCCGCCACCTTCTTCACGCCTTCGAAGCCCGGACCGGCGTCCCGTTCGGAGCCGCCGTCGGCGCGGGCGGCCAGCATGAGCGCGCCCACGCCGTACGTGTTGCTGATCGACGGCAGCACGACCTTGCCCTTGAGCCTGGGGTCGGCCAGGTCGGCCAGGCGCTTGGGTGCGGGCACGCCGTGCTCGGCGTACCAGTCGCGGTTGTAGGCGAGCCCGGTGGCGGTCAGCGCGAAGCCGACCCCGACGTCCCCGTCGAGCCTGGCCACCTTCTCCACCTTGCCCAGGCGGGTGACCTTGGCCGGGTCGAGCCTGGCCAGCAGCCCGGCCCCGGCCGCCTGGGCCTGCGGCCCGTCGTCGATGAGGGCCACGTCGATCTGCGGCGCGTCCTGCTGGGCCTTGAGCTTGGCCGCGGTGTCGGTGGAGCTGCCGGCGATGTAGGTGACCTCGCAGCCGCAGGACTTCTCGAAGCCGGGCAGCACGGCCTGCTCGAAGGCCTCCTGGTACGAGCCTCCGTAGCCGGCCACCACGAGCCTGCCCGGCGAGGCGGCGGGGGTGGGCGGAGCGCAGGCCGCGAGCCCGGCGAGGGCCAGCGCCGCGGCGAGCAGCCTGGTCATGACGATTCGATCTCCTTGTTCCAGCGGTCGGTCCACGCGGAGCGGCTCTTGTTGATCGTGGCCCAGTCGAGCTTGCGCAGGTCGGCGGCGCGCTCCTGGCCGACGACCTGCTCGGCGAGCGCGGGGCCGAGGGTGACGCCCTCGACGACCGGGCCGTTGAAGTTGGAGGCGGCCATCGCCTGCTGCGCCGACGGTTCGAGCAGCGTGTTGACGAACTTCTGCGCCAGGTCGGCGTGCGGGGCCTTGTTCACCACGTTGACGGTGGCGATCAACGGCAGCGCGCCCTCCTCCGGGTAGACGAACTTGATCGGGAATCCCTTCTTGGCCAGCGTCTGCACCCGCGAGTTGCCCCACACGGTGGCGACGGCCTGCCCCTGGAGGAAGTAGTTGGACACGTCGGCGGTGGTGTCGAACGTGACGGCGTTGGCCGCCACCTTCTTCACGCCCGTGAAGCCGGGGCCGATGTCCTGCTCGGAGCCGCCGCCGACCTTGGCCGCCATGAGCAGGGCGCCCAGGCCGTACGTCTGGGTGATGGACGGCATGACGACCTTGCCCTTGAGCTTGGGGTCGGCGAGGTCGGCCAGGCGCTCGGGGGGCCGCAGGCCGTGCTCGGCGTAGTAGTCGGTGTTGTAGGCCAGGCCGGTGGCGTTCAGGGAGAAGCCGACGCCGACGTCGCCGGGCAGGCGGGCGAGGTCGATCACCTTGGGCAGGTTCGTGACGGTCTTCGGGTCGAGCTCGGCGAGCAGGCCCGCCTCGACCGCCTGGTTCTGCACGCCGTCGTCGATCAGCGCGACGTCGATCTGCGGCGCGTCCTGCTGCGCCTTGAGCTTGGCCACGGTGTCGGTGGAACTGCCCGCGATGTAGGTGACCTTGCACGAGCAGGTCTTCTCGAAGCCGGGGATGACCGACTGCTTGAACGCCTCCTCGTACGAGCCGCCGTACCCGGCGATGACCAGGGTTCCGGGTGCGGCGGACGGCGTGGGAGGGCCGCAGGCGGTGAGGGCGAGGGCTCCGGCGAGGAGCACGGCGGTCAGCGATCTGGATGTCATGGCGACCTCCGCAGGGTGCGGTTCGGGGCTAGGTGGCCGATGTCGCGCGCGGTCGCGCCGTTCTCGACCAGGTCGGCGACGATGTCGCCGAGGACGGGGGCGAGCTTGAACCCGTGCCCGCTGAACGCCGCGGCCAACACGGTGCGGCCGTGCCTGCCGAGCAACCCGTGCCCGTCGGGGGTGAAGGCGTCGCAGTAGGTCGCCACCCGCACCGGGTCGGGGCCGAGCCCCGGCAGGGTCCCGGCGACGGCGCGTGCCACCTGCCGGACGTAGGCGACGGGCACGCTGCGGGCCAGCGCGGCGGGCGAGGCGATCTCCTCCCAGGGCACGTGCAGGTTGATCTTTACGCCCGCGCCGTCGACGGCCGGGAAACACGAGTAGGCGGGCTCGCCGACGCGGATGGCGACCGGGCACCGGCCGGGGTCGAACAGGCTCTCGTCCCGGCGCGGGAACCACGTCGAGGTGATGGCCCTGGTGGTCAGGGCGCGGGCGAGCGGCTCGGGCAGCAGGCCGCTCGCCGCCGCCCACGGGCCGGGGGCCAGCACCGCGTGGGTGAAACGGTGTTCGCCGTCCTCGGCCAGGACGGTGACGCCGTCGGCGTCCTCGCGCAGCTCGCGCACGGGTGTGTAGCGGGCCACGCGCGCGCCCGCCCGCTCGGCGGCGGTGGCCGCGGCGCCGACGGCGGGTTCGGGACGCAGGAAGCCGGCGTCGTGGTCGACGACCATGATCTCGCCGTCGCGCAGGGGGTGCTCGGGCACCCGCCGCCGCGCCTGCTCGCCCTTCAGGACCTCGACGGGCAGGTCGTGGGCGCGGGCGGCGTCCAGCACCGCGCGCATCTTGGGGTGCTCGCGGGGCCCCGCCGTGACCCCGCCGACCGGGGCGAGCAGGCGACGTCCCGAGGTTCGCTCCAGCTCGGCCCACAGGCCGCGTGCCTCGCGCAGCAGCGGAACGTAGCGGGGCCCCTCCTTGTAGGCCGTACGGAAGATGCGCGACTCGCCTCCGGCGGCCCCTCTGTCGTGGCCGGGGGCGTAGGCGTCGAAGCCGACGGCGTGGATGCCGCGCTCGGCCAGCCGCCACAGGGCCATCGAGCCGACGGTGCCGGTGCCGACGACGGCGACTGAGGTCATGGCTCCACTCCTTTGGGGATGGGGTTTCCGGGCGTTGGGTTTCCGGCGTGGCGAGAACCAGGCCCGGCGCCGGACCTGTCGGGAGGAGGTGATTCAGCTGTGGTCGGTGGAGCCGCTCAGGTCCGTCTCCACGTAGAAACGCTCCGAGCGGGGCGGGACGATCATTTCCACGAGCTCCGCGATCTCGCCCTGCCTGGTCCAGGTCTCACGGGTCCAGCGGAACGCGGGGGTGCCCGCGGGCACGCCGAACGCCTCCGCCTCGGCGCCGCCGAGGACGTGCGGCTCGACGTACATCCTGGCCCGCACCAGCTCCGTCCCGCGGTCGCGCAGGTAGGCGTGCGTGGTGAGGGGCTCGAGCGGCTGGTCGAGCAGGTCGGGCGCCAGCCGGAACGGCAACACGTGCAGCTCGGTGTTGATCACCTGGCCGGTCGTGTCCATCTTGTGGCGCTCCATCTGGACGACCGCCTCCTCGCCCGGGACACCGGGCAGCCGCAGCCGCGCCGCCTGCGCGGGCATCACCCGAGCCGAGAGGACCTTGTGGTCGCCGTGTGTCTCCGGCCCCTGGATCAGCAGGCCGGTGAAGCGGAGCAGGTTGTGCCGGCCGACGGCCTGGGCGACGAAGCTGCCGCGCCTGCGGAAGCGCACGATCAGCCCCGCGTCGGCGAGGTCGCGAAGGGCCCGCTGCACGGTGATGCGCGAGACCTCGAACTCCTCGCAGAGCTCGGCCTCAGTGGGGATCCGGGTGCCCGGACCCCAATGGCCGCTGCGGATGCGCGCCTCCAGCGCCCTGCGGATCTGCACATGGAGCAGGAGGTCACGTTCCGACATGCCAAAATACTCGCTGTAGCATTTAGTTATGTCAATAGAAGATTTGACATAACTTATCCGCGTATGCCGTGGTGAGACGGTCACCGTTTCCCCCGACGGCCAGATCGGACGTCCTACGCTGGCCTCATGGACGCCGAACTCATCGCCACGGCCGGCGAACTCTGGGACGCCGATCCCGGCTGGCTCAACACCGCCTCCTACGGCCTGCCGCCGCGACGCGCCGCCGACGAGCTCCAGGCGGTACTGACCGACTGGCGGCACGGCAGCAGCGACTGGGCGCCCTGGGACACCTCCGTCACCCGGTCGCGCGCCGCCTTCGCCCGCCTCATCGGCGTTCCCGTGGCCGACGTGTCGATCAGTTCCACCGTCTCCCAGATCATGTCCACGGTCGCCACGGCACTGCCGCCGGGCGCGCGCGTCGTCGTACCCGAGGTCGAGTTCACCAGCAACCTGTTCCCCTGGGCGGTGGCCGCACAGGTGGAGACCGTCCCCGCCGACCGGCTGGCCGACGCCGTCGACGGCTCCACCAGCGCCGTCGCCTTCAGCCTCGTCCAGTCCGCCACCGGCCACGTCGCGCCGCTCGCCGACATCGTGGCCGCCGCCCGGGACTGCGACGCGCTCGTCATCGCCGACGGGTCGCAGGCCTGCGGCTGGCTGCCGGTGGACGTCGCCGGTGTGGACGCGCTGGCCTGCGCGGCGTACAAGTGGCTGATGGCGCCGCGCGGCGCCGCCTTCGGCTACCTGTCACCACGCCTGCGCGAGCGCATGCGGCCCCTGGCCGCGGGCTGGTACGCCGGCGCGGACGAGGGCGGCTCCTACTACGGCCCGCCGCTGCGCCTGGCGCCCGACGCCCGCGCCTTTGACCTGTCGCCCGCCTGGTTCTCGTACGTCGGGGCGGCCCCCGCCATCGAACTGCTCAACGAGCTCGGCGTCCAGCGCGTGCGCGACCACGACGTGGCGCTCGCCAACCGTTTCAGAGCCGGTCTGGGCCTGGAGCCCTCCGACACGGCCATCGTCTCCGTGGACGCCCCTGGCGAGCGGCTACGGGCGGCCGGGGTCCGCGCGGCCGTACGGGCCGGGAAGGTGCGGGCGAGCTTCCACGTCTACAACACTCCCGACGACGTCGACCGCGCGCTCGACGTGCTGATCTAGCGGACCCTGAGCGGAAAGCCGGCCCTCGTCATCTCCCCGGGCAGAGCACCGCTTCCGCGGCCTGACCGACCATCGGCCGCACCCCGTCGTTCCGGACGCTGAGCGTGACCGACATGGCGAACTGCAGGCGGCCATCGGCCGACACGTAGGTGGGCGCGTGGAAGCCGGGCGCGCCTCCGACGATCTCACGCAGCTCGAACAATCCGCCGCAGAGGCGCTCGCCGTCCGGCGGACCGGGGCGCTTGCGCCCGTCGATCACCTCCTGCAGCCGGGGCGGCAGCAACGTGCCCTGCGTGTAGGCGCGGTGGAAGTCGCTGACCTCCTCCGCGGTGGAGACCACGCCACCGGCCGCCCACAGATGGCTGGCGTTGATCCGGTCCACGTCGTGGAGCCCGCCCTGCTCGTCGGGTAGGTAGCCGTGGTTGTGCGGGCCCCTGATGCCCTCGGGCGGCTTCGCGGGCAGGTAGGTGCGGTGCATTCCCAGCGGGGTGAACAGCCGCCGGTCGAGCTCGTCGGCCAGGGTGTGGCCGGTCAGCCTCTCGATGATCATGCCGAGGAGGATGTAGTTGGTGTTGGAGTAGGAGGCCTTCTCACCGGGCTCCTGCTGCCTGGGCACGCCGCGGGCCAGCCTCACCAGGTGGGCCGGCCGGACGTAGGTCGTGAAGTCGAGGGGGTCGATCTTGCCCGACTCGAAGTAGTTGGGGACGCCGGAGGTGTGGTCGATCAGCTGCCGGACGGTGATCCTGTCGGCCAGCTCGACCAGGTCCTGCTCCGCCGTCTCCGGCAGCACGTCGGCGAGCGTGTCGTCCACGCGGAGTCTGCCCTCGCCGACCAGCTGCATGACCACCGTGGCGACCATCAGCTTGGTCTGCGACCCGATGCGGTAGCGGGCGCCGCTGGACACCGTCCCGCCCTTTCCGTCCAGCAGGCGGGAGCCCGCGGAGCCCTTGCCCACCCGCTTGCCGTCGACGTACAGCTCGCCGAGCGCGCCCACCACCCCGTCGGCCGCCGTCAGGGTGTCCAGGGCCCGCTGCGCGTCCCCGAACCTGGGCCGGCCGGCGGCCGTTGCGGCGGCGGGCGGCACGGCGGCGCCCAGCGCCAGCACTGCGCACGCCAGGCCGGCGATTCGAGTAACGATCGCACGGTTCATAGCGAAGTCCTCTCTGATCGAGCGGTCCGGGGAGACCCGGCAGCCGCACGCAGGTGATGACCGCCGTTGTAGCGCGAGCGCTGTTTCGGCGCCGTTTCCCGCCGTACCGGCCCGCCCCCCGCGCGTCCGGGATCGGGCGGCGGGCCGCCCCGCCCGCGGGCATACTTCAAGGAAGCTCGAAGCATGACAAGATGATCAAGGACTCTCCTGTTGGACGCCGAAGGCCCGGGAACTGGGCCCCCGGCGATGGTAGAAACTTGGTGCGATGCCCACTATCTACGATGTCGCCCGCGAGGCCGGCGTGTCCGCGGCCACCGTCTCCCGCGTGCTCAACGGTGCGAGAACGGTCGACCCCGCCATGGTCGCACGGGTGCTCACCGCGGTCCGCGAGCTCGGCTACCGCCCCAACGCGGTGGCCCGCAACCTGCGGCGCAGCCGCACCACGCTCTGGGCTGTGATCATCTCCGACATCGGCAACCCGTTCTTCACCGCCACCGTCCGGGGCATCGAGGACGTCGCCCAGCAGGCGGGCTACTCGGTCGTGCTGTGCAACAGCGACGAAGACCCGGCCAAGGAGGAGACGTACGTCGCGGCGGCGCTGAGCGAGCAGATGGCCGGTGTGATCATCGCGTCCTCCGGGAGTGCCAAGGCGGCCAGGAGCCTGCTCGACTCTCCCATTCCGGTCGTCGCCATCGACCGCCAGCTCCCGCGCGGCGAGGTCGACACCGTCGTGGTCGACAACGAGGCCGGCGCGGCCACGGCCACCCGGCACCTGCTCGACGCCGGCTACCGGCGCGTCGCCTGCGTCACGGGCCCCGAGGGCGTGAGCACCGCCGACCTGCGTCTGCGCGGCTACACCTCGGCCCTGTCGGCGCGCCGGCCGCCGGGAGAGCCCTTGATCGTCAGGACCGACTTCCGCGAGCAGGGCGGCTACGACGCCATGGAGTCGCTGCTGTCCTCCGCCGAGCGCCCCGACGCGGTGTTCGTGGCCAACAACCTCATGACGGTGGGCGCGCTGCGGTGCCTGGCCGACCACGACGTACGAGTGCCCGCCGAGATGGGAGTGGTCGGGTTCGACGAGATCCCGTGGGCCGACCTCGTCCGCCCGTCACTCACCACGGTGGCCCAGCCGACCTACGAGCTCGGCCGGATGGCCGCCCGCCTCCTCGTCGACCGCATCGCCACGCCCGCGGGCCGGCCCGCCAGGGTCGTCCTGCCCGCCGAACTGCGTCCCCGCCAGAGCAGCGCCCTCCAGAGCAGCGCCCTCTGACCGCACCGGCACACCCGCCGCGATATGCCGCCCCGCACCCCTAGACCCACCTAAACGCCTGGCCCTGGCGTCCTTATGGGGCAGGCCCTCTTGTTTGTCCATATATGGGCCTCTATCGTCGCAATAGGCTCTCATTCTCGTTAAATGAGCAGTAATACTCATTATTTGAGAAAGGCAGTGTTGTGGACGAAGGAGACCAACCGCCGCTCGCCGGGATCCGGGTCCTCGAACTGGGCAGCTTCATCGCCGCGCCGTTCGCCACGCGGATCTTCGCGGACTTCGGCGCCGAGGTCGTGAAGATCGAGCGGCCCGGCACCGGTGACGAACTGCGCGGCTGGCGGCGCGACAGGGGCCGGACGTCGATGATGTTCCGTACCATCGCCCGCAACAAACGTTCCGTCACCGTGGACCTGAGCACAGGCGAGGGCCGCGACATCGCGCTCGGCCTCGTGCGCCACTGCGACGTTGTCGTGGAGAACTTCCGTCCCGGCACGCTGGAGCGCCTCAGGCTCGGCTCCGACGAACTGACCGCCGCCAACGCCGACGTCGTGCTGGTCCGCATCTCCGGGTACGGGCAGACGGGGCCGTACCGGGACCGGGCGGGGTTCGGCGGCGTGGCCGAGGCGTTCGGCGGCCTGCGGCACGTCACCGGGCATCCCGACCGCGAGCCCGTCCGGCCCGCCGCGCCGGTCGGCGACGCCCTGGCCGGCCTGTACGGCGCGATCGGCGCGCTCATCCTGCTGCTGGCCAAGGCACGGGGACGCCCGCACGAGGGGTCGCGGGTCGTGGACGTGGCACTGTACGAATCGGTGTTCATGGCCATGGAGTCGCTGGTCCCCGACTACGACGCGTACGGCGTCGTCCGCCGCCGCACGGCCGGCAACCTGCCCGGCGTAGTGCCCAGCGGCATCTATCCCACCAGCGGCGGCGGATCCGTGATCATCGCGGGGAACTCCAGCGGCGTGTTCGGGCGCCTCATGGCCGCCGTCGGCCGCCCCGATCTCGGAGCGGACCCGACGCTCGCCGACGGCTCCGCCCGCGACGCCCGCGAGCCCGAGCTCAACGGGGCCATCTCGGCCTGGACCGCCCGCCACACCGCAGCCGAAGCGGTCGAGCTGCTCAGCCGTGCCGGGGTGCCCGCCGGGCCCATCTACGACGCCGCCGACATCGCCGGTGACGAGCACTACCAGGCCCGCGACATGCTGCGCCCGATCAAGGTGGCCGTCGACGGCGAGCCCGAGGAGATCCGCTTCCCCGGCGTGGTGCCCCGCGTGCCGGGCGCGCCGGGCGACGTACGCTGGCCAGGCCCCGACCTGGGCGCGCACACCGACCAGGTCCTGGGCGACCTGCTCGCCTACACGACCGAGCGGCTCGGCGAACTGCGCGCCAAGAAGGTGATCTGACATGCCCGCCCCTGGGCGGCACCCGGAGGAGGACCTGCCGCTTCCCGGTGACGTGACGATCACGGACGTCGTGCTCAGGGACGGCCTGCAGGACGAGCCCGTCGTGGTCGCCGTGCCGGACCGCGTCGCCGTCGCCGCCGCGCTGGCCGCCGCCGGGGTGCGCGCGATCGAGGCCGCCTCCTTCGTCAACCCGGCCAGGGTGCCGCAGATGGCGGGCGCGGAGGAACTGTTCGCCGCGCTCCCCCGCGGCGGCCGCGTGCGTTACAGCGCGCTCGCGCTCAACGCCCGGGGCGTCGCCCGCGCGGTGGCGGCGGACGTCGACGAGATCGTGCTGGTCGTGTCGGCGGGGCAGGGGCACAGCCTGGCCAACGCGGGACGCGGGGCCGAGGAGGTGCTCGCCGGCTTGCGGGACGCGGTGGCCGGCCACCCGGGGGCCGCGTTCACCGGGGCTGTGTCCACCGCGTTCACCTGCCCGTTCGACGGCGAGATCCCCCCGCACAGGTTGCTCGACGTGGCCCGCGGCCTGGCCGGGATGGGCGTGACCCGCATGGTCCTGGCCGACACGCTGGGCACGACCCGCCCCGAGCGGATCGCCCGTACGCTGGCCGCGGTCCGCGCGGCCCTGCCTGACGTGGAGTTCGGGCTGCACCTGCACGACGCCAGCGGCCAGGCGCTCGACACGGTCGACGCGGCGCTGGAGCTGGGTGTGACCCGCTTCGACGCCGCCGCCGGCGGCTACGGCGGATGCCCGTTCGCCCCTGGCGCGCACGGCAACCTCGCCACCGAGCGCCTGGTGGCTCACCTGCACTCCCGCGGGGTGCGCACCGGCATCGACGAGGACGCCCTCGCGGACGCGGTGAGCCTGGTCAGGAAGTGCCTGGCCCGCGGCACGCCCCTGACCTGAACGGACGTGGCGGCTTCCGGCCACGCCCGCGACGTGGGCGGCGCCCGGCAGGTCTCGCCTGTGTGACCTGCTTGCCGAACACGCGTGAAAGGGCCGGCCCGGGAAACGGGCGGAAAACGGCCCGGAGTGCCGCGGAGCAGACGATGGACCGTCCGGGAGGCGTCCGCGCAGGTCACGCGGAGATATCGATTCCTGTATTCGGCAAGCGGTGACGCAGGATTCTTGACGCTACGCGGGCTGACTTCTACATTTTCGGAGAAATCGATTGCTCCTTTCGAGCACTCCAACTCCAGGAGGATGCGAGATGTCGGCCTTCGCGAGAGTGACCCGCCGATCGCTGCTGCGCGGCGGGGCCGTCATGTTAGGTTCCGCCGCGGCGGCGCCGCTCCTGTCGGCATGCGGGGGCGGCGGCCAGGGCGGCAACCCGAAGGAGTTGACGTTCTGGAATTTCTACGGCCCCAACCCGCAGCCCGACGCGCAGAGCAAGTGGTTCACCGACCTTGCCGCGCAGTGGAACGCCAACAACGAGGTCAAGGTCAAGCTGCACTACATGCCCGTGACGGAATACCTGGCAGGCAGGGCGTTGCAGACCGCGTTCTCCGCCGGGGAGGGGCCGGACATCTTCCTGCTCAGCCCAGGTGACTTCCTGCGCTATCACAACGGCGGCGTGCTGACCGACCTCACGCCGTACCTCGGGCCCGACCAGATCGCCGACTTCGCCGACGGCGCGCTCGACACCCGCAAGGTCGACGGGAAGGTCTACGGCCTGCCGATGGAGCGGGAGCCGCTGGCCGTCTTCTACAGCGTCGACGCCTTCGAGCAGGCGAAGTTGTCGGAGGGCGACCTGCCGAAGACCTGGGACCAGCTGCTCGACGTGGCCGGCAAGCTGACCTCGAAGGACCGGTTCGGCCTGCTGTTCGAGACGATCCCCGGCTACTACCAGAACTTCACCTGGTATCCGTTCATGTGGATGGCCGGCGGCTCGGCGGTGCCGGAGAACGGCGGCCCCGGTTTCGACTCGCCCGCCGTGCACAGCGCGCTGAAGCTCTGGCAGGACGGCATCACCGCCAAGGTCTGCCCGCGCAAGCCGCAGGGCGACGGCGGCACCGACACCCCGGCCAACCTCGGCGCCGGGTTCGCCGCCATGCAGCAGACGGGCATCTGGGGCGTGTCGCAGCTCGCGCAGAACAACGCGCAGAACAACAAGGACTTCCGCTACGGCGTCTTCCCGCTGCCCGTTCCGGAGGGCGGCACCTACACGACCTCGGTCGGCGGCTGGGCTTTCGTGGCCAACGCCAAGGGCGCCAACCCCGAGGCCGCGGCCAAGTTCATCGCCTGGGCCCTGGGCGCGAACGACGCCGAGGGCGTCGAGCGGGGCCGCCGGTGGAACACGGTCGTCAAGGCGAACCTGCCGGCCCGCACGTCCGTGCAGGAGGCCGCCAAGTCGGCCGGCGCCTTCGACGATCCCGCGCTCAAGGTCTTCCTGGACAAGGTCGTCCCCGGCTCCCGGGGCGAGCCCCGCTACACCCCAGAGGTCTACAAGGCCGTGTCGGACGCCATCCAGGCCACCCAGCTCGGCGGCGCGGATCCGGCGAAGGCGGCGGCCGACGCCGCGGCGAAGATCGACACCTTCCTGAAGGGTTACAAGGGTGCGGCGATGTTGTGAGCGGCGTTCCCGGCCCGCCGCGTGCGCGCCGCCCGGCGACCGCCTGATCAGCGGAGAGGGGCGATAGAGCATGGCGACCGTTGCCGACTCCGGCACGGCGGTGCGCCGGCCGTCCGGCGCCGCGCCGCCCCCGGTGTGGAACCGGCGCAGGCGCGAGGCGCTGGCCGGCTACGCCTTCGTGGCGCCCGACCTGCTCGGCCTGATGATGTTCGTCGGGCTGCCCATGGTCCTGGCGATCGGCGTCTCACTGTTCAACGCGGACGGGTTCGGCGGCTACACCTACGTCGGCCTGGACAACTTCCGGCAGATGGCCGGGGACACCCAGCTCTGGCAGAGCGTCAGAGTCACGGTCACGTACACGGCGGCGTTCGTGCCGATCGGCTTCGTGGTCAGCCTCGGCCTCGCGCTGCTGGTGCGCGACCACTTCCCCGGCGTCGGGCTGGTGCGGACGTTGTTCTTCGTGCCGCACGTGATCAGCCTGGTCGTCGTCGGCATCGCCTGGCAGTTCCTGCTGGTGGACAAGCAGGGCGCGGTGCCCACGCTGCTGCGACCCGTGGGGCTGGGCGACACGTCCTTCCTCGGCGATCCGTCGCTGGCGCTGGGGTCACTGGTGGCGATCAGCATCTGGTTCCTGATGGGCTACAACATGCTCATCCTGCTTGGCGGGCTGAAGGACATCCCGAAGGAGTACGAGGAGGCGGCCGCCATCGACGGGGCCGGCGCGTGGCAGAACTTCCGCCACGTGATCTGGCCGCTGCTCCGGCCCACCAGCTTCTTCGTGCTGGTCAACTCGGTCGTCGGGTCGGTGACCGGGCTGCAGGCCTTCGACCTGGTCTATGTGCTGACCCAGGGCGGCCCCGCGGGCAGCACGTCCAGCGTGGTCTTCTACATCTACCAGCAGGCCTTCACCTTCAACGACCACGGCTACGCGGCGGCTCTGACCACGGTGGTCGTCGGATTCCTCGTCGCGGCCACGGCCACCATGTTCGGGCTCACGAAGGGAGGCCGGTTCGATGCCGGTTAGGCTGCGCGCGATCGTCGGATACGTGCTGGCCATGGTCACCGTAGCCCCGCTCGTCTGGCTGCTGGTGGCGGTGCTGAGACCGGCCGACGAACTGTTCGAGGTGTCGCTGCCGAGCAGGCTGACCCTGGACAATCTGCTCTATGTGCTGACCGAGGTGCCGATCGGCCGCTACATGCTCAACAGCGCCATCGTCTCCGTGGCGGTGACGGTGATCGCGCTCGTGCTGCACTCGATGGCGGCGTACGCGCTGGCCCGGCTGCGGTTCCCCGGGCGACGCGTGATCTTCTCCATGATCGTGTCCACGCTGCTGGTGTCGCTGCCGGTGATCCTCGTGCCGCTGTTCCTGGTGGCCAGGGAGCTGGGGCTGCTGGACACGTACGCGGGGCTCATCCTGCCGGCGATCTTCCACGCGTTCGGGATCTTCCTGCTCCGGCAGTACTACCTGACGATCCCGCGCGAGCTGGAAGAGGCGGCGGATCTCGACGGGTGCGGATATCTCCGGCGCTGGTGGCAGGTGGTGGTGCCGCTCAGCCGCCCGGTCCTCTCCTCACTCGCCGTGCTGTTCTTCCTGGCCAACTGGAATGCCTTCCTCTGGCCGCTGACCGCCACCCGCGACCCCGAGCTGCGCGTGGTGCAGGTCGGGATCTCCACCCTCCAGGGCCAGTACGGTTCGGCCTGGAACTATGTCCTGGCCGCGACGGTGATCGCGGCCGTGCCCACCTTGGTCGCTTTCGTGCTCGGCCAGCGCCGGCTCGTCGAGGCGATCAAGACCTCCGGATTGAAGTAAGGATGGAAATCAGCATGACCTATGGCGACTTCGGCAGCAGCCTGCGCGACCTGCCCCGGCTGCGGGCCTCCAGGCGCAGGCGCGTCTCCAGTTATGACCGCACCGGCGGCAACGACGACCGGCTGAAGGTGGAGGCGGGCACCACCGTCACCCTGGCCGACATCGAGGGCCCCGGCTCGATCAACCACATCTGGTGCACCGTCGCGCTGCCCAAGAACGGACCGGACGCGGCGGACCTCGACTACCTGCGCCGCCTGGTGTTGAAGATCACGTGGGAGGACCAGGAGCACCCCAGCGTGCTGGTGCCGCTGGGCGACTTCTTCGGCATGGGCCACGCCAAGACGGCGAACTTCGTCTCGGCGCCGCTGCAGATGAGCCCGCAGGACGGCAAGGGGTTCAACTCGTGGTTCCACATGCCGTTCGCGAGCCGGGCGAAGGTGGAGCTGATCAGCGAGCTGTCGTCCCAGCCGGTCTTCTTCTACTACTACATCGACTACGAGGTGTTCGACTCCGCCGCCGACGACGTCGGCTACTTCCACGCGCAGTGGCGCTGCGAGCGGCCGACGGACGGGATCGACCAGGGCGCGCAGAGCAACCGCGAGTTCCAGGTGGAGGGCGTCAACGACACCGGTGACGGCAACTACGTCATCCTGGACGCCGAGGGGCGCGGCCACTACGTGGGCTGCGTGCTCAACATCCGCAACCTGCGCGAGACCAGCGACTGGAACTGGTACGGCGAGGGCGACGACATGATCTTCATCGACGGGGAGCCGTTCCCGCCGTCGTTGCACGGCACCGGCACCGAGGACTACTTCAACACCGCCTGGTGTCCGACGCAGACGTACCACGCGCCGTACCACGGCA
Source organism: Nonomuraea longispora (assembly GCF_004348345.1). Lineage (GTDB taxonomy): Bacteria > Actinomycetota > Actinomycetes > Streptosporangiales > Streptosporangiaceae > Nonomuraea > Nonomuraea longispora. Next base: position 34,678 of record NZ_SMJZ01000047.1, read on the forward strand.
TCACCATGCCCGGCGGCGACAACTGGAGCGGCGAGGTCTCGCTCTACCGCTTCCACGTCGAGGACCCGATCACTTTCACCGAGTCGATCAAGGTGACGATCGAGCACGGCCACGCCAACAAGCGCTCTGACGACTACACGTCGGTGGCGTACTGGTACCAGACGCTGCCGCACAAGCCGTTCGGGATCGCGCCCGTCGAGCAGCGCCTTCCGTTCCCACCCCGGTAGTAATCGATTTCCAAGACCCGCGCTAGACTGCCGTAGCACAGCCGCCGGGACTTGCCTGCCACGAGATGGGACGAGGTTGCTCAAAATCCAAGATGTCGCGCGACATGCCGGGGTCTCCGCCGCGACGGTCTCCCGCGTGCTCAACGGCCGTTCCACGGTCAACCCCGAGCTCGCGGCCCGCGTGCACTCCGCCGTCAGGGAGCTGGGCTACCGGCCCAACGGCGTCGCGCGCAACCTCAGGCGCCGGCAGACCACGCTGTGGGCGGTGCTCATCTCCGACGTCGGCAACCCGTTCTTCACCTCGCTGGTGCGCGGGGTGGAGGACGGCGGGCGGCAGTTCGGCTACTCGGTCGTGTTGTGCAACACCGACGAGAACCGCGCCAGGGAGGCGGAGTACATCGCGGTGGCGCTGGCCGACAACATGGCCGGCGTGATCATCTCCCCCGCCGACGACTCCACCGACATCAGCGCCCTGGTCGCCGCGGGCACCGCCGTGGTGACCATCGACCGCGAGCTGGCCGAGACCGAGGTCGACGCCGTGCTCGTGGACAACGAGAAGGGCGCGGAGATGGCCACGGCACACCTGCTGGAGTCGGGCTACCGCCGCATCGCCTGCATCACCGGCCCCCGCCGGATGTCCACGGCGATGCGGCGGCTGCGCGGCTACCAGCGGGCACTGCGCGCCTTCGGGCTGCCGTCGGACCGTTCCCTGGTCCGCCACGCCGACTTCCGCGAGGAGGGCGGCTACTCGGCCATGGCGGCGCTGCTGGACGAGGGGGTGGAGGTCGACGCGGTGTTCGCCGCCAACAACCTGATGACCGTGGGCGCCGTGGAGTGCCTCACGGAGCGCGGCGTGGCCATCCCCGCCCAGGTCGGCGTGATCGGGTTCGACGACATCCCCTGGGCGCGGCTGTTCAGGCCGGGGCTGAGCACGGTGCGGCAGCCCACGTACGAGCTGGGGCGGGCGGCCGCGCAGCTGCTCGCCGACCGCATCGACAACCCGGCCAAGCCCGCTGCCCGGATGGTGCTGCAGACCGAGCTGCACCCCCGCGAGAGCTCCAGCCCCCGCGCCTGCTGACCTTCCGGATCACCCTCGACTCTCCCGCCGCTGTTACCTGGTAGCGCTACCAGAACGCGGCTCCCGACACCGGCCTTTACTGTTGTCATTCTGTGACGTGAGGCGGCATTGACGGTTCCAGGGGTGCGATCTAGCTTGGGTGGAAATCGATTTCCGAGCAATCGATTTCCGAACCTGGAGGTCAAACACCCGTGGCACGTATCGGAGTGCTGAGCATCTCGGACGGACGCGACTTCGTCGCCCGCGATCTCGTGGACCACATCGGCGCCGCCACCACCGCCCTGGCGGAGGCGTTGCGCAAGGAGGGGCACGAAGTCATCGTGGCTCCGGAGATCGTGTGGACCAACGAGCTGGCCACCTCGCAGGCCCGCTGGCTGGCGGACCAGCGGCCCGACCTGACGATCTTCAATTACGCGGTCTGGGCCTTCCCGCATTTCACGATGCTCGCCGCCGAGGCCACCGCGGGCCCGCTGCTGCTCATGGCCAACATCGACCCCGCCCAGCCCGGCATGGTCGGCATGCTGGCCGGCGGCGGCGGTCTCGACCAGGTCGGCCGGGTGCACGCGCGGGCCTGGGGGGACATCGAGGACCCCGCCGTGCGGAACCGGGTGCTGACCGAGGTGCGCGCCGCCCAGGCCGTCCAGGGGCTGCGCGGATCGACGTTCGGCCGGATCGGCGGCCGGCCCATGGGCATGTACACCGCCGTCGCCAACACCGACCAATGGATGCGCACCTTCGGCGTGGACGTCGAGGAGATCGACCAGTGGGAGATCGTGCGCCGCAGCGAGAACGCGTCCCAGACCCGTGTGAAGGAGGCCCGAGAATGGCTCGAGACCAAGGGCAACGTCCACTACGACGGCAAGCAGCTCACGCCTGACCTGCTCGAACGTCAGATCCGTACGTACTACGCGATGCGCGAGCTCATCGACGAGTGGCGGCTGGACTTCTCCGGCATCAAGGGCCAGCCCGAGCTGACCACCCACTTCTGCACGATGGACATCGCCGAGGCCTTCCTCAACGACCCCTACGACTGGGAGGGGCCGAAGGAGACCCACGTCTGCGCGACCGAGGCCGACATGGACGGCGCGCTGAGCATGCAGATACTCAAGCTGCTGAGCGGCGACCCGGTCCTGTTCGCCGACGTGCGCCACTACCACGCCGACAAGGACGTGTGGGACCTGTGCAACTCCGGTCAGCACGCCACCTGGTACGCCGCCCGCTCCGACGACCCCGCCGAGAACCTGGCGAAGACCCACTTCTACCCCGAGGTGTTCTTCTTCCCCGCCGGCGGCGCCAGCGTGCACCACCTGGCCGCGCCCGGCGCCGCCACGTTCGCCCGCCTCACCCGCAGGGACGGCCGCTACCGCATGCACGTGATGCGCGGCGACTTCGAGCTGTACGACGACGCCACGAACGAGGCCATGGCCAGGCAGTCGACGTTCGAGTGGCCGCACGCCTTCACCAGGCTGCACGTGCCTGCCACCGAGTTCCTCGGGCGGTTCGGCTCCAACCACATCCACGCGGTGCCCGGCGACTACGTCGCCGAGCTGGAAGCGGTCTGCACGCAGCTGGGTGTCGAGTTCGAGGGGTTCGGCGATGCGGCTTAGGCGGCTTAGGCGGTTCAGGCGGCTCAGGACGACTCTGCTGGCCACCGTCGTGGCGGCCGGGGCGTTGTCGGCACCCGCGCAGGCACAGGCGCAGGCGGCGCCGGGCAAGGGCCCGGTCGGGTGGGAGGTCTACCGGCGGCTGGACCGGCTGCCGGAGCTGACGACCGGCGTGCAGACCAAACAATTCTCCAGCTTCGACCGCACGGCGGACAACAACGACGGGTTCGAGGGCACGTACTCGTGCCTGAGCACCTCGGAGAGCGGCTGTGTGCTCGCCGAGCACACCGGCGCCGGCGAGGTGCAGGCCCTCTGGTTCACCAGGGACGGCGGCGACGTCACCAAGACCGGCACGATCACCATCGAGCTCGACGGCCGCAAGGTCGTCGAGGCGAGCCTGCAGGACCTGGTGAACGGCGAACTCGGGGCGCCGTTCACCTATCCGCTCGTGGGCAACGCCGACCAGAGCTCCGGCGGCGTCTACGTCGAGGTGCCGATGCCGTACCGGAAGTCGATGCGCATCACCACCGAGCACAACCCGCTCTTCTACCACGTCTCCTACCGCACGTTCGCCGACGCGGAGGGCGTGCGCACGTTCGACCCGTCCGACAAGGCACGGGACGTCATCGACCGGCTCAAGGCCGGCGGCGACCCCAAGCCCGCGCTCCCGGGAGCTCGCACCCAGGACACCACGATCGACCTGGCCCCCGGCAGGTCGGTACGGCTCGCCCGCACGCAGGGCTCCGGCCTGCTGTCGCAGGTCAGGGTGCGGCTGCCCCAGGCCGAGCAGGTCCTGCCCGAGACCGAGGCCGACGAGGGGCGGGCGTTCGGCAAGGGAGGCTCCAGCGAGTTCACGGTCGCGATCGACCCCGGCAACGACGGGGTGCGGCTGACCCGGCGCATCGACCCGGCCATCGGCAAGCAGGTCGCCAAGGTGCTGGTGGACGGCGAGGAGGTGGCCCAGTGGCCGCCGAGCACGACCGGTGCCTCGGGAATGTGGGCCGAGGAGTCCGTCGACCTGCCGGCGAGCGCGACCAAGGGCAAGTCGAAGATCACCGTCAAGAACGTGTTCCACTCGTCGGACCTCGACTACAACGAGTTCACGTACTGGGTGGACAGCGGCGGCGAGCGCACGGACACCGTGGACGTCGGCGACGCGGCGGACGAGGCTGCGCACGGCTACACGATCGCCGGGCAGACCTGGCAGGGCGAGCGGACCTTCGCCTTCCCGATGGAGGAGGAGCAGCTCGCCAGGGTCAAGGCCGCGCAGGAGGTGCTGCAGAAGCTACGGCTGAGGATCACCTTCGACGGCGAGCGCACCGTGGACGCGCCAGTCGGCGAGTTCTTCGGCAGCGGGCACGCCATGATGCCGGTCAAGTCGCTGATGTACGCCGTCGACGCCGGGACGAGCACGATGTCGGCCTGGTGGCCGATGCCGTACAGGAAGGGCGCGACGGTCGAGCTGCACAACGGTTCGGGGCGGGCCATCGACGGCGAGGCGTCGGTCACGTCGGCCAACCACCCCATGGCAGGAAATATCGGTTATTTCGGCGCACAGTCGCATGCCGGCGCCACCACGCCCGGCAAGAGCTGGCCCTTCCTCAAAGCCACCGGCCAGGGCAAGTTCGTCGGCGTCAGCCACACCATGCGCGGCCCGACCAACCGCAACTACCTGGAAGGCGACGAGCGCGTCCACGTGGACGGCTCGCGCACCCCGCAGATCCACGGCACCGGCAGCGAGGACTTCTACCAGGCGGGCTGGTACTTCAACCGGGAGACCTTCAACACCCCCTTCCACGGCAATCCCGTGCACCTGGCCCCCGCCACCGGCTGCCCGGGCGAAAGCGACTGCACCAGCGCCTACCGGCTGATGATCGGCGACGCGGTGCCGTTCGGCAGCTCGATCACGTTCGACATCGAGCACGGCTGGACCAACAACGTCGAGGGCGTCTACTCCTCCACCGCCTACTGGTACGGCTCGGGCAAGGCCTCCATTAGGCGGACCGACGCCCTGACGGTCGGCGACCCGGCCAGCGAGCGGGCACACGGCTACACCGGCGAGGGCGAGGTCACGACGCTGGAGTCCGCGTTCGAAGGCGACCTGAAGAACGCCGACACGATGAAGGCCACCCAGCGGGTCACCGAGCGGCCGCACTCCTTCAAGCTGCGGATCGAGCGCGGCAACAACGGCGTCGAGCTGCGGCGTACGAGTGACCAGAGCCGTGCCGGCCAGCGCGCCGAGGTCACCGTCAACGGACGCCGGCTGCCCGACTGGGTGCAGCCGCTCGGCAACGAGAGCCGCAGGTGGCTGGAGGACACCTACCAGATCCCGGCCAGCGCGACCTGGGGCGGCGGCGAGATCACGGTCCGGCTCACGCCGAAGACGCCCTGGTCGGCCGCCTCCTACACCGCCTGGAGCCTGCGGTGACCGTTCTGACGATGCGGGCCATCGGCAAGTCATTCCCGGGTGTGCGGGCCCTCGACGGGGTCTCGCTCACCGTGGCGGAGGGCGAGGTGGTGGCCCTCCTCGGAGAGAACGGCGCCGGCAAGTCGACGCTGATGAACATCCTGGCCGGCGTGTTCAAGCACTACGAGGGCGAGATCGAGATCGGCGGACGGGTGGCGCACATCCACTCGCCCAAGGACGCGCGCCGCCACGGGATCGCGATGATCCACCAGGAGCTCAACCTCGTGCCGGAGCTGTCCATCGCCGACAACATCTTCCTCGGCAGGGAGCGCGCGATCCTCGACAGGAAGGCCATGGAGGCGCGGACCGCGGAGCTGCTGCGCGGTCTCGGCCTCGACCTGTCGCCGCGCCGGCTCATCAAGCAGTGCAAGATCGCCGAACGCCAGCTCATCGAGGTGGCCAAGGCGCTGTCGCAGAACGTGCGCGTCCTGGTCATGGACGAGCCGACCTCGGCCCTGGCCGACGCGGAGGTGCGGCGGCTGTACACGGTCATCCGCGACCTGACCGGCCACGGCGTGGCCGTCATCTACATCTCGCACCGCCTGGAGGAACTGGAGGAGATCGCGGACCGGGTGGTGGTGCTGCGTGACGGCGCCTACATCGGCGAGCGCTCCGAGGTCGACCGCGACGAGCTGATCCAGATGATGGCCGGCCGCCCGCTGGGCGAGCTGTTCCCTCGGGCGGACGGCGGCGGGAGCGGCGAGGAACTGCTGAAGGTCGAGGGGCTGTCGGTACCGGGCGAACCCGGCTCGGGCCGCACCCCGTTGCGCGAGATCAGCCTGTCCGTACGGGCGGGCGAGATCGTCGGCGTGGCCGGCCTGATGGGCGCGGGCCGCAGCGAGCTGCTGGAATCGATCTTCGGCCTGCACCGGCCGACCGCGGGCTCGATGAGTCTCGGCGGCCGGCCGTACCGCCCGCGACGCCCCAAAGGCGCGATCCGGCGCGGCGTCGCCCTGGTCGCCGAGGACCGTAAGGCGCAGAGCCTGGTGCTGGGCAACACCATCGCCTTCAACGCCAGCCTGCCCTCGCTCGGGCGGTTCCTGCGCTTCGGAACCGTGGACGCCCGCCGCGAGCACAGGGCCGTCGAGCGGCAGGTGAACGAGCTGCGCGTCAAGACTCCCGGCACCAGGTTCACCGTCGGGAACCTGTCCGGCGGCAACCAGCAGAAGGTCGTGCTGGCCAAGTGGCTGCTGACCTCGCCGTCGCTGATCCTCATGGACGAACCCACCCGCGGCATCGACGTCGGGGCCAAGGCGGAGATCCACGCGCTCATGTCCTCGCTGGCCGCCGGCGGCAAGGGCGTGCTGGTCGCCTCGTCGGAGCTGCCCGAGCTGCTCGCCATGTGCGACCGGATCCTCGTGTTGTGCGAGGGCCGGATCACCGCCGAGTTCTCGCGGGAGCAGCGGCCCACGCAGGAGGCGATTCTCGAAGCCGCCATGGCACGACAAAAGGTGACGACCCTATGACGGCCACGACCGAGCCGCCCCCGCCCGCGAAGGCGCCGGGCGAAAGCCGGCTGCGGCGCACGTTCTCCGCCCTCGGCGCGGCGCAGGCCTACATCGGCCTGGTCCTGATCCTCGCGGTCGGGATCGCGACGAAGGGCGAGGTCTTTCTCAACGAGACGAACCTCACCAACGCCGTCGGCGCCTTCGCCTCGCGCGGCATCCTGGCCGTCGGCGTCACGCTGGTGATCCTCACCGGCGGCATCGACCTGTCGGTCGGCTCGCTGCTCGGCATCGCCTCGATGACGGCGGCGATGATGTTGTCGAAGTACTCCCTGGAGCCGTGGCAGATCGTGCCGATCTGCATGGTGGTGGGCGGACTCTTCGGCTTCCTCAACGGCGCGGGCACGGCATGGCTGCGCATCCAGTCGTTCGTCATGACGCTGGCCATGCTGTCCGTCGTACGCGGCCTGGACCGGCAGGTCAGCGACAACGTCAGCGTCGGCACCCAGATCGCGGGGCCCGACGGGAAGCTGACGCCGCAGGCGGAGGCGTTCCAGCTGTTCGGCACTCCCGGGCACAACCTGTTCGACCGGATCTACTATCCGGTGCTGGCCTTCGTCGTGGTCTGCGTGGTCTTCCACCTGATCCTGACGAAGACCAGGTTCGGCCGGCACGTGTACGCGGTCGGCGGCAACCCCACCGCGGCCCGCTTGTCCGGCGTCAACGTCACGGCGATCACGATCGCGGTGTTCACGCTGTCGGGCATGCTCGCGGGGTTCGCCGGGCCCATCGACGCCGCCTACAGCGCCTCGGCCGATCCGCAGGCCGGGCAGTCGTACGAGCTGGACGCCATCGCGGCCGCGGTCATCGGCGGCGCGTCGCTGGCGGGCGGCAAGGGCACCATCGCGGGCACGTTCGTCGGCGCCCTCATCCTTACGCTGCTGGACAACGTGCTGGGGCTCAACGCGGTCAGCGACAACTGGCAGCTCGTCATCAAGGGCCTGATCGTCGTCGTGGCGGTGGTCCTGCAGCGCCCCGATCTCTTCAAGTTCTTCCGAGGAGGGTCTCGATCGTGAAGAAGGCCATCACCGTCGCGCTCTGCGCGGTTCTCGCCGCGGCGTGCGCGTCCAAGGCGCCCGGCCCGTCCACGTCGGCCGACGGCGGTGAGAAGAAGAAGTTCGTCGTCGGTTACTCGCAGTCGAACAACGCCGAGCCGTACCGGGCGCAGCTCAATCTACAGCTGCAGCACTATATGAAGAAATATCCGGACATCGAGCTGCTGCCGATCGCCGACGCGAAGCAGTCGAGCGCCACGCAGGTCTCCCAGGTCCAGAACTTCATCACGCAGAAGGTCGACGCGCTCATCGTCTCGCCCACCGAGCCCGCGCCGCTGACGGCGGCCGTCGAGCAGGCGTGCCAGGCCAAGATCCCCGTCATCATCCTCGACCGCACGGTGAACACCGACTGCTACAGCGCCTTCATCGGCGGCGACAACGTGCTCATCGGCGAGAAGGCGGGCGAGGAGGCGGTCAAGCTGCTGCCCGACGGCGGCAACATCGTCGAACTGCGCGGCATCATGTCCAACCAGCCGCAGATCGACCGCGACAAGGGCTTCCGCGAGGCCATCGCGGCCAACCCCAAAATCAAGATCATTGCGGATCGCGAGGGCAAGTGGCTGAAGGAGCAGGCCACCCCTATCATGCAGCAGTGGCTGGCGCAGCACGAGAAGATCGACCTCGTGTACGGGCACAACGACCCCATGGCGCTGGGCGCCTACCTGGCGGCCCAGGCCGCGGGCAAGGCCGGGCAGATCAAGTTCATCGGCATCGACGGGCTGGCCATCCCCGACGGCGGCATCCGCGCCGTGCAGCTCGGGCAGCTCTCGGCCACGTTCATCTACCCGACCGGCGCGGAGGAGGCGGCCGCGACCGTCAACAAGATCCTCCACGGCGAGAAGGTGGAGAAGAAGCAGGTGCTCGGCACCACGCAGGTCACCAAGGACAACGCGGCCGAGCTCTACAAGAAGTACGACCTGTCAGGGCAGGGCTGAATGTTCCTCGGCATCGACATCGGCACCTCCAGCTCCAAGGGGGTGCTGGTGGCGCCCGACGGGGCGGTGGTGGCCACGGCGGTGCACGAGCACCGCACCGCCACGCCCAGGCCCGGCTGGTTCGAGCACGACGCGGACGAGATCTGGTGGGCCGACTTCCTGGCCATCACCCGTGAACTGGCCCGCCCCGGCGTCGCCGCCGTCGGGATCAGCGGCATCGGGCCGTGCGTGCTGCCCTGCGACGCCGGCGGCACCCCGCTGCGGCCCGCCATCCTGTACGGCGTGGACACCCGGGCCACCGCCGAGATCGCCGCCCAGACCGAGCGGTACGGCGAAGCCGCGATCATGGAAAGGTGCGGGTCGCCGCTCACCTCGCAGGCGGCCGGGCCGAAGCTGGAGTGGCTGCGGGCCCGCGAGCCCGGCGTGTGGGAGCGCACCCGGCGGATGTTCATGGCGCACTCGTGGCTGGCCTACCGGCTGACCGGCGCGTACGTGCTCGACCACCACGCGGCCAGCCAGTGCACACCCCTCTACGACACCCGCGCCCACACGTGGATCACCGAGTGGGCGGACGACATCGCGCCGGGCCTCGAACTGCCCGAACTGGCCTGGAGCGGGGAGGTCGCCGGCACGGTCACGGCCGCCGCCGCGGCGACCACCGGGCTGCCCGCCGGCATCCCGGTGGTCGCCGGAACCATCGACGCCTGGGCGGAGGCGTGCAGCGCGGGCGTCACCGCGCCGGGCGACGTGATGCTGATGTACGGGACCACGATGTTCATCGTCGAGGTGCTCGCCGCACGGGCCGCCTCTCCGCAGCTGTGGGGCACGGTGGGGATCGCGCCGGGGACGTACAACCTGGCGGCCGGGATGGCCACCTCCGGGGCGATCACCGGGTGGCTGCGCGATCTGACCGGCGCGTCGTTCGAGGACCTCACCGCCGGGGCCGCCGCCATCGGGCGGGGCGCGGAGGGGCTGCTCATGCTGCCGTACTTCGCCGGTGAGCGCACGCCCGTCTTCGACCCGGACGCGCGCGGCACCCTGATCGGGATGACCCTGCGGCACGGGCGCGGCCACCTCTACCGGGCGGCGCTGGAGGCCACGGCCTTCGGCGTGCGCCACAACCTGGAGACGATGCGGACCGCGGGCGGGACGGGCAGGCGGCTGGTGGCGGTCGGCGGCGGCACGCAGGGCGGGCTGTGGACCCAGATCGTGTCGGACGTGCTGCAACAGCCGCAGGTGCTGCCCGCGCACACAGTCGGGGCCGCGTACGGCGACGCCATGCTGGCCGCGCGGGCGTGCGGCGTGGCGAGCGAGGGGTGGAACCCGGCCGTCGCCACGGTCGAGCCCGATCCCGGCGCGGCCGGCGACTACGACCGGCTCTACCACCTCTACCGCGACCTCTACCGGTCGACCCGCCACATCGCCCACGCACTCGCCTGAGCGGGCCGGACCCGAGCGGCTCGGCGAGCGGGCGGGCGTACCGGACGAGCTTCGTGGGAGGCCGTCAGCCGGACATGATGAGCTTCTCGATGCGCTCGGCGCCCGCCACGACGAGGTCGCCGTACTGGTGGCCGGGCCCTTCCGGGCCGACCCGCGACAGCGGGGCGGACAGGCAGAGGGCCGCCACCACCTCGTCGTTGAGCCGGACGGGCGCGCTCACCGAACTCAGCCCCAGCATGCGCTCGGAGACGCTTTCGAGCCAGCGCCGCTCGGGATGCGCGGGGTCCGGCGGGTCACCGGCCTCCAGGATGCGCGCCGCCGAGCCGCGCGCCGCCAGCGGCAGGCGCGAGCCGACGGGCAGGGAGGCGCGCAGCTCGGCCTCGGACTCCGCGCAGGCCACGCAGAGCCGGTGGTCGCCGCGGCGCACCCAGATGGCCGCCGTCTCCCCCGTGCGCGCCCGCAGATCGTCGAGCACGGGGCCGGCGACCGTGATCAGCCCCGAGGAGGTGAAGCGCCTCCCGACGTGGTAACGCCCGTGCCGGTCGCGCCGCAACAACCCGTGCTTGACCATGGACGCGGCCAGCCGCTGCGCGGTCGGGACGGACAGGCCGAGGTGGCGGGCCAGCTCGCTGGCGCCCATCGGGGCACGCTCGACGGTGTCGAGGATTGCCACCGCCCGGTCGATCACCCCGACCCCCGTGACCCGGCTATCCCGCTCGTCATCCCTCACGTCACGACCTTAGCTCCGCCGGGCAGGCCGCGCCACGACACCGGTCGGTTCCTGATCCCGGTGAGCGTCACGCCGCCGACGAGGCACCGCCGCAGCAAGAGCCCGGCGAGCGGCGCACGTGCCGGACGCGCCGTCGTGCCGCTCCAACCACGCGCGGGCGGGCCCGCTGACTCCGGCGTACAGGAAGGAAGCTCTGCCGGAGCGTCTCGTCGCGCGTCCGGTCCTGGAGGCGGTGGATGTGGTCGAGCGACGATCGAGCGTTCCGGTGGCTCACGTGCCCCCTCCCCCGGTCCCTTTCCTGTGAGGAAAGTAGGCGCACGGGCCCCGAGCGTTCCCGGGACCCCGCGAGAGCTAGCGCCAGGTGATGTCGGAGGAGGAGTAGAGGCAGTTCACGCCGTCGGCGCCCTCTCCGATCTTCTCCGGTTCGTCACCCTTCGGAACGCCCCGGTACTTCTCGCAGATCGTGGTGTCGTCGCCGTACACCGTGATCCTGCTGAAGCGGGCCGTGTCGCCCCAGTTCGTGTTGATGCCCGCCAGCACGTCGGTGGAGCGGGCGGTGACGCCGTCCATGACCACGTGGCGCTGGTAGGAGCTGGAGCAGTTGCCGCAGGCGCGGTAGAGCTTGCCCGCGTTGTGCGCCTGGAAGTCCCTGATGGTCAGCGTCCCGGCGCCGTTGTGCTGGAACACCTTGTCGGAGGCGGACCTGGCGCCGCCACCGTCCACCAGGTACGTGGCCGACGAACTGGACGACCTGAACGTCGCGGCGTCCTCTCCGACGTCGTTCCACCACACGTTGCGGATCGTGCACGAGCCCTCGCAGTGGATGCCGTCGCCGGCCGGGGCGTCGATGATGACGTTCTGGATGGTGCCGCCGTTGCCCACCACGAACATCGGGTCCTGGCTCTCGCTCTGGCCGCCGTCGCCGATGCCGTAGTAGCGCTTCATGCCGCCGTCGAAGAACGTGCCGACGTCACGGGTCTCGGTGATGTGCACGCTGCCGGTGTCGGAGGGCCACTCGC
>NZ_SMJZ01000461.1 GCF_004348345.1 Nonomuraea longispora
ATCGAGCCGTCGCCGGTCAGCCGCAGGCCGCCCTTGCCGTCTTTCGAGCGCTCCAGCAGCAGGTCCAGCACCTGATCGCCGAGCAGGTCCCGCAACGGGACCTCGCCGTCACGATGGGGGGATTTTTTCCCCGCCATGATGAGCAGCCCGTGCCAAGCTTCCCGCCTGCTCGTGCTCTGGTGTGAAACTGGTGGTCAGAGCTGATGATCCCCGTGTGTTCGTCATGATGGACGCTCCCCCCGAAGCGTTAAGATGATCTACTTGACTCATTTACCCATAGTGATCGTTTCCACACTTAGAGTGGTTCTGCCAAGATTTCTGTGGTAACTGACGGTGTGTCATTGGCTACGGATTTCGCGTCTGGGTGTCACCGTTGGCCCTGTGTGACGCTGACATGGTGGCTGTTGTCTTCCCCCACTTGGACTCGGT
>NZ_SMJZ01000462.1 GCF_004348345.1 Nonomuraea longispora
ATCGAGCCGTCGCCGGTCAGCCGCAGGCCGCCCTTGCCGTCTTTCGAGCGCTCCAGCAGCAGGTCCAGCACCTGATCGCCGAGCAGGTCCCGCAACGGGACCTCGCCGTCACGATGGGGGGATTTTTCCCCGCCATGATGAGCAGCCCGTGCCAAGCTTCCCGCCTGCTCGTGCTCTGGTGTGAAACTGGTGGTCAGAGCTCATGATCCCCGTGTGTTCGTCATGATGGACGCTCCCCCCGAAGCGTTAAGATGATCTACTTGACTCATTTACCCATAGTGATCGTTTCCACACTTAGAGTGGTTCTGCCAAGATTTCTGTGGTAACTAACCGTGGTGCTTCTGGGCGAGGAGTATCCGTTTTCGGAGCAGCGATAATCCGGCCTTGCCGTATGTCTGCCGTTTGAGGAGCTTGATCTTGTTCACGAC
>NZ_SMJZ01000463.1 GCF_004348345.1 Nonomuraea longispora
GGCCCGGGGCTGGCCGCCGCGCGGTCGGCGGCGAAGGCGGCCGCGCAGTCAGGCCCTCGCGTCCCTTCGCCCCGCGCAGGCGCGGCTTCCCGCGGCGGGACCGCGGCATGGCCGGACGCGATCCCCGGCCGCTCCAAGGGCCTGGACGCCGACGATGTCGACCCGCTCAACGACGCGGACGCCGACGTGGACGCGGTCTCGGGCATGGCGTTGCTGGAGCGCGAGCTCGGCGCCCAAGTGATCGGTGAGATCGACCACACCTGACCGCGCCTGATCGCTCCCGGCCCGAATCTGCCGCCTCGTCGCAGGCGGCCATGTCTGGACTTCGAGGCGGGGCAGGGCACTGGTGCAGCGCAACATGAGCGCCGTTCCGGGGCAGGTCGCGTGGGCTTCCGGCCCCGGTCCACCGGGGAGTTTCATGGAGC
>NZ_SMJZ01000048.1 GCF_004348345.1 Nonomuraea longispora
CGCCGCCACTGCTCCGAGGGGCAGGCCGCCGGGCCGGAGCGCCGACCCTGGGACGGGCTCGCCGACTGACCGGGACCGGTCAGCCCCCTGAGTCCTCTGCTCACGTCGTAGCCGGCGGCGCCGAGCCGCTCCCTGGAGGCCCGCACAACGCAGGATCACACGGCGCTGGACCTCGTGTCCAAGTAGTGCTTCTCGGCCGCGTTCCAGAACCTCACCAGCGCCGCCGCCGTCGTCTCCGGCGCCTCCACGGCGGGGGAGTGCACCGCGCCCGGCACGACCACGGAGTCGGCTCCGAGCCTGGCCGCCATCTCCGACTGCGCCTCCGGCGGCCATCCGTCGTCGTGCTCACCGAACAGGACGAGCGTGGGCAGCTCGATCTGGCGCAGCTCGTCGGTGCGGTCGCGCATGGTCAGCACCTGCTCGGCCATCTGCGACAGGCCCGTCGGCGAGTTGCTGACCAGCCGCCTGTGCAGGAACTCCCTGATGTCGTCGGACACGTCGGCGGCCAGCGCCTCCCGCTCGAACCTGTGATGCCACAGATGCTCGAGGCCCAGCGCGGGCACCTCTTCGGCGATCTTCCTGGCGTTGCGCGCCCGGCGGCCCTCGATGGGGCCGGGGCCCGAGCTCATCAGCGTGAACGACGCGAACTTCGTCACCCCGTCGACCACCGCCTCCCTGGCCACCAGCCCGCCGAAGGAGTGGCCCACCAGGTGCACGGGCTCTCCGCCGCCGACGACCTGGGCCAGCGCGTCGATGTCGGCGCCCAGCGCGGCGCAGGTGTAGGCCGTGGGGTCGGCGGGGCCCGGAGTTTCGTACTGTCCGCGCAGATCGACGGCCACGACCCGGCGGCCGGACTGGGCCAGCGTCATCAGGACCGCGATGAAGTCCTCCTTGCTGCCCGTCAGGCCGGGAACCAGGAGCGCGGGCCAGCGCTCGATCACACCACTGACCGGAACAGCCTCCAGGACCGCGAACGTGCCCTGTGGCGTTTCCCTCTTCTGTGGTGCGACGCCAGGCGGCAGGTCGAGGAATCGCGGCGTACTCACGTGGGGCAACAATACCCAGAGGTCAGCGCCTCGACACCGGCATGGCCAGGACGCCGGTGCGAGTTCCGGGGGATGGGAGCCGGTGCGCGAGGCCCGGAACACCCCGGTGACCGTCCTCCACACCCCCGTGGCGGGCGCTGAGCGCGCCGTGGGGTCTCCCGCGTACGTGGACAGGCTCATTGGTCCGGTGTGCGGTCGCGCCGCGCGCAGAAGCCCTCACGGCCCGCCGCGCGCGAGCCCTACCTACGGACCGGTTTCCCGCGCATGAAAAAGCGCGCACCCGCTCGGGGTGCGCGCTTTCGTTCGCCGTGTCAGCCGGCGCGGCGGCGGTTGCCGCCACCCCCGTTGCCGCCACGGGGCCCGCGCCGCTGCTGCTTGCGCTCGGTCGCCGCGGACGGGGCGATGTCGTCGTCGTCCGTGGCCAGGTCGGGCGACTGGAAGATCACCGTGAACGGGCTCGGCGGGATGATGCGGTCGTGCTCCTTGCGCGCCGGTGGCGGCGGCGTCGACAGGAAGCTCGGCTCCGGCTCGGCCGCCGCGGGCGTCACCGGCTCCGGCCTGGCGACGGGTGCCGCGGGAGCGACCGGCGCAGCCTCGGGGCGGGCGTCGGGCCTTGCGCCCGCGTCGGTCGTGGGACCGCCGTCGGGCCAGGCCGCGGGCGCGGGCTCGGAAGCCGAGCCGTTACCGGCGTCCGGCCTGGAGCCGGTGCCGGGCCCGGGGTCGTCCTCGGACCTGGCGGACCGGCGCGAGCGCGTGGGCTTCGCCGGCGCCTCCGGCGCCTCGGTCAGCGCCTGCTCGATCGCCGTGGACGCCGCGCCCCTGCGGGAACGGCCCCGCTTCGGCTCGGCGGCCCGGACCTCGTCCGCCGAGAAGATCGCGGGAGTCTCCTCCGTCTTGCTCTTCACGGTCTCGGCCTCCGTCGTCTCGGCGGGTGCGGTCTCCGCCAGCTCTCGCCCGCCGCGGGTGCGGCGGCGCTGGCGCGGTGTGCGGGCTGGGCGCTCCTCGCGCTCGTCGCGGCGGCGCCCGCCACGCCCGCGGATCCTGCCGGTCTCACCGAGGTCCTCGATGTGCTCCGCGGACAGCCCCTCCCGCGAGCGGCTCGCGCGCGGGAGGACGCCCTTGGTGCCCTCGGGGATGTCGAGCTCGGTGTAGACGTGCGGCGAGGTGGAGTAGGTCTCCTCGGGCTCGGCGAAGTCGAGCCCGAGCATCTGGTTGATCATCTTCCAGCGGGTCAGCTCCTCCCACTCCACGAAAGTGACCGAGATGCCGGTGCGCCCGGCCCGGCCGGTGCGGCCGATGCGGTGCACGTAGGTCTTGTCGTCGGTGGGGCAGTCGTAGTTGACCACGTGGGTGACGTCGTCGATGTCGATGCCGCGCGCCGCCACGTCGGTGGCGACGAGTACGTCGATCTTGCCGTTGCGGAACGCCCGCAGCGCCTGCTCCCGCTGGCCCTGACCGAGGTCGCCGTGCACGGCCGCGACCGCGAAACCACGCGTGTCGAGCTGCTCGGCGACCATGTCGCAGGCGCGCTTGGTCTCGCAGAAGACCATGGTGAGCCCGCGGCCCTCGGCCTGCAGCAGCCGGCCGAGGATTTCGATCTTGTCCATGCGGTGCACGCGCCAGACGAGCTGGCGGGTCAGCGGCGTGGTCTCGCCCTCGCCGTTTTCGAGCTCGGCGCGTATGTGCGTCGGGCGGTTGAGGTATTTGCGCGACAGCGCGACGATCTCGCCCGGCATGGTGGCCGAGAACAACATCGTCTGCCGCTGCGCCGGGATCAGCTTGAAGATCCGCTCGATGTCGGGCAGGAAGCCGAGGTCGAGCATCCGGTCGGCCTCGTCGAGCACGAGGGTGGTGACCTGGGTCAGGTCGAGATGCTTCTGCTTGACCAGGTCGAGCAGGCGGCCCGGGGTGCCGACGATGACGTCGACCCCGGCCTTGAGCGCCTCGATCTGCGGCTCGTACGCCCGCCCGCCGTAAACGGTCAGAACCCGGGAACCGAGTTTGCCCGCGGCGGTGACGAGGTCTTCGCTGACCTGGACGGCCAGCTCGCGGGTCGGTACGACGACCAGCCCGCGCGGCTTCTTGCGGTTTTTGCGTGGCTTGCCGATGCCCTGGAGCATGGCGATGCCGAACGCGTAGGTCTTTCCCGTGCCCGTGCGTGCCTGGCCGATGAGGTCCTGGCCGCTCAGCGCGAGCGGGAGTGCCATTTCCTGGATGGGAAACGGTGCGACGATGCCCTCGGTCTCAAGGGCATCGGCGATCTCTGGTGTGACTCCGAGGTCTCGGAAAGTCGTCAGCGTGGCCTGCCTCAGTCTCAAATGAAGGCGGGCCTGCCGGGACCGACGGGCGGAAAACAGCCCCCGTGTCGTGGGTCCTCGCGGTAGAGCCAGCCCTCTCGCGTCATCAGCGACCGCGCACCCGGGGAACGGGGGTCAATCGGGGGAAACCCCCCGAATTTACACAGTGCGGTCGCACTTTCACAGAGCAGTGTACTCGATACCACAACGCTGACCGAGCTTGCATATGTTCCCGAAGAATCCATGAGCCCCGCAAAGTACGCTGCCATCCATGAAGGAGTCTCCTGGAGTCGTCGATCTGCTCGGTGTGCTGGCCTACGCGGAGTTGAGCGCTTACGCGCGAATGACCGAGGACGCCGCGTCCCTCGCGCCCTCCCTCACCGACCGGGCGGCGCTCAGCGAGCTCGCCGTCACCGAGTTCGCCCATTTCCGCCTGCTGCGCGACCGGCTGGCCGAGCTGGGCGCCGATCCCGCGGAGGCGATGACGCCGTTCGTCGCGGCGCTGGACGCCTGGCACGCGCAGACCCGGCCGGCCGACTGGTTGCAGGCGCTGGTCAAGACGTACGTGGGCGACGGCATCGCGCTCGACTTCTACCGGGAGGCGGCCAGGCACCTCGACCCGTCGATCGCCAAGCTGGTCGATGAGGTGCTGGTGGACGAGGGACGGTCGAAGTTCGCGGTCGAAGGGGTGCGGGCGGGCATCCAGGCCGACCCGGCGGCGAGCGGGCGGCTGGCGCTGTGGGCGCGGCGGCTCGTCGGCGAGGCGCTCAGCCAGGGGCAGCAGGTGGCCTCGGCGCGGCCGGAGCTGGCGCTGCTGCTGATGGAGTCGGCCGGCGAGGGCCACACGGACATATCCCGACTTTTCGCGAAACTGACCGAGGCACACAACCAACGCATGGCGGCCATGGGCCTTTAGACGGGCGCGTTGTCGGCATCGGGCGGCGCGCGGGCACACAACGGTTGTACCGTGCCAGACATGAGGGCCTCGCGCCGCTACCGCACGATCTCGACGAGATGCAGGCCGGAAAGCTGGACTCCGCGGGCAGTGCTGCGGAGACAGAGCGCCGCCTGCCCGACCACGGAGCCGAGGCGGCACACCGTGCCCCGGCCGCGCAGACCCAGGGGCTGCCGACTCGGAAAGCCGCTCGCCCAAGGGTGAGCCGCCCGGCCCGGGAGGAGTCACCCCGGCGGGAGGCGAGCCGCCCGTCCAGAGGTGAGCTGAGCCAGGGGAAAACGGTGCGCCTGCGTCCGGGGTGCGGCGCGTGCGCCGCACCCCGCTCACAAGTATCTAGAGCGTGCCGCCGAACCCGACCGGCCTCGACTCGTCCTCACCGATCTCGATGAAGCCGAGCGAACCGACCGGCACCACGATGCGCCTGCCCTTGCTGTCGGTCAGGGTGAACACACCACGCTCGACCGACAGCGCGTTTCTGATCTCCTCCTCCACCTGCTCGGCGGTGAGGTCGGTTTCGACAACGAGCTCGCGGTGCACGGAACGCACGCCGATCTTGACTTCCATCCTGGCTCCCTAGTCGACGGGGCTGGCCCACTCCCCATGGTGACCGTTCGTTCCGGCGGTGACCGCTGTTGATCGCGCCCAGCGAACGGGTTATGCCGTACGCGGAAAACCGCTGATGCCGCGCCAGGCGAGCCGGGCCATGAGCTGCTCGGCCGCGTCCTTCGGGATCGAGCCGTGCGTGGTGACCCAGTAGCGGGCGCTCACCTCCGCCATGCCGACCAGGCCGACACCGAGCAGGTGCGCCTCGTCGCTGGTGCACCCGGTGTCCTCCTGGATGACCGCGCTGACCATCTCGGCGCACTCCCGCAACGACCGCTCCACCCGCTGACGGACCGGCGCGACGTTGCGCAGATCGGACTCGAAGACCAGCCGGAACGCCTCGCCCTGGGTGGAGACGAAGTCGAAGAACGCGCTGAACGTGGCCTGCACGCGCAGTTTGTTCTCCTGGGTGGAGGCCAGCGCCTCGCGGCACCGGTTGACCATGTCGTCGACGTGGAGGTCGAGCAGCGCCAGATAAAGCTCCAGCTTGCCGGGGAAGTGCTGGTAGAGCACCGGCTTGCTGACGCCGGCCCGGTCGGCGATCTCGTCCATGGCGGCCGCGTGATAGCCGTTCTCGACGAACACTTCCTGCGCGGCGCTCAGCAGCTGCCGGCGTCGGGCGAGTCGGGGCAGCCGGGTGCCCCGGGGCTTCGCGTCCGGGGTTGCGGTCACGCGGGTCTCCATAGGTCTCTCAGCGGGGCTGTGCGGACATCCTACGGGCGCGTCGACGAGCCCTCGGTGACGATGGTCACCGACGAGCCGTCTTCGCGCAGGGTCATCGCCGTGGAGCCGGTTCAGCGATAGTCGTCGTCGTCCAGCTCCACGACGCGGTCCTGGTCGGCCGCGTCGGCGGGGTCGACGTCGAGCGGCAGCTCGCTGCGCAGCCTGCCGACGGGACGGATCTCGCGCTGCTGCTCGGCGGCGTCGGCCTCGGGAGTCTCGATCGAGCGCTCGTCCTCCGCCTCGTAGGCTTCGTCCCCGCGTATGTCCATCTCTGACATGTGGTCCCCCTCTTGGTGTGGACGGGTCCAGACTACGCCCGGCTGAAAAGGTCGCCGCGGTTCTCCACTCTGGCGAGTACGTCAGGAGCCGTGAACACCAGCTCCTCGGGGCGCTCGCAGCCCTCGACCTCCTTCCACAACAAGGGTGTCGAGACCGTCGGCTGCTCCCTGGCCCGCAGCGAGTACGGCGCCACGGTCGTCTTGGCCGGGTTGTTCTGGCTCCAGTCGATGAACACCTTGCCCGGCCTGGCCTTCCTCGCCATCACGCTGACGATCTCGTTCGGGCGCTCCTTCTCCAGGAGCTGGGCCAGCCGTTTGGCGAAGGCGGAGGGCTCCTCGCGGCGGTCCCAGTCGGCGTACAGCTGCATGCCCTTGTTGCCGCTGGTCTTCGGCACCGCGACGAGCCCTTCGGACTTGAGCACGTCGCGGAGCAGGAGCGCCACGCGGCAACACTCGACGATCGTGGCGGGCGGCCCCGGGTCGAGGTCGAACACGAGAGTGTCGGGCGGCAGCGCCTGTCCGTCGTCGTCGACGCGCCACTGGGGCACGTGCAGTTCGAGTGCGGCCAGGTTGGCGTAGTAGACGAGGGTGGGCAGGTCCCCGACGACGGCGAAGTCGATGCTCTCGCGGTTCTTCGTGCTGCCGGGCGCGGGCAGGTTGACCCGTCTGACCCAGCCGGGGGTGTGCTCGGGGGCGTTCTTCTCGAAGAAGGACTGGCCGGTGACGCCGTTCGGGAACCGCTTGACGGTCAGGGGCCTGCCGGCGAGATGCGGCAGCAGGACGGGGGCGATGCGGGTGTAGTAGTCGATGACCTCGGCCTTGGTGAAGCCGTAGTCGGGATAGAGCACCTTGTCCAGGTTGCTCAGCGCCAGCTCGCGCCCGTCGACCTTGACCGGCACCTTCATGGCGTCACCTCCGAGGGGAGCTTGTCGGGGCGCAGCCCGCGCCACACGGGGTGCCGCAGCCGCTGCTCGTCGGTCCACATCGTGTAAGCCACCTCCCCGACGAGATCAGGCCTAACCCACCGATTCCGCCACGGAACCTCGTTGCAGAACGGGCTGCACGCGACCTCCAGCGGGCGCAGCCGGGCGTGAAGATCATCCAGTACGGCGTCCGTGAACCCCGTGCCGACGTGCCCCACGTACATCAGGCCGGCGTCGATGAACACCCCCATCAGCAGTGACCCGATCCCGCCGGCCCGGCGGCCCTTGCCGGGCTTCCAGCCGCCGATCACCACCTCCCTGGTGCTCAGATGCTTGACCTTGACCCACCATGGTGAGCGGGTGCCCGGCCGGTAGGGCGCGTCCAGCCGCTTGGCGACCACACCCTCCAGACCCTGCTCGTACGTGGCCGCCAGCAGGTCGGAGTCGCCGGGGAAGTACGGGGGCGCGCCGACGTCCAGCTCGTCGAGGAGCGCGCGTCGGTCGCGGTAGGGCAGGTCGAAGAGCGGCATGCCGTCGAGGTAGAGCAGGTCGAACGGCATGTACGTGACGGGGTACCGCTTGAGCGCGGCCGGCTCCGGGTCGGTCTGGTGCATCCGGTGCTGCAGCCGGACGAAGCTGGGCCTGTCCTTCGGGTCGAGTGCCACGACCTCGCCGTCGATGATCGCGTTCTTGACCCCGAACCCTGACATGAACCCCGAAATTTCCGGATATCGCTGCGTGTACTCGACTCCGTGCCGCCCCGTCACCCGTACGCCGCCCTCGATGTGGACAAGAGCCCGGATGCCATCCCACTTGACCTCAAGCCCGTACATGTCGTGATCGGAGGGCATCTCTCCCGGTACGGCAAGCATTGGTTCGACCGGGTATGGCATTGGTTGCCCCATGACGGGTATGTGCCCATCGGTGGGCCGTTGAGTGCTGAGGAGTTGCGTATGCGCAGCATCTGGAAAGGTGCGATCTCCTTCGGGCTGGTCACCATCCCGGTCAAGCTCTACTCGGCGACCGAGCAGAAGGACGTGACCTTCCACCAGGTGCACCGCAAGGACGGCGGGCGGGTCCGGTACAAGCGCGTGTGCACCGTCGACGGCGAAGAGGTCCCCTACTCCGACATCGCCAAGGGGTACGAGCTGGGCACCGGCGAGGTGGTCGTGCTGACCGACGAGGACTTCGAGGGCCTGCCGCTCAGCACCTCACGTCGGATCGACGTGCTCCAGTTCGCCCCCGCGGACCAGATAGACCCCATCTACTTCGCCAAGTCGTACTACCTGGAGCCCGACGCGCAGGGGGCGAAGCCGTACGTGCTGCTGCGCGACGCCCTGGAGAGCTCGGGCCAGGTGGCGGTGGTCAAGGTGGCCCTGCGCCAGCGAGAGTCGCTGGCCACGCTGAGGGTCAGGAACGGCATCTTCGTACTGGAGACGATGCTCTGGCCCGACGAGATCCGCACGCCCGACTTCCCCTTCCTGGAGGAGGACATCGAGGTACGCGCGCAGGAGCTCAAGATGGCCGAGTCGTTGATCACCACCATGGAGTCCGACTTCGACCCGAGCGAGTACCACGACACGTACCGCGAGGCCCTGCAGGAGGTCATCGAGGCGAAGGTCGCGGGCAAGGAGGTCGTCGCCGCCCGCGAGGAGGAAGAGGAAGGTCCCGCCGTGGACCTCATGGCCGCGCTGAGGGCGAGCGTCGAGGCGGCCAAGAAGGAACGGGAAGGCGCTCCGGCCAAGCAGAAGAAGGCCGGCGGGAAGTCCAAGGACGAGGACAGGACCGCCTCCAAACGCAAGACCCGCAAGTCCGCGTAAGCCGTTGCTGATTCCACGGGCAGGTATCAGCGTTCCCGGACGTGCCCGTCCGGAAGGTCCGTAACGGTGTCACCAGAGCACGGTGTGCTCCGGTGTCCTGATGACGGTCCCGCGTTTCCCTCCGCTGTGCTGCTCCTGCGTCACCTGCCCGCCCCGCGTCCGTCTGACCGGCAGTTGGCGACCCGACGGGCGGCAGCGGCCGGGGCCTCCTCCACGATCGACGTACCGGACGCAGCCTGGCGGACGCGCGGGCCCTGCCTCCGGCACGACGCGACCCTTCCAGCGGTACACCGCCGGGCCCAGGCACAGACCTCCGCCGCCTACGCCGCCTACGCCGCTCCCTGCGTAGCGACCGCGTGTGTGCCAGGGCGAGACGTATCCCGGACACCAAGGCGGCCGGGCCGCCCGGCACGGGCTGCTGCGCCCCTTGTTCTGGCTGTGATGCCCGACATCGGTGCGGGGGATCACGTCGGCGCCGGGAGCCGCTGCCATGGCCATTCACCGATTCGGACATAACGGATAATTCATAGCATTTCATTGCATAAATGTTTAATAGAAGCAATAACCTTGTTAATGCCTAGCAAAATGGGGCGATAGCTGTTTGTCTCACCTCGTGGCGGAAATGACATTGCGTGGATGACTCTTCAGCAGCCGTCCAAGACTGTTTTCTGTTTATCGGGAAACGCGAGAACGGGGCAATCGATCCTTTAGGGGGAAAACGCAATGCCCAAGCTCAAGAGTGCTATCGCAGGCCTCGCCATCAGTACGGCCCTGACCGGCGGCGCCGTCGCCGTTGGTGCGGCGACGACCTCGTCCGCCGCCGGTGCCGCCACCCAGGTCAGCACCGGTACGTCCGTGGTCGCGGGTGGCTGCCACGGTTGGTGGCGCTGCGGATGGCGCCGTCATCACCACCACAGGACGCACGTGAAGGTGAAGGTCCACAACCGGAACCGCAACATCAACAGGTTCCCGCGTCCGACTCCGACTCCGACGATCACGGTCACCGCCACTCCTGCTCCTGCTCCTGAAGAGTAAGGTGACCCGCCGGAACGGCGCAGGAATGATCGGTCGTCTTTCACGCACGGTCTCCGCTCGCGGGGGAGCGGAATCGACCAGGTGAAATTCCGGCCCTCGGGGACGGGACGTGCATTTTTCGCGCGGTCCGTCCCCGAGCAACATTTCTTCACGTTGTTACGGCAATTCTTGGCGAGGGCTCCGCCGGCATCCGCCGCCGGGGCCCTCGCTGTCGTCGTTCTGCTGGCGGTCGGATCCTTTATTTCATGCGGTGTGGCGTAATGTCCATGTAGGTGTCTGTGGTTAGGAAAGGCTTGCTAATTCCAGTTAGATGGCGATTGTGTCGGATATATGCAGACTGCGGATGAGCCGTTAGCGGTGCATCCGTGCTGCTTCCCGGAAATCTGGCAGCTGCCGGTTATCCGGGTGTGCAGAGAACGGGGCAATCGATCCTTTAGGGGGAAAACGCAATGCCCAAGCTTAAAAGTGTTATCGCAGGCCTCGCCGTCAGCACGGCGCTGACCGGCGGCGTGGTCGCCGCGGGCGCGACCACGAGCGCTGCCAGCGCCGCCACCACCCAGGTCAGCGCGGGCACGTCCGTCCTGGCGGGCGGCCACTGCCACAAGCGCCGCTGCGGCTGGGGCTGGGGCCGGGCCAAGTGGCGCCGCCACCACCACGGCCACGGCCGCATCCGGATCGTCATCATCAACCGGAACCACAACCACAACCGCTTCGACCACGACCGGTTCAGGTGACCGGCTCGCTCATGGTCTGAGCCCGTGGCGCATTCTTTTCGCGCCGCGGTAGGGGTCCGCTGAAAGCGACGTACTCCTGCGAGGAAATGGGTGCCCGCATTCGACGGGACAGGCGTCACCAGGAAATCGACGCCCTTCCACGAATGCGGGCACTCGGCGTTGCCACACCCCTCGTAGCACCAGAACACCCCACGGCCGGGAGGTCTCCGGCCGCGGGCACGGTTTCCGGAAAACGGGCGCCCGGGAACACGACGTCCAGGGTGACGCAGGCCGCATGGTCGACCCCAGGGCACGTGCCGTCGTGCTTGGTGGCTCATACGGCGATGCCCACTGGCTACCCGCTCGCCTCGCCCGTCCGCCGTGGCCCGTCCCGGTAGCCGGCCCACATCCGTGCCTGTCCGCCCGCACCATCCCCGCCCCTACGCTCAAATGCCCGAGGCCCGGGATGCGTGATGCCCGAGTTCCGCGATGCGTGGGGCCGGGTGTCAGGTGGGCGTGGCCGTATGCCGGTTCCGCGGAAGCCGTGTCCATCTGCCGATCCGTGGCCAGTAGCCCGTGCGCCCGTGGTTCGGGGTCCGGGGTGTGGTCCGTGTGCCTGTTCGCGGTCTGGCCTGCGCGTGCCGGCGCGCGCCTGCGTGGCCGGGAGGCGGCCGGGAGGTGGCGTGGGCGCCGGCGGCAGGGGAGGCGCGTGCCGGGGTTCGGGGTGAGGGACGTGAAGTGCCCGCATTCGCCGGTTGACGTCGAGACTCCGGTAGGAGGACGTCGGTCGCCGCGAATGCGGGCACTCGGTGGGTGATCCGGAGATCATCGCCGTGGCGGACTCCGGGGGTGGCGCAGGGAGCGCGCCACCGGGTTCAGGCTATGGCCTGAGCCCGGTCACCTGAACCGGTCGTGGTCGAAGCGGTTGTGGTTGTGGTTCCGGTTGATGATGACGATCCGGATGCGGCCGTGGCCGTGGTGGTGACGGCGCCACTTGGCCCGGCCCCAGCCCCAGCCGCAGCGGCGCTTGTGGCAGTGGCCGCCCGCCAGGACGGACGTGCCCGCGCTGACCTGGGTGGTGGCGGCGCTGGCAGCGCTCGTGGTCGCGCCCGCGGCGACCACGCCGCCGGTCAGCGCCGTGCTGACGGCGAGGCCTGCGATAACACTTTTAAGCTTGGGCATTGCGTTTTCCCCCTAAAGGATCGATTGCCCCGTTCTCCCATTCCTGCGATCGCGAGGATCGGCGGGAAGAGATCGGATGCCTCGCTAGCGATTCATCCGTGGTCTACATATATCCGACTCCAAGGCTAACTAACCGGAATTGTCCAGTTTTGCCGGATAGTAGAGACCTGCATGGCTTTTGTGGGGGCGGCCGCCGCGCGGCCGGTTGCCCGTGCAAATGCAGCGAGGGCTCCCTGGCCGACGCCAGTGGAGCCCTCACCGGGAGTGCCGTGCGAGATGAGGAGAAATGAGCCCGTTATTCGCCGGTCGTGTTCACGTCGCTGTGCACGACGGCCATTCACGGAGAACGGTGTTCATCCCTGCGCCATCATTTCACGGTCATGTCACCAGCCACGGTTGTGGCGGTGGCGACGCTCCCCGTTCTCGTTGCGGTTGTCATTGCGGATGACGACGCAGATCTGGCCACGGTGGTGACGGCGGTGTCCCCAGCCCCAGCCACCGTGGTGGTGGTGACCGTGACGCTTGCAGTTGTGGCGGTGGCGCCGGTGGTGGCCCCAGCCCCAGCCCCAGCGGCCGTCGTCCCCAGTGACGACGGACGGGCCGCTGCGGACCGGGGTGTTGGCCTCGGCGCTGGTCGCGCTCAGGCCGACCACGCCGCCAGTCATCGCCGTGCTAAGGGCGAGGCCTGCGATAACACTCTTGAGCTTGGGCATTGCGTTTTCCCCCTAAAGGATCGGTTGCCCCGTTCTCGACGTTTCCGGGTACCTGAAAACAGGTCTTGGACGGCTGCTGAAGAGTCATCCGTGGAAAGTCATTTCCGGGGCCGTGGGCGGGCAAACAGGAATCACCCTATTTTGCTGTGCATTAACAATCTTATTGCTCGGCTTAAACGTCTATCCAATGAAATGGCATGATATGTCCGATTGTGCCGGATCGCGGGTGGCGGCAGCACGGAATGGCGGGCATCCAATGCCTGGCGTCCGGGATCACCCGGGCGCGCGAGCGCAATGCCCTCGGCTGATTTGTGGCGTACGTATTCGCGGACGTGATGAAATGCCACGACCTGCAGGCGGCACCAATTAGCGCGCCGACGGGCATGCTCGAATCAGTACGGCGGCGCCGCACCCGTATCGATCCCGCCATTTACGGTGAGTGTCACGCTGATTACGCTAGGTGTCGCTGGTCTGATGCTTTCCGGACCATGGCCCCCATAAACGGCAAACGGCAGCTTTTGCCGCAGTCTTGGGTTGTCATGAGATCCCTTAGGGATCTATGAAGCGATATATGTCGATATGTCCGAATTGGTTCGCCCTTCGAGCCCGCCCCTCACGACCCGGTCCGGGCCCTGAGGGGGTGGTTATCGTTGAGGTAAGGGGAAGAGACGTTCGACAGCGACGATGGAGGTTCGATGATGACCCCGGAGCCGATCCCGCACTGGCCGGGACGCATGATCGGCTCAGTGCACGTCCGATCCACCCAGCCGGCCCCGTGCGAGACCTGGGCCGGGCACTCCACCGCCAGGCGGCCCCACGGCGAGGGGCCGGGCGCGGCGCACGCGCACGCGGTCAGGGAAGGCCCGACGGAGCAGGCCGTCTTCGTGCACGGGCTGGCGGGCTCGGCGACCAACTGGACCGACCTCATGGACGAACTCAAGGACGAGGTCACCTGCCACGCCCTCGACCTGCCAGGCGCGGGTTTCTCGCCGGCCCCCGCCGACGGCGACTACTCCGTGGCGGGCCACGCCAAAGCCGTGATCGGCCTGCTGGAGCGGACGGGTCCGGCCCACCTGTTCGGCAACTCGCTCGGCGGCGCGGTCTCCGTCAGGGTCGCCGCGGGCCGCCCCGACCTGGTCCGCTCGCTCACCCTCGTCTCGCCCGCGCTGCCCGACCTGCTCCCCAGGTACGGGCCCGTCCGCGTGGCCGCCGCCGCGCTGCCCAAGCTCGGCGAGTGGGCGGCGAACACGATGCGGCTGCTGCCGGCCGAGCAGCGGGTCAGCGCCTCGCTCGCCATGGTGTACGCCAACGCCGGCGCCGTCCATCCCGAACGCGTGCGCGACGCGGTCGACGAGCAGCGCAGGCGCGACGCCCTCCCCCACGCCGGTGAGTCCATGATCGCCTCCGCCCGGGGCATCGTCGCCGAGTACCTACGCTTCGGCGAGGACAACCTCTGGCGTCTGGCGGCGAAGGTCGAGGCGCCGGCCCTGATCGTGCACGGGCGGCACGACCGCCTGGTCCGCCCCGCCATGGCCGCGAAGGCGTACCGTACGTTCCGGAAGGTCAGACTGGTGTTGCTGCCCACGGCCGGGCACGTGGCGATGATGGAGACGCCGCAGGTCGTGGCGGCGGAGGCACGCCGTCTGATCGGTGAGACTCGATTGGGGAATGCCCGACTCGCCAGCTAGGTTTCAAGGTGAGATAAGACCCCCTGCAAACGGGAGCGTAGAAAGTGTCGTTGCCACCGCTGGTCGAGCCGGCCGCAGAGCTGACCGTCGACGAAGTGCGCCGCTACTCGCGTCACCTGATCATTCCCGATGTGGGCATGGCGGGGCAGAAGCGGCTGAAGAACGCCAAGGTGCTCTGTGTGGGCGCCGGGGGCCTGGGCTCGCCCGCGCTGCTCTATCTCGCGGCGGCCGGCGTCGGCACCCTCGGCATCATCGACTTCGACGTGGTCGATGAGTCCAACCTGCAGCGCCAGGTCATCCACGGTCAGTCCGACGTGGGCAAGCCGAAGGCCGAGAGCGCCGCCGCGTCGGTCCATGAGATCAACCCGCTGGTCGACGTCGTGATCCACAACACGGCGCTGAGCACGGACAACGTCATGGAGATCTTCTCCGGCTACGATCTGATCGTCGACGGCACCGACAACTTCGCCACGCGCTACATGGTGAACGACGCCGCGGTGCTGCTCGGCAAGCCGTACGTCTGGGGGTCGATCTACCGCTTCGACGGCCAGGCGAGCGTGTTCTGGGCCGAGCACGGCCCGTGCTACCGCTGCCTCTACCCGGAGCCTCCGCCCCCCGGCATGGTGCCGTCGTGCGCCGAGGGCGGCGTGCTCGGCGTGCTCTGCGCGTCGGTGGGCTCCATCCAGGTCAACGAGGCCATCAAGCTGCTGACCGGCATCGGCGACCCACTGGTCGGGCGGCTGATGATCTATGACGCCCTCGAGATGAAATACCGCGACGTCAAGGTCCGCAAGGACCCGGAGTGCGTGCTGTGCGGGAAGAACCCGACGCAGACGCGGCTGCTCGACGACTACGAGGCGTTCTGCGGCGCGATCTCCGACGAGGCCGCCGAGGCCGCCAGCGGCTCCACGATCACGGCGCAGGAGCTCAAGGGCATGATGGACCGCGGCGAGGACATCTTCGTCATCGACGTCCGCGAGCCCAACGAGTACGAGATCGTCTCCATCCCCGGCGCCAAGCTGATCCCGAAGGGCGAGTTCCTCAACGGCTCGGCCCTGGAGAAGCTGCCGCAGGACAAGAAGATCGTGCTGCACTGCAAGTCGGGCGCGCGTTCGGCCGAGGCGCTGGCGGTCGTCAAGGACGCCGGGTTCTCCGACGCCGTCCACGTCGGCGGCGGCGTGCTGAGCTGGGTCAAGACGGTCGACCCGAGCCTGCCCAGCTACTGACGGTCTCGAAGGGGCGCCCGCCGTGGATTCCGCACGCCCCTGGCCCACCCTGGTGGTGGCCTCCGCGCTGACGCTGATCTGCGCGGTGGCCGCCGGGGTGGCCGGCAGCGCGGCGGGCACGGAATTGACGCGCGGGCCGAGCACGGCCGAACTGCACGTGGCGGCCCAGGGCGAGCTGGCCGAACGCTGGCGCGCCTGGCCGACGGGCCGCATCTTCCCCGCCACGTTGCGCTACGCCGCGGAGCAGGGCGGGCAGGAACGTGCCTGGAGGATCGGCATCTCGCCGCACACCTCGTGCGCGGAGTCCGTGGACGCCGAGGCCGCCACGCCACTGCGTGCCGCGGGGTGCCGCGGCGTGCTGCGGGCCACCTACATCGACGCGCTGCGCGGGGTGCTCGTGACGATCGGCGTCGTCGCCATGCACGACGAGAAGGGCGCGCTGCGCGCCAAGTCCGCCTTCTCCGGCAACGGCGAACCGGAGCCGGGGCTGCGGCCGCTGGCCTTCCGCGGCACGGTGGCCGACCGGTTCACTCCCGCGGTCCGCCAGGCCGGTTCCGTACGCCAGGCGGGCCCCTACCTCGTGCTGACGACCGCCGGGCAGGTGGACGGCCGGCCCGCGGACGCGGTCGGCGAACAGCGGCCCGCCGTCTTCGCGTTCGCCACCGAGATCGCCGAGAGCGTGTTGTCCGAGCTGAGCACGCCGCGGATGCCCGACTGCACGGCCAAGGAGTGGGAGTGCTGAGGCGGGGCAGGGCTGGTCGTGTGCTGAGGCGGGGCGCGGTGGTGGTGGCGCTCGGACCGGTGCTGCTGCTCGCGACGCCGCCTGTCTGGGCCGACGACGTACGCGGCGGCCAGCAGGCGGTGATCGAGACGCTCGACCTCGCCAAGGCGTGGCGTACCACCAAGGGCGCGGGGGTGCTGGTGGCCGTGCTCGACTCGGGTGTCGACCGCCGCCATCGTGACCTGGCCGGGTCCGTACGCACGGGCAAGGATTTCACTGAGGGCGCAAACCCGCGGGGAGTGACTCCGCGCAGGTTGCACGGCACGTACATGGCCTCGCTGATCGCCGGGCACGGCCACGGACCCAAGAGAAAACGGGGGATCATCGGCGTCGCACCCGAAGCAGACGTACTGTCGGTAAGGGTCATCCTCGAGGACGAAGAGCCCGGTTTCCGGGAGTTCAACTCCGCCGAGCGCTTCGAGAACGTGGTGGCCCGCGGCATTCGCTACGCGGTGGACGAGGGAGCAGACGTGATCAACATGTCGATCTCCAAAGAGCTGGCGACCCGGCAGGAGCGTGCGGCCATCCGCTACGCCATCTCCAAGGGCGTCGTGCTCGTGGCCGCCGCAGGCAACCACGGCGACAGGAAGATCGACGGCGATTTCGCACCTTATTCCTACCCGGCGGCGTTCCCCGGGGTCGTCTCGGTCGGGGCGACGGACCGGCGGTTGCGGCGGGCCGCGTTCTCCAACCGGAACTCCTCGGTACTGGTGTCCGCGCCCGGCGTCGACATCATGGGCGCGGGCCCCGGCGACCAGTACTGGGTCGGCAGGGGCACCTCGCAGGCGACCGCGCTGGTGTCGGGGGTGGCCGCCCTCATTAAGGCGAAGTATCCGGATATGTCGCCGCCGCTGGTCGCCCGCGCCCTCTCCACCGGCGCCACCGACAGGCCCCCCGGCGGCTACGACACCGCCACCGGCTTCGGCGTCGTGAACGCCGCCAAGGCGCTGACCGAGGCCGCCCAGCTCGCCGGGCACACCGAGACCGCCAAGGGCGCCGACGCCCACGACCCGGCCATGCCGCTGGCCGGCGGCGACGCGGGCCCCGTCAAGGTCATCGCCAGGGACCAGCGGCAGGTCACGCTCTACTTCGCCGTCGCCGCCGCGACGGGCTCCGGTGCGCTGGCGTCTCTGGCCGTCATATTCATCCTGGTCAGGCGGGTACGCCGGGCGCAGAGCTCGCAAGAGGCATGATCCGCCTCCTTAGGGGGACGAAATAGACAAGCGAACGCGGGAACGAGGCGGTGGTGAAGGCACGTAGGACGACCTCAGGGCTTCCGCGCGCCGAGGGGGAGGCCGCGCAGCGACGGAGCAACCCGCTCGGTGCCGCGCCCGGCCGAAGGTCACGCGTACGCGCATGGCCGGCGGCCGGCTCCCGCACGCGCTCGGCCGCCCGGCAGCGCGCCCAGATGGACGAGCTCAGGCAGGGCATCCGCTACCGGCGCATCTTCGTCACGCTGCTCGGCGTCATCATCGCCGTCTCCGCCGTCGTCGTGCTGCTCGGCACGGTCGGGCTGGTCGCCGAGACCCGCTCAAGGCCGCTGACCGCCGCCGAGCAGAACCAGTACAAGGACGAGGAGATCGCCAGGCGCTGGCAGGCGTGGCCGGCCACGGGTGTCTTCCCGGAAGAAGTGAAGTACGTCGGCCTCGACCGCGCCCAGCAGTACGCCAGGCGCGTCGGCATCGCCCCCGAGACCGACTGCGGCAAGGGCGTGGACACCTCCGTGGCCGAGGTGCTGCGCAGCCACAACTGCCGCACCATGTTGCGGGCCACGTACACCGACCAGACGGCCGCGTTCGTCATCACCGTCGGCGTCGCCGTGCTGGAGAACGAGGAGTCCAGGGTCTCGGCGACGGACGAGCTCGCCAAGGACGACCGCGTCGGCGTGCTGCCGGTCGCCTTCCCCGGTACGGTGAGCGAACGTTTCGGCCGTGATCAGCGCCAGCGCACCGGCTGGGTGGGCGCGGGGCCGTACATCGTGTTCTCGACGGCGGGCTACGCCGACGGCCGCACGAGGGCCGCGGTCCCACCCGAGGAGATTCTGCACAGTGAGCTGTGGCCGGCGGCCAAGTCGGTCGGCAACCAGATCGCCTACTTCCTGGCGGACCCGCCCAAGGTGCCGCCCTGTACCCAGGGGAACGTGTGCTGAACGTTGTACGCACGCTCACGGCCGCGCTGCTCGTCCTGGCGGGACCCAACGCCGACCCCGTACGCGACCAGCAGCAGTGGGTGCTCGACGCGCTCAACGTCGAGCGGGCCTGGTCGGTCACCAAGGGGGAGGGCGTCACCGTCGCCGTCGTCGACAGCGCAGTGGACGGCGAGGTCAAGGAGCTCAAGGGCCGGGTGACCGCGGGCCCCGACATGACGTCGGGCGCGGTGGCCCGCGAGGTGTCGCCGGGCAGGCACGGCACCGCCATGGCGGGACTGATCGCCGGCTCGGGCGAGGACGACGGCTTCACCGGCGTCGCACCGGGCGCCCGCATCCTGTCGCTGCCCCTGGTCACCGACGAGGAGCCCACGATGGTGACCCCGGCTCCCGACCAGGGACGCCCGTCGGAGAGCCCCTTGGCCCGTGCCCTGCGCTACGCCGCCAACCACGGCGCCCAGGTCGTCAGCATGTCGATCGGCTCCTACGGCCCGCTCAGGTCGGAGCGCGAGGCCGTCTCCTACGCGCTCGGCAAGGGAGTCGTGCTGGTGGCCGCCGTGGGCAACGACGGCCAGACCGACTACGCCAGGAAGGAGGGCACCTCCTACTGGAGCTTCCCCGCCGGCTATCCCGGTGTCATCGGCGTGGCGGCCACCGACAAGCAGGGCAGGCGGGCGACGTTCAGCAGCGACAACCTGTCGGTGCTGGTCGCGGCGCCCGGGGTCGGCGTGCCCGTGGTCAAGCGCGAGAGCGGCTACGAGGTGTCGCAGGGCACCAGCTCGGCCGCCGCGCTCGTGGCGGGCGTGGCCGCGCTGATCAAGTCGCGCTATCCGAAGATGCGGCCGGAGCAGGTGGCCCAGGCCCTGTCGTCGAGCGCCAAAGGGCGGCCCGCCGCCGGTTACGACGACCGGACCGGGTTCGGCGTGGTCGACGCGGGAGCCGCGCTGAACGCCGCCGAGCGCCTGACCGGTGCCAAACGCAGCGTCGTGCCGGGCATGGAGCACTTCGGCGAGGGCGAGGACTCGCCCGTCCCCGCGCGTCCGGGGCCCGACCCGATCCGCCTCGCGTTGTACGGCGGCGGCGTGCTGGTGGCGCTGGTGGCCTTCTGCGGCGCGATCATCATGCTCAATCAGCGTAAGGAGTGAAAGCTCCGTACGACGGGAGGAGTAAAGATCCGCTATGGTCCCCCGTCATGGGATACGAGCTGCGGGTGGTGCGTGAGTCACCACTCGCCTTCGCGGAGCTCGCGAAGGCCATCGCGCCGGCCGGGTTCGAGCTGCGTGGATCTGACGAGATCGTGGCAGGTCACGCGGGTGCCGCGCACGCGGTGGCGCGCTGGAAGGACCAGCTGATCGGCGAGCCCGGCTCCGACTGGCAGGTGGCACAGCTCCTGCGGTTGTCGGCCGCGCTCGGCGCCCGGCTCGTGGGCGAGGACGGCGAGGTCTACGCCCTGCGTGACGGTGTCATCGAGGTCGAGGCGGACGGCGGCACGGTGGAGATCGGAAAGTTCGACGAGATCATCGAAGCGGGACCCGCCGCGTGGGGTCCATGAACCCGTTCGCGGAGAAGGTGCTCGAACTCGTCGAGCGCATCCCGCCGGGCAAGGTCATGGCCTACGGCGACATCGCCGAATACCTCGGCGAGGGCGGTCCGCGCCAGGTCGGCGCGGTGATGTCGGCGTGGGGCGGCGGCGTGCCCTGGTGGCGGGTCGTGCACGCGGACGGAAGCGGTGCCGCCCCCGACCACCTGCGCAGATGCCTGGCCCACTGGCGCGAGGAGGGCACGCCGCTGCGCGGCGAGCGGGTGGACATGCGGCTGGCGCGCTGGGACGGGCGTTCAGCGGATTTTCAGTAAGTGGTCTGACCAGCACTTTCGCCGAACGGGCGATTCTGTGACATGTGACGCCCATTACCATGGGCAAAACACTGATGGCGGCCCGAAAGGCGGTGCCTCCCTATGGCCACCGGCGTTACAGCCCGAAGCCAGGGCGGCGATTCGCTCGCCGACCGCCTGAAGGCTGTCCAAGATCTTTGTGATCGTGGCGAGCCTCTCGAAGCGGTCATGCGAGCGGTCGGCCCAGGCGGTCGCGACGCGGCGTTCGACACCGAGGTGCTGAGCGGTTCCCTGGGGAGCCGCATCGACCTCGCGGTCAAACGCGGCGCGGCGCGACGGCGTGAGCTGCTCGAGCTCGTCCGCCCCTACCTCGCGGGCGTGGACGCGCGCGTCAAACGCGACCTGCCGGTCGCGCGCCGCGTCATCTGCCACCTGATCGAGCACCGCCCCGACGAGGAGCTCGTCGAGGGTGAGACGCTCACCACGGTCGTCGCCGCGGCGGCCGAGCCGTCCAAGCGCATCCGCAAGGGCCTGCGCTGGTACGCCGACCTGCCCTTCGGCGACCAGCTGCCATCCGACCTGCTACGGCTGCGCCGCTCCGACCTGGTCCCCGTGACCCACATCGACGACATCGTCTGGGCCGACGGCAAGCTGCGCGTCACCGGCTTCGCCTACCTGGCGGGCCTGTCCGTACGCAGCCGCAGGTTCAACTGGGCGACCGTGGTGCTGCGCGGCCCCCGGTGGTTGCCGCCCATCCGCATGCGCACGCGCCGGGTCCTCGCTCCCGAGGCCACCCACGGGGCACGCGAGCCCGGCTGCAACTACGACTGGTCCGGCTTCACCGCGGAGCTCAGCCCGTGGTCGCTGCGCTGGCGCGGCGCCGTGCGCGGCGCGGTGTCCGCCGTACGCCGCCGCATGCGCCACCGGCCCTCCGTGCCCGACGCCACGACGTGGCGCGCGGAGATCGTGTTCTGGAGCCGGGGCGCGCGGGCCACCGGCCTGCTGCGCGGCTTCTCGATCGGCAGGGCGGAGCGGCCGGCCGGCCGCCGGTTGAAGCCCGGCTGGTGGGCCAGGCCGGTCTGGACGTCCGACAGGGCGCTGCAGATCGTGCTCCAGCCCAACCGGGCCGAGCTGAAGGGCGTCTCCGTCGACGGCGAACGCCTCGAGCTCACGATCTCCCTGCCCGGCCGTACGGTGACCAAGGGCCACGCCCGGCTGGGCGGCCACCGCATCGCCGCCGACTTCACGCCTTCGGGCGACGGCACGCGGGTCGTCGTCGGGCTGGCCGTGCCCGCGCTGTTGCAGGAGAAGGACGGCCGGCGGCTCTGGGTCGAGCCCAAGGGCGACCCCGCCGCGTCCGTCATGCTCGCCGATCTGGTGGAGACCCGCACGACCGTGGGCGACCGCGAGATCACCGTGCTCGGCGACCGGCGCGACCGCGTCGTCGTCTCCGCCCACCGCATCCGGCCGGTGATCACCTCGGCGGTCTGGGAGGGGCCGGAGCTGGTCCTGCGCGGCGACTATCCCGACGCCGCCGGCCCCCGCACGCTCACGTTGCGCCACCGGTCGGGGCTGTCCTACTGGATTCCCATGGAGCGGTCCGGCGACGCGTTCACCGTACGCGTCCGGCCGGCGGGGATGGACCGGTTCGGCGACGCCGTGCCGCTGGCGTCCGGCACCTGGAACATGTCTCTGCGCCACCCCTCGGGCGAGATCGTGCCGCTGCGCGTCGACCATGCCGCGCTGCCCGGGTTCGACGAGGATCCGCGCACGTTCGACGGGCGCACGTACCGGATGATCTCCACGCGGTTCGACGTGCCGGTGGTGACGGTCGACGAGGACCGGCCCGCCGACGAGCGCGGCGTGGCCGGCACTCATGTGCTGCGCCGCGTGTTCTACCCGGCCCAGCGCACCGAGCCGCTGACGGACGCGACCGTCTACGTCGTCAACGACGGCCGCCTGTACGCCGACAGCGTCCGCGCCATCTACGAGGAGCGTCTGCGGCGGGGCGACGACCGCGAGCACATCTGGATCGTCAAGGACGGCGCGTTCGTGCCGCAGGGCGGCGCGACCGTCGTGCGCGCGGGCAGCCGTGAGCACCACGCGGCGCTGGCCAGGTCGCGCCACATCATCGCCAACACGTTCCTGCCGACGTGGTTCCGCGCCCGCGAGGACCAGGTCGTGGTGCAGACGTGGCACGGCACCCCGGCCAAGCACATGGGCAACGACCAGCCCCACATGCAGCGCGACCCGAGGCCGCCGATCTGGCACCGGCAGGCGGCGGAGGTGCGCGGCTGGGACCTGCTGCTGTCGCAGTCGCCTTGGGCGACCCCTGTGCTGCGCAAGGCGTTCGGCTACAAGGGCGAGGTGCTGGAGAGCGGCCTGCCCCGCAACGACGTGCTCACCTCGCCCGACCGCGAGGCGCTCGCGGCGGCGGTGCGCGCACGTCTCGGGCTGGCGCCGGGCAAGCGGGTGATCCTGTACGCGCCGACGTGGCGCGACTACGACCGCAAGAACGCCATGGTCAAGCTCGACCTCGCCAAGGCGCGCGAGGCGCTGGGCGCGGACCACGAGATCCTCGTACGCGCCCACCCGATGCAGGCCATGCCCGCCGTCCCCGACATCGCCCGCGACGTCACCACATATCCGGATATCGCCGAGCTGCTGCTGGTGACCGACGTCCTCGTTACCGACTACTCCTCGGTCATGTTCGACTTCGCCTGCACCGGCCGCCCGATCGTGTTCTACGGCTACGACCTGGCGAAATACTCGTCGAAGCGGGGCCTCTACATCGACCTGCCCGAGCAGGCGCCGGGGCCGGTGCTGTCGACGTCGGCCGAGGTCGTCGACGCGCTCAGGTCGATCGACGAGGTCGCGGCGGCACACGCGGACCGTTACGACGCCTTCCGCGCCACGTTCGCGCCCAAGGACGACGGCAAGGCCACGGCGCGCGTGGTGGACCACCTCTTCCCCTGACCGCGAGCGCCGGAACAGGTGACGCCGAGGGCGAACAGCGGGGCGGCGTGTCGCCGGGGATCTGGATATTTGCCTCGATACGGTAGGCGGATCGTGCGGGGAGACCGGGCAAGTCGGCACGATCTACCCCTGTGGTCTGGTGGAATCTAGTGTTGTGAGTGGTCAGACCTGGCGGCTGGTGCGTCGCGGCAATGGCGCCCCTGTTGTGCCTCCTGTGCTCGACGAGCACCAGCGTGCCGTGGTCGAGCACAAGGGCGGCCCGCTGCTCGTCCTCGCCGGTCCCGGCACCGGCAAGACCACCACGATCGTGGAGAGCGTCGTCCACCGGATCGAGCGGCGGGGCATCGACCCCGAGCGAGTGCTCATCCTCACCTTCAGCAGGAAGGCCGCCGAGGAGCTGCGCCGGCGGGTCACCGCCCGCCTGCGCCGCACCACCCGCACCCCGCTCGCCCTCACCTTCCACTCCTACGCCTACGCCCTGCTGCGCCGCGAGTCCGTGCTCGAAGGCAGGCCGCCGCCGCGCCTGCTCACCGGTCCCGAGCAACTCCTGGAGATCCGCCGGCTGCTCCACGGCGAGCTGGAGAACGGCGCGCTCGACTGGCCGGCGTCGCTGCGCGAGCCGCTCAGGACGCGCGGGTTCGCCGAGGAGCTGCGCGACTTCCTGTCGCGGGCCAACGAGCGAGGCCTCGACCCCGAGCGCCTGGTTGCGCTCGGCCGGCGGCACGGGCGCGCCGACTGGGCGGCGGCCGGTCGGTTCGCCGGGCGTTACCAGGACAGGTTCGACCTCGACCCCGAGGAGACCTTCGACTACGCCGAGCTGGTCAGGGCCGCCTCGGCGCTGCTGGACAGCCCCGGTGTGCTGGCGCGTGAGCGGGCCGCGCACGACGTGGTCTTCGTCGACGAATACCAGGACACCGACCCGGCGCAGGAGCTGCTGCTCGCCCGGCTCGCCGGCGACGGCCGCGACCTGGTCGCGGTGGGGGACCCCGACCAGTCGATCTACGGTTTCAGGGGCGCCGACGTGCAGGGCATCATGAAGTTCCCCGAGCGGTTCGCGGCGCGCGACGGCCGCCCGGCGCCCGTGCTGGCGCTGCGGGTGTGCCGCAGGAGCGGCGCCGGCCTGCTGGAGGCCTCTCGCAGGCTCGCCGCGCGGCTGCCGGTCGCCCCTGTGCCCGACCACGTCCACGGTCACGAGCACGACCACCGTGACCTGACGCCGCTGCCCGAGGCCGAGGCCGGCGAGGTGCGGGTGCTGCTGGCCGACAGCACCAGCCAGGAGGCCGCCATCGTGGCCGACACCCTGCGCCGGGCCCACCTGATCGACGGCGTGCCGTGGCACCGGATGGCGGTGCTGGTCCGCTCGGCCAAACGCCAGGTGCCGCTGCTGCGGCGGGCGCTGGTCAACGCGGGCGTGCCGACGATGATCGCGGGCGACGAGGTGCCGATCTCCCAGGAGCCCGGTGTGCGCCCGCTGCTCACGATGTTGCGGGTCGCGCTCGACCCGTCCCAGCTCGACGAGGCGGTGGCGGAGGAGCTGCTGACCGGCCCGCTCGGCGGCACCGACATGATCGGCGTACGCCGGCTCCGCCGCGCACTCAAGATCGCCGAGAACGACGCCGTGGCGGCGCTGCGCGAGACGGGCACCGGTGACGACGAGCGGCCGTCAGCGGCACGCTCGTCCGGCGAGCTGCTCGTGGCGGCCGTGCAGGACGCGCGCGAGCTGACCCGCGTCGAGCCCCACGTCGCCCTTCCGGCCGAGCGGGTCGCGAGGCTTCTCGCCACCGCCAGGGAGGCCGCGCGGCAGGAGGGCACCGCCGAAGACCTGCTGTGGGCCGTGTGGCAGGGCAGCGGCCTGTCCGAGCGCTGGACCGACCTGAGCCTGTCGGGCGGCCCCAGGGGCGCGCAGGCCGACCGCGACCTCGACGCCGTGGTGGCGCTGTTCGACCACGCGGCAAGGTTCGTCGACCGCATGCCCAAGGCGGGCCCCGAGGTGTTCATCGACGACCTGGCCGCCCAGGAGATCCCCGGCGACACGCTGGCCGACCGGGCGCCCGACGGCGACGCCGTCCGCGTGCTGACCGCCCACCGCTCGAAGGGCCTCGAGTGGGACGTCGTCGTGGTCGCGGGCGTGCAGGAGGGCGTCTGGCCCGATCTGCGCCTGCGCGGGTCGCTGCTCGGCGTCGAGGACCTGGTCGAGGTGGTCGAGGGCGCCGAGCCCAACGCCGCGTCGCTGGTCTCCAAGCTGCTGGCCGAGGAGCGCAGGCTGTTCTACGTGGCCGCCACCAGGGCGAGGCGCAGGCTCGTGGTGACGGCCGTGGGAGGCGACGACACCGACGAACGGCCGTCGAGGTTCCTGTCCGAACTGATGCCGGGCGCGGTGGAGACGGCCACGGTCGACGACCGCGCCCGCTGGCTCACCATGTCCGCGCTCGTGGCCGACCTGCGCAGCGCGGTGACCGATCCCACCAAACCGGCGAGGATGCGACAGAAAGCGGCCCACCAGCTCGCCCGCCTGGCCGCGGCGGGCGTCCAGGGCGCCCACCCCAACGACTGGTACGCCCTCACCCCCATCTCCGACGACCGCCCCCTGAGCTGGCCCGACGGGGTCGTCAGCATCTCGCCGTCGGCGGTCGAGAGCTTCACCAAGTGCGGCCTGCGCTGGCTCCTGGAGACGGCCGTCGGGGCTGCGGGCACCAGCACGGCCCAGGGCCTGGGCAACGTCATCCACGCGCTGGCCGTCCTCGCGGCCACCGACCTGCCCAGCGAGGACCTCCTCGGCCACCGCCTCGACCAGGTGTGGAACGATCTCGACTTCGGCGGTGTCTGGTACAACCGCAAGCAGCGCCAGGTCGCCGAGCAGATGATCGGCAAGTTCCTGCGCTGGCACAAGGAGAACCCGCGCGAGCTGGTGGCGCTGGAGGAGGCGTTCACCGCGATGCTCTCCGACGGGGTGCAGATCAAGGGCCGGGTCGACCGGGTCGAGCGCGACTCCGGCAATCGCGCGGTCATCATCGACCTCAAGACCGGCGGCGCCAAACCCAAGGCCGGCGACCTCGACCGCCATCCGCAGCTGGGCGTCTACCAGCTCGCCGCGCTGCTCGGCGCGTTCGCCCGGCACGGCATGACCGAGCCCGGCGGCGCCGCGCTGGTGCAGCTCGGCAAGGCGGCGGGCAAGAAGGACGCGCTGGAGCAGCGGCAGGGAGCGCTGGCCGACGACCGCGACCCAGGCTGGGCCGCCGACCTCGTCGACACCGTGGCGACCGGCATGTCGGGCCCGTTCTTCCAGGCCAAGGTCAACGACGGCTGCCGCACCTGCGCGGCCAGGGCGAGCTGCCCGGTCAACGACAACGGAGGCCAGGTGTGCTGACCCCGGCCGAACTCGCCGGCAAGCTGGGCATCCTGCCCCCCACCCGCGAACAGGCCGCGGTCATCGAGGCCCCGCTGGAGCCGACCGTCGTCATGGCGGGCGCCGGCTCGGGCAAGAGCGAGACGATGGCAGGCCGCGTGGTCTGGCTGGTCGCCAACGGCCTGGTCAGGCCGGAGAACGTGCTGGGTTTGACGTTCACCCGCAAGGCCGCCGCCGAGCTGGCCACGAGGGTCAGGGAACGGTTGTCCGGCCTGGCGGAGGCCGGCCTGGTCGAGCCGGGCGCGCTCGACAACGAGCCCACCGTGTCCACCTACCACGCCTACGCCTCCCGCCTGGTGACCGACCACGCGCTGCGCGAAGGGCTGGAGCCGACCATGCGCCTGGTCACGCCCGCCGTGTCGTGGCAGCTCGCCTCGCGGGTGGTCGCGATGTACGACGGGCCGATGGACAAGATCGAGCTGGGCCCGCCGTCGGTCACGGCCGCCGTGCTGGAGCTGGCGGGCGAGCTGTCGGAGCACCTGCGCTCGCCCTCCGACGTCAGGCGGCTGGGCGGGTGGCTGAAGGAGCGCCTGGCGGGGCTGCCCGGCCGCACCACGCTCGCGCAGCGCAGGCCGCTCAGTGTCCAGGAGGCGCGGGAGCAGCTGTTGCCGCTGGTGGAGGCGTACGAACGGCTCAAGCGCCGGCGTGAGGTCATCGACTACGGCGACCAGATGTCGCTGGCCGCCAGGATCGCCGCGAACCACAAGGAGGTCGGCGAGATCGAGCGCGCCCGCTTCTCCGTGGTGCTGCTCGACGAATATCAGGACACCAGCCACGCCCAGCTCGTGCTGCTGCGCTCGCTCTACGGCGGCGGCCATCCGGTGACCGCCGTGGGCGACCCGTGCCAGTCGATCTACGGCTGGCGCGGCGCCTCCTCCGGCAACCTCCGCCGCTTTTCCCGAGATTTCCGTACAAGGTCGGGCGATCTCGCCGCCGTACGGCAGCTCAGCGTCAGCTTCCGCAACGGCGACCGCGTCCTCGACGTCGCCGCCCGCGTCCAGCTCCCGCTGCGTATGGAGGCCCGCGAGGTGCCGGTGCTCGTCCCCGGCCCCAACCGCGTCGACCGGGGCCGCGTCACCTGCGCCTTCCACGAGACCGCCGACGACGAGGCCGCGTGGATCGCCGACGGCGTCGCGAGGATCCTCGGCCAGGAGGTCGCCCCCGACGGCATGCCCTGGGGCGAGAAGGAGCGAAAGAAGACGATCGCCGTGCAGCCGCAGGACGTCGCGATCCTGGCGCGCAAGCGTTCGCAGTTCCCGGCGCTGCGCGGGGCGCTGGAGCAGCGCGACATCCCGGTCGAGGTGGTCGGCCTCGGCGGCCTGCTCACCGTGCCCGAGGTCAGCGACATCGTCGCCACTCTCCGCGTCCTCTACGACGCCACGGCCGGCGACGCGCTGGCCAGGCTGCTGGCGGGGCCGCGCTGGCGCATCGGCCCCGCCGACCTGCGGGTGCTGGGGGAGCAGGCCAGAGTGCTGGCCCGCGAGCTGAGCGAGAGCCACCGCGAGGACGACCCGCTCGACCAGGTGGTGGCCGACCTGGCGGAGGAGCGGGGCAGCCTGGTCGACGCGCTGGACGAACTGCCCGACAGGGAGGAGTGGCTGGAGGCGTTCTCGCCGCCGGCCCGCACCAGGCTCGTCGCGCTCGCCCACGAGCTGCGCCAGCTCAGAGCCCACACCGCGCAGCCGCTGCCCGACCTGATCAGCGAGGTCGAGCGGCGGCTCGGCCTCGACGTCGAGGTGGCCGCGCGAAGCGGCACGGCGAGCGCGTTCGCGGCGCGGGCCGACCTCGACGCGTTCCTCGACGCGGCGTCCAGGTTCGCGGGCGACTCGGAGGATCCGACGCTCGGCGCGTTCCTGGCCTACCTTCAGGCGGCGGAGAGCGAGGAGTTCGGGCTGGAAGCCGGCCGGGTCGGCGAGAGCAACAGCGTCAAGCTGATGACCGTGCACGCCTCCAAGGGGCTTGAATGGCCGATCGTGGTGGTGCCGGGGTTGTCGCAGCTCGTCAGCTCGAAGGGGACGATCGCCACGGGCAGCGTGTTCCCCGCCACCCCGGTCATGAACAGCCGCTGGACGGAGAACCCGCGCAAGCTCCCCTACTCCCTGCGCGGCGACGCCGCCGACCTGCC
Organism: Nonomuraea longispora; assembly: GCF_004348345.1. Lineage (GTDB taxonomy): Bacteria > Actinomycetota > Actinomycetes > Streptosporangiales > Streptosporangiaceae > Nonomuraea > Nonomuraea longispora. The sequence continues at coordinate 28,470 of NZ_SMJZ01000048.1, forward strand.
CAGACTGGGCGGGCTGAGCAAGGAGGAGCTGGCCGCTTTCGACGAGCGGTGCCGCGAGCGCGACCTGATGGAGGAGCGCAGGCTCGCGTACGTCGCGGTGACCCGGGCCCACTATCACCTGATCGCCTCCGGCTACCGCTGGGGCACGGCGACCAGGCCGCTGGAGCCGTCCGACTTCCTGCTGGAGATCCGCGACACCGCCGACCGCGTCGCGTTCTGGGCCGGCGACCTGGCGGAGGGCGCCACCAACCCGCTGCTCGCCGAGCCGGCCGAGGCCGTCTGGCCGGTCACGCCCGAGGGCCTGCGCTACGAGTCGGTGCTCGACGGCGCCCGCATGGTCGAGAACGCCCTGTCCGGCGACCTCGGCGGCTCGCCCGCCGGCGACGAAGAGGCCGGCGAGCCGCTGCGCTCGTTCGAGGAGGAGCGCCTGCGCGCCTGGGAACGCGACACCGACCTGCTGCTGCGCGAGCGTGAGCTGCACCGGCGCCGGCCCTCCACGACTGTCGAGCTGCCCGCGAAGCTGACCGTGTCGTCGCTGGTCACGCTGGCCGCCGACGCGCGCGAGCTGGCCCGCAGGATCCGCCGTCCCGTCCCGGTCAAGCCCGCGCCGCTGGCCCGGCGCGGCACGTCGTTCCACAAGTGGCTGGAGACGCGCTGGGAGCAGCAGCGGCTGATCGACGACTTCGAGCTCGACCTGTACGACGAGCTCGAAGAGGCCGACGTGCGCCTGGCCGAGCTGCAGGAGCGGTTCGAGGAGAGCGAGTGGGCCGACCGGCGGCCGGTCGACCTGGAGGTGCCGTTCGAGACCATGATCGCCGACCGGCTGGTGCGCGGGCGGATGGACGCCGTCTTCGAGCGGCCCGGCGGCTACGAGGTCGTCGACTGGAAGACCGGGCAGCCGCCCAGGGGCAAGCAGGCAAGGGCGGCGTCGGTGCAGCTGGCGGCGTACCGGCTGGCCTGGTCGCACCTGGCGGGTGTGCCGCTGGAGCGGGTGGGCGCGGCCTTCCACTACGTACGCGCCAACCGCACGGTGCGCCCGGTCGACCTGCTCGACGCCGACGGCCTGGTGGCGCTCATCGAGAGCGTCAGGATCGCAGATAGTGAAACGCCGGCTTCGGGTGCATGAGGAAGTCGTGGTGGGAGATGTTCCAGGCGTAGGCGCCGGCCATCTCGAAGACCACGGTGTCGCCCACCCGGACCGTGGTCACGATATTTCGGGCAAAAACGTCTTTCGGGGTGCATAGCTGGCCGACGAACGTGATCGGCTCGTCCCCGACGCCCGGCCCCTCACCCGTGGGCAGGATGGTGAAGGGCTGGTCGTGGCCCTTGGTGGCCGGCGTACGCAGGTGGTGCGTGCCGCCCAGCACGATCGCGTACGCCTGGCCGCGCACCCGCTTCACGTCCACGACCCTGGTCACATAGCAGCCGCAGTAGACGGTCAGCGCCCGGCCCGGCTCGATCCGCAACCGCCGCCCCCGGCCCAGCTCCGCCAGCCCGGCCCCGTAGGCCTTCCAGTCGAACCTCCTCCGCGGCTCGGCGTAGGAGACCGCCATGCCGCCACCCAGGTTGACCTCGTCGTAGGCGCCCTCCAGCAGCGCCCCGGCCAACCGCAGCAACTGTTCCGCGTCCAGCCCGCTGGCCAGGTGGGTGTGCAGACCGCGCAGCCGTACCCGCTCGCCGAACAGCGGCAGGCACTCGGCCACGGCCTCCTCGTCCATGCCGAACGGCCCGCTCATCGTGAGCGCCGCCCCCTCCACGGGCAGGTCGGGGTTGAGCCGGAGCAGCACGTCGGCCTCCCGGCCCGTGGCGAGCAGGCGGCGCAGTTCGTTCGGCGACTCCACGTGGATGCGGTGGTGCGGCAGGCGCAGCTCCGCGTCGGTTTTGCCGGGGCCGCCGAGCGCCACCGGCATGCCGGGGAACAGGCCGGTGACGTGGGCGTGCTCGCCGCCTGACGACACCTCGAACCCGTCCACGTGGCCGGCCAGCACCCGCAGCAGCTCGGCGTCGGGGTTGGCCTTGACGGCGTAGTACAGCTCGGCCGCCCCCAGAGCCCGCCGTACGGACGCGACGTGCTCGTCCAGCGAGGGCAGGTCATAGAGGTAGGCGGGGAGCGCGGGCAGGCGTGTGACGGCCTCCTGGACGCGGGCGCTGATCATGCCAGCGGGTTCGCGATCGGGACGTAACCGGCGGCACGGTCGGCCGCCCTGGCCCAGCGCACGCCCAGGTTCGCCTTGGCCGGCAGCGGCGCGCCGGCCAGCAGGTCCGACAGGGGAAGCGGCCGGCCCAGCTCGCCGGCCTGGCGGGCGAGCTGGTCGCGGGCGATCCGCCACAACGCGCGCAGCAGCGCGTCGTCGGGCCCGGCGAGCGTCGCGGCGATCTCGGTCAGGTGGTTGACGAGCAGGCAGTAGACCACGCGGGCCCAGCCTCGCTCGGAGTCGTAGGTGAGGGCTCCGGCGACGTCGGGGTGCAGGCCGCCGAGGTCGTGCCTGCCCTCGACGAGCTTGGCGCCCTCCAGGTCGCGGAAGACGGCCTGCGCGGGCAGGCCGGTCGTGTCCAGCCCGACCAGGACATTCTGCAGGTGGGGTTCCAGCACCACGCCGTGCGTGAAGTACAGCTCCAGCACCGGCAGCGCCACCACCCGCACGTACGCCCGCCACCAGGCACGCGGATCCAGGGCGGGGGCGTCGAGGGCCAGCGCGGCGGCCAGCGTCGGGGTCACGCCGGGGGAGCACACGGCCCACGGGCTCTGCCTGACGATCACGCCCAGCCCTTCGAGCAGCCGCGGGCCGAGGGTGGCCGAACGGTAGCCGGGTTCCGGCAGCCAGCGGGTGGCGGGATGCCTGGCCGACACGTCCCGAAATATGGGTTCGAGGCGTCTGGTCAGCTCCACGGCTCCGGCCAGCTCGTACCAGGCGTTCTTCCGCACGCAGTTCGTGATCCGTACGTCCAGGGAGAACTTCAGGCAGACCTCCGCCTCCGGGGCGTACACCGTCCGCACGGACGAGGTCGGCTGCACGACAGGCCCCGGCCCGAGATCGACCAGCTCGGCCCCGAACGCGGGCCCCAGCAGGTCGAGCTGCCACGGATGCGCGGGCAGCAGCCGGTAGCCCGCCGGGGCGTCGCCCATCGCGTCGAGCGCCGACGTGTCGCCGTCCTGCGCGACGAGGTCCGCCCGCACGCCGAGCAGCCTGACGGGGAACTCCGCGTGCGCCTCGGGCGCGTACCGCAGCCAGCCGGCCCCGCCCCGCGCCTTGGGGCTGGGATGGAACGGATGGCCGTACACGAGCGCCTGCTCCGACGCCAGCCACGGGTCGGCGGGCGGCACGGCCGAGCCCCTGGCCGTGAGGATCGCCGCCACGGCGGCCCTGCTGGCTCGCACCTGACCGGCGAACTCGCCGTTGTGCCCGGCCTCCGGGCCTCCCAGCTCGCTCTCGGCCAGCCCGATCAGCTCCTCCGTGGTCAGCACCTGCCACGCGCCGTCTGCCAGGCGTTCGGGCGGGCCCTCGAAACGCAGCGCCGCGCCGCCGTGGGCGCGTACGCGCAGCAGCGTGCCCGCGACCCGCAGCAGCAGGTAGGGCGGCGCCGGCCACACCAGGCCGCGCGGCCCTGCCACCTCCCGCACGCAGCAGCGCAACAGGGCCGCCAGCGTCGCCTCCTCGGCCAGGGCGGAGGGCGCCTCGACGGCCAGTCCCTCAAGGCTCGGCATTCACGCTCTCCTCAGATAGTTGGGCCCGCTGGTCCCGTAGAACTTGTTGACGTCGCGCGCGCCGGACCGCTCCTTCGCCACGAGCGTCCCGGCTGTGATCATGGATTTGCCGGTCAGCCTGGCGGCGTCGAGCGTCCTGGCGCGCAGGAGCCTGGCCATGGGGTCGTCGCCGTACTCGGCGAGCGCCTCGGCCAGCGTGTCACGCAGTAACGCGGACGCGCGGGCGTGCGGCAGCGCCCCGAACGTGACCGCCGCGGCGGCCAGGTGCAGCGTGATGGTGACGAACACGTCGGCCAGCGCGTGCGGGTCGTCGTTCAGCATGCGCTCGTCCCCGAACTCCGGCACCGCCACCCCGGCGGCGGCCAGCCGCGCCGGTGAGGCCAGCAGCCCGTCGTTGTCCTTGACGAGCAGCCGCATCCGGTCGCCGGTGAGGACCAGGGCGAGGTTCTGCTGGTGCGCCTCCAGCGCGACGCCGTAGCGGACGAAGAGCCGTACGTTCCACCGCAGCAGCAGCCGCAGATAGCCGGGAACCACATCGCCCACCTCGTCGAGCACGCCGGGCGCGTTGAGCGCGGCGACCGGCACGACGTCGCCCTCGGGCAGCCGCCTGGCCATCCACGCGAGGTGTTCGTCCCCGGTCTGCGCGTAGGTCTGCTCGTCGGCCAGGAGCACGTCAGGATCGGCCAGCTCGCGCAGCAGCAGCTCGGCCGCGGCGGCGTCGCGCAGCGTGCCGGGCTTGATCGAGCGGCGGTTCGCGGCACCCAGCGTGCTGATCGGCAAAGGCAGCTTGAGGTGCAGGCGGGGGGTGACCTCGACGGTCCGCATGGACAGGGTGGGGCGCACGGTGACCGCCGCCTGGCCGAGCAGGCGTACGCCGTCGATCTTCCGCACCTCCCCGGCGGTCAGCGGGTGCACGGGGAACAACGCCTCGCCGGCCCCCACTGGCAGGCCAGGGTCGGCCTCCGCCGGCAGGCGCACGGCGGAGCCCGGCGCGAGCGCGCCGCGCGGCACTGCCGCCCACCACAGCTCGAAGGAGGGCTCGAACTCGGGCGCGTAGGCCACCAGCTCGTCCTCGGACAACCCCGGACGGGCGCGGGAGGTCGGATAGACCGGATGGTCCACGAAGGCGGCCCGCGTCTCGTACGACGGCCGCCGCGCCAGCACCTCCTCCGCCCGCGTGTCGTGCAGTTCCAGCGCGGCCAGCGCCGCCACGCACTCCTCGAAGAAGGCGGAGACCCCCTCGGCGTCGGCGGGGTCGGCCACCTCGACGAGTGTCTCCAGCACCTGCTCCAGGCCCAGCCGCTCGCCCTCGGCGACCACGAAGTCCTGGAACAGCAGCCCCGGCGCGAGCCGCACCCAGCGGCCGTCCGCCAGCATCAGCCCGACGCCCTCCCTGCTCCTGGTGACGCGGGAGGCCAGCCCGCCGTAGTCCTCGCGCAGCAGGGCGTTCAGCACCCGCGCGGCGAGGTAGGCCTCCCTGGCGCTCATTCGAGCACCCACGGCCGGCGGGCCCGGTAGTCCGCGATGGCCGCGTCGACCCGCGCCCGGTCCGGCCCGACCGCGCGGACGACGCCCAGGTAGTCGCGGTTGGTGCGGGTGAGGGAGACGGCGTCGCCGACCGCCCGCAGCGGCCGGTGCCAGAGCCGTACGTCTCCGGCGTCGACGGACTCGTGACCGGGCGCCTGCTTGACCGTCCCCGGCCGGTCGGCGACCAGGCTGACCGCGCTTCCGTACGCGGTGGCCGCGGGGACGGCGGGCGCCGGCTCGCCGAGGTGCACGCGCAGGATCCACGCGAACAGCGGCACCCCGAGCACGTCACCCAGCAGGAAGTCGCAGTGGTCGCCGATCACCCGGTAGTTGACCTCGACGATCCTCGGCCCGCGCGGGGTGAGGACGTACTCGGTGTGGCAGGCCCCGAACCCGGCGCCGAGCGCTCGCAGCGCCTCCAGCACGTGTTCGTGCGGCCCGCCGGGCGACCAGTCGAGCCGCTCCTCGACGAAGTACGGCAGCGGCCCCAGCGTCGTCTCGAACCCTCCGAGCACCCGCAGCCCGGTGCCGTCGCCCAGCGTCTCCAGCGTGCGCAGCGGCCCTTCGAGGTATTCCTCCACGACCAGCGCCTCGCCCGGCCGCCGCTTCCTGACCTCGGCCACGGCCCGGTCCAGGCCGTGCTCGACGAGCATGACGTCCTCGCTGGCGACGCCCTCGCGCGGCTTGAGCACGACTGGGTAGGGCGGGTCGCCGGGCACCGGGTCGCCGGGCGCGAGGCGTACGGTGAAGACCTGTTCCACCCCCGCCTCCCGCAGCCTGCGCCGCATGAGGAACTTGTTCTTGGCGGCCACGCAGGCCCGCCAGTCCTTGCCGGGCAGCCCGAAGTAGGCCGCGGCCAGCGCGGTCTCCGCCTGCAGATGGTCGGAGTTGGAGAAGATCGCGTCGGGCCTGCCGAGCTGCTCGACCGTGTCGATCAGCGCGCGCGGATCCCGCACGTCGCACGCGACCGCGTACGGATGCCGCTCGGGCCGGTCCGTCAGGATCGTCACCTCGCAGCCCAGCGCGTGGGCCGCGGGCAGGAAGCCGTCCGTCACGGAGTCGGTCGGTTTGAGCGCGGTCAGGTAGAGCCGCACGCGAGGACCCCCAGGAGAATCAGGTAAGCCTTACCTAACTCCTTGATCCTAGCCCAGAGAGATCATCGCGTCCCCCGGTTAGGTTAATCGGCCGCCAAGTGCGAGGTCATAGGATGACATGGGATTCGGGAGGGGAACGACCTGTGGGAACGACCGCGGAAGAGCAACTCATCGGACCGCTGCTCCTGGCGCGCGGCACCATCGACAGATCCGCGCTGTTGCGGGCTGACGAGCGCCGCCTGGAGCAGGCGTGGTCGGATCCGGCGACCAGGGTGCTGGTGATCGACAACGGTCACACCCTGGTGGCCAGGCAGGGCGATGAGGTGCGGGCGGTGTTGTTCACCACCGAGGACGCGCCTCCGGGGCCGCGCTACCTGCTGGGCACGGAGGGCGCAGCCGCCTACTTCGCGGTCGCCGCGCCGCTGCCCGGCATCCCCAAGGGCGCGGGCAACGGCCGCGTGACGGTGCCGACGAGCCTGCGCGACACGCCAGAGGGCGTGCCTGTGCCGGCCGGGCTGCGCCAGGTGGGCGGCCTGCTCGGCGACCGCGACGCGGGCCTGCTGGTCTATGCCGTGGCGCTGGAGGCCTGGCACGCAACCCACGAGTTCTGCCCGCGCTGCGGCACCCGCACCACGATCCAGGCGGGCGGCCACATCCGCGTCTGCCCGCAGGACTCCAGCCAGCACTTCCCACGCGTCGACCCGGCCGTGATCATGCTGATCCGCGCCCCCGACGACCGCTGCCTGCTCGCCCGCGGGCCGCAGTGGCCGAAGGGCCGCCTGTCGATCCTCGCGGGCTTCGTGGAGCCCGGCGAGTCGCTGGAGGCCGCCGTCGCCCGCGAGGTGGCGGAGGAGGTCGGCATCACCGTGGTCAACCCGCGCTATCTCGGGAGCCAGCCGTGGCCGTTCCCGCGCAGCCTCATGCTCGGCTTCTTCGCCGAGGCCACGACGACCACCCTGACCCCCGACGCCGAGGAGATCTCCGAGGCGCACTGGTTCTCCCGCGAGGAGCTGACGCGGGCGCTCGACTCGGGCGAGCTGCGTCTGCCGCCGCCGGTGTCGATCGCCCGCCGCCTGATCGAGACGTGGTACGGCGGCGAGCTGACCGGCGACTGGTGATCAGGCGGGGGCGAGCAGGGCCTTGACCTCGATGGCCGACGGGTTGGTGCGCACGACCCGGCCGCCCGGCGTGTCGATCACCACGGTCGGCACCACCTGATTGCCGTTGTTGACGCTCATCACGAACTCCGCGGCGGCGGGGTCACGCTCGATGTCGACCTCGTCGAAACCGATGCCCTCGCGAGCCAGCTGAGACTTGAGCCGCTTGCACGGGCCGCACCACGTGGTGCTGTAGATCGTGAGCGCCATGTTGGGACATCCCTCCAAGGTCAGGAAGACAGGCGCTCGGTGCAACAACGCGGCCCCGCCGCTTAATCCCCGGACTTCTAGCCGATGCGCTCGGCGATCCAGGCCTGCACGCGCTCGGCCACGCCGGGCATGCGGTAGAGAGGGGCGCTGTGGTTGCTTCCCGGCGCGGCGTAAACCGTCACGGGGACGCCGACCTGGCCCAGCATCTGCTTGAGCAGCTGGCTCTGCACCGGCGGCACGAACTCGTTCTTCGAGTGCACGGCCAGCACCGGCGCGTCCTTGCGGCTGGCGTGCCAGGCCACCTCCATGCTGGCCCACACGCGCGAGCACTTGCCCTTGGGATGGCAGCCGCCCGCCAGGCGGATGGCGGCGTTGCGCAGCTTGCGCTTGTTGCGTTCGACGGCCTTCGCGCCGTCGGCGTAGGCGCGCAGCGGCGAGGTGATCGGCGACAGGCCGACCACGCCCTTGAGACCGGAGACGCCGTCGCCGTAGGTGCCGACGGCGGCCGCGATGTGGCCGCCGGCGGAGAAGCCGACCACCACGTAGTTGCTCGGGTCGAACGCCCACCTGTCGGCGTGCTTGCGGGCCGTCGCGATCGCGGCCAGCGCGTCGGTGCGCTGCGCCGGCCAGGCCGCGTCGCCGGACAGGCGGTAGTTGAGGTTGAAGACCGTGTAGCCGAGCTCGGCGTAGCTCCGCGTGATCTCCTTCATGTATCTCTTGTCGCCGCTGGACCACCAACCGCCGTGGACCAGGAAGACACCCGGGCGCTCCATGCCGTCGGGCGTCCACCACACGTCCATGCTCTGGCGCTTGTGGCGGCCGTACGCGACGGTTTCTAACGCGAGGCCCCCAAGCCCGTCTGGATTCAGGGGAGAACTCACCGTAGGACCTGGTGTGGGCTCCTTGGTCGCATTTGCGGCGACGACCGGTGTGGCCACAACGGCAGCGAGCGTCAGAACACCCACGGAAACCGCAGTTCGCACGGTCTTCCTTTCCCCCATGCAGATGGTCGGCCCCATTGTGGGGGAAGAGACCAGTAGTTTGCATCTTGTTGGCTATGAACATACGCCGGCAGGCATGTTGCCAGAATAGGGCGCATGGCCGCCACTCCTTGGGAATATGTACGGGTGAACAACGTGGATGACGTTCTGATCGGTCTTGATCCCGAGCAGCGGGCGGTCGCCGAGGCCGTACGCGGGCCGGTGTGCGTGCTGGCGGGCGCGGGCACGGGCAAGACCAGAGCGATCACCCACCGCATCGCGTACGCGGTCCGCAGCGGCGTCGTGGAGGCCCGCAGCGTCCTCGCTGTGACCTTCACCACGCGCGCGGCGGGGGAACTGCGCCAGCGGCTGCGCGCGCTGGGCGCGCCCGGGGTGCAGGCGCGCACCTTCCACGCGGCGGCGCTGCGCCAGCTCACCTACTTCTGGCCGCGCGTCATCGGCGGCGAGGCGCCCTCGGTCATCGAGTCGAAGCTGCCGGTGCTGGTGGAGGCCTGCCGCCAGGTCAGGAGGAACCCCGACCGGTCCGAATTGCGGGACATCGCCGCCGAGGTCGAATGGGCCAAGGTCACCCAGATCGGTCCGGAGGACTACGTCGCGGCGGCGGCCAAACACCACCGTACGCCTCCCGTGCCGGCCGAGGAGGTGGCCCGCCTCTACGACGCGTACGAACAGATCAGGCGCGAGCGCCACCTGGTCGACTTCGAGACCATCCTCGAACTGACCGCGGCCGTGATGACCGAGCACCAGGAGGTGGCGGCCCAGATCCGCCAGCAGTACCGCTACTTCGTCGTCGACGAATACCAGGACGTCAACCCGTTGCAGAAGCTCCTGCTCGACACCTGGCTCGGCGGGCGCGACGACATCTGCGTGGTCGGCGACCCCAACCAGACGATCTACTCCTTCACCGGCGCCAGCCCTCGCTACCTCACCGGGTTCGCGGTCGAGCACCCGGAGGCCGCCGTCATCAAGCTGGTGCGCGACTACCGCTCCACCCCCCAGGTGGTCGACCTGGCCAACCTCGTCATCGCCAAGGGCAGGACCCCCCACCGCCTCGAACTCCTCGCCCAGCGTCCCGACGGTCCCAAACCGGCCTTCGCCGACCACGACGACGAGCCCGCCGAGGCCGCGGGCGTGGCCAGAGCCATCAGGAAGCTCCTCGACAAAGGCGTGCCCTCGCGCGAGATCGCCGTGCTCTTCCGCGTCAACTCCCAGTCCGAGGCCTACGAGGAGGCCCTGTCCAAGGCTGAGATCCCCTACGTCCTGCGCGGAGCCGAACGCTTCTTCGAACGGCCCGAGGTCCGCCAGGCGGTCGTCCTGCTGCGCGGCGCGGCCCGCTCCGCCGCGGGCGAACCCCTGGCCTCCGAGGTCCACCACATCCTCGCCGGCATCGGCCTGACTCCCGCACCTCCCTCAGGAGGCGGCAAGGCCCGGGAGAAGTGGGAGTCGCTGAAAGCCGTGGCCGACCTCGCCGAGGACATGGCCGCCGAGGGCGCCGACCTGCCCACCTTCGTGGCCGAGCTCGAACGCCGCGCCTCCGAGCAGCACGCCCCGCCCGTCGAGGGCGTCACCCTCGCCTCGCTCCACGCCGCCAAGGGCCTGGAATGGGACGCCGTGTTCCTCGTCGGCCTGACCGACGGCATGATGCCCATCATCTACGCGGAGACCCCCGACCAGATCGAGGAGGAACGCCGCCTCCTCTACGTCGGCATCACCCGCGCCCGCGAACACCTCTCCCTGTCCTGGGCCCTCGCCCGCGCCCCGGGCGGCCGCAAGAGCCGCCGCCCCTCCCGGTTCCTCGACGGCCTCACCGGCCGTTCCTCCTCCCCGGCCCGCCTCACCCCGCCGTCCCGCGAACGCCGCCAGGTGGCCGCGCCGGTCAGCTGCCGCGTCTGCGCCAAAACGCTGGTGGCCGCCGCCGAACAGAAACTCGGCCGCTGCTCCACCTGCCCCGCCGACTACGACGAGGCCCTCCTCGAACGTCTCAAGGCCTGGCGTACGACCACGGCCAAGGAAGCCAAGATCCCGCCGTACGTCGTCTTCACGGACGTCACCCTCCAGGCGATCGCGGAACGAGCACCCGAGACGGAACAGGAACTGCTGTCGATCACGGGCATCGGCAAGGTCAAGTTCGACCGGTACGGCGAAGCCGTCCTCGCCCTCTGCCGCCACTCCTGACCATCCCGCTCCGGTCGCCAGCAGCTGACACACTCATGTCCATGGCCTTCGCACCGCCCCGGAGACCGCCGCCTGGGGCACCTCGGCGCACGCACCGGCTTCGAGGTGGCCTATTTCCGTCAGGCGGGCGGCGGCGGGCACCGCATCGAGGGCTGCACGACGGCCGCCGAGGACGGCCTGACCTGGGCCGTCGACTACGCGATCGAGGTGGACCGCGACGGGGTCACCCGGCGGGCGGAGATCAGGCCCCGGCCGGGTCCTGGCACACCGCGCCCCGGCCGCGTACGTCCGCGCCCCGTGAACCCTTGGGGGCGGCCCGCACCACACCCGCGGCCTGGGCCCTCCCAGCCGCCGGTCGGAAGTCCTCGCCGGCTCCGCAGTCCTCCTTCGACGGGTACGCCGCAACGATCGTGGGCCGGACAGCGGCAGCGGCCACATCCTGTCCGCCACTCCTGCGACGCTGGCTCCAGGAACCGAACGACAGGGCCGACGCCTCGGGTGGCGGCCGCCCGGAAAGCACCATGGACCACCTCGACGTACTCGATGGGATCAGACCATGACCCCCGAAAACCCCCTCCGACCGCTCGACGCCCCCCGAACCAGCCGGGGAGCGCGTCGCGGCATGGTGATCCGATGACCGTTCTCGACACCAGGGCGCTCAACCGCGCGACGCTGGCCCGGCAGTTGCTGCTCGACCGCGCCGACCTCCCGGTCCTGGAGGCGGTCGGGCACCTGTGCGGCCTGCAGGCCCAGGAACCGCAGGAGCCGTTCGCCGGGCTCTGGTCGCGCCTGCGCGCCTTCGACCCGGCGGTGCTCTCCGACCTGCTGGTACGTCGCAGCGTGGTGCGCACCCATCTCATGCGCCGCACCGTCCACCTGATGACCGCCGAGGACGTCCTGGCCTGGCGGGCCCGCCACAACGCCATGCTGCGCCAGCGGGTGCTCGGAACGTACCGCCGCGAACTCGCCGGGGTCGACCTCGACGCACTCGCCGCGGCGGGCCTCGAGGTGATGGCCGACGGACGGCCCCGTACGATGTCCGAGCTCGCGCGGGCGGTCGCCGACCGCTGGCCGGAGCCGGGGCCGCGACCGCTGGGCGAGTTGCTGGTCGCCGCGCTCATCCCGATGGTGCAGGTCCCGCCGCGCGGGTTATGGCGCGAGAGGGCGGGAGCGCGCAACGTACTCCTTGCCTCCTGGGTGGGCCGCGACATCGACCCGCCCACCACGGACGGCTCCGACCCGGCGGGCCGATCCCTCGTACGCCGCTACCTCGCCGCGTTCGGCCCCGCCGCCACCGCCGACCTGCGCGCATGGTCCGGCCTGTCCGGACTGCCCGCAGCCGTCGCCGCGATACGCGGCGAGCTGATCACCTTCCGCGACGAGAGGGGCCGGGAACTCCTAGACCTTCCCGACGCGCCGCGCCCCGACCCCGGCACACCGGCCCCGGTCCGGTTTCTGCCTGCCTTCGACAACGCGCTGCTCGGCTACCACGACCGCAGCCGCATCGTCGACGACGCCCACCGCGGGCTGTCCGTGGCCGGGGAACGTGTCGTCCTGGTAGACGGCCGGGTCGCCGCGACCTGGACCGTCAAGGACACCACCGTGCACGTCACGCCTCTGCTCCCCCTTTCCCGGGCCGACCGCGACGCCGTCGCCGACGAGGGGCAGGCGCTCGCGGCATTCCTGTCCGGCAACCACACCCCCCACGTGGAGATCGCCACCGCCTGACCAGCGACCACACCACGGACGGCAACCCGAACACGCGAACAGCCCGCCACGGCACGGGGCCGCCGACCATGCGGCATGAGGCCCGATCGGCGAAGCGTCCGAAATGCCCGCTACCCGTAACCCCGGCGAAACCCCGGCCAGGAATCATCAGACAAGCCAGACCCACCTGTGTTCTGGACCAAGCGGCACGTCACACTTGTCCCACCACCGGAGAACGAAGGGGACCGACACGTGAACGAGGCGCTGAAGGAGTTGCTGGACCTGCTCGACCTGGAGCAGATCGAGCTGGACATCTTCCGGGGGAGAAGCCCGGAAGAGCGCATTCAGCGGGTCTTCGGCGGCCAGGTCGCGGCCCAGGCCCTGGTGGCGGCCGGCCGTACGGTGCCCGAAGACCGCAACGTGCACTCCCTTCACGCCTACTTCATCCGCCCGGGCGACCCGTCCATCCCGATCGTCTACAACGTCGACCGACTCCGCGACGGCCGTTCGTTCACCACACGCCGCATCGTGGCGGTCCAGCACGGCAAGGCGATCTTCACGATGTCGGCGTCGTTCCACGTGGCCGAGGAGGGGGTGACACACCAGGCGTCCGTGATGCCGGTGGTGCCGGATCCCGCGACGCTGCCCACGTTCCACGACAGGATGCACGAGCTGGTCGTTGATCATCCTGACCTGCGCGACTGGTTGTCGCGCCCGCGCCCGGTCGACGCGCGGTACGCCTCGCCGCTCACCTGGGAGGCGTACCGGAATCCGGAGCTGCGCAGCGCCGAGACGAACGTGTGGTTCCGCTACGACGCCGAGTTGCCCGACGATCCGCTGCTGCACGTCGTGCTGGCCGCGTACGCCTCCGACTTCACCCTGGTCGACACGATACTGCTGGCGCACGGCATGGCGTGGGGAGCCTCGGACATCGTGGGCGCCTCACTGGATCACGCCATGTGGTTCCACGGGCCGTTCCGGGCCGACGACTGGCTGCTGTACGCACAGGAGTCCCCATGGTCGGGGCGGGCGCGGGGCCTCGCGCGGGGTGAGATGTTCAACGCGTCAGGCGAGCTTGTGGTCTCGGTCGTCCAGGAGGCGATGATCCGCCGTACGAAGTAGGCGCGGACCATCTGTCCATCGGTGGCCGAGAAGCCTGTCGAATGTAACGAAATCGCAGGTAGAAAATATGTTGCCGGTTCCTGCGTTCCCGGTTTAGGGTCTTGGTCAAGCGAGTCGGGCAGTCCTGCTCAGACGATCTCAGAGGGAGGAGAGTCACTGTGATCAGCATCAAGATGCCAGCCACGAAGTGGCTCGCCTCCGCATGCCGTGACGCGGTGAGACTCGTTGATGGTCCCACGCAGTCCCGGCAGGAGAAGTCTGTCCGTAGTCAGGCCGCCGCCTATGCGCACGCCCACTCCGGTGCCGCCGCTGCTGCACAGGGAGCCCCTGTCTACACCGCTCGTATCGAACTGCCGGCCAACCAGCTCACCAAGGGTGGACTGCGCGGTCCGCATCCCTGGCGGGATACCCCGGTCATAACCTGACCGGGAAGACCGACCAGGCCGCGGATCCGCAGACAGGATCCGCGGTCTTTTTGTTTGTCCGTGATCCCCCGACCACCCACGAGGTGCCCGAACAAGATCAAAGATCGATCAAAGGAGAAAGCAGATGGGGGCGAAGACGATCATGGACCTGATCGACGAAGCCGAAATCCCCTGTCGTACCGACCCTGACCTGTGGTTCGCCGAGTCGCCGGAGGACGTGGAGTTCGCGAAGGCTCTCTGCGGCGGCTGCCCGATCCAGAAGGCCTGCCTGGCTCGTGCGCTCGAGCGCGAGGAGCCGTGGGGCGTCTGGGGCGGCGAGCTCATCCTCAGGGGAACCATCATTCCTCGCAAGCGTCCGCGTGGGCGTCCGCGCAAGCACCCGGTCGCTGCCTGAACCACCGCACCCACGAGCAAGAAAGCGAAAAACGATGATCACTCAGTCGACGAGGAGCCTCGCAGTGCCGGATCTCATCCATGACCTGGTCAATGACCGAATACAAACGCTCCATCGTGAGGCGGAGGAGCAACGCCTCATAGCGCGTGTCCTTCGCGTGCAGCGGGCACGGCGCAGGGTCAGGCGGGCGAACGAGCGCCTCCGCAAGGCCATGAGCCACCCGTTCTGATGCGGGCGGTCCTGCCGCCGACGCAGGATCTCCCCCTAGGAGCCGAACAGTCCAAGAGCCGGGCGCGACAGCGCCCGGCTCTCCCTTTTCCTCCGGCAAGAACCATCAAGCCGGTACGCACGACGCCCCCACACACCAACCCCCGAAGCACCAGGCACAATCGCTGCCACGAACCCCGGCGAACCCGTGCCGGACCCGCCGGGCGAGCAGCCGCACGCAAACGCCTGGGCGGAGGGATTCCGCGTCACCCGCAACCAACGGACCCCGTGTCTGCTCACAGACCACGTTGCTCCGGGAAAGAGTTCACACGATGCCTCCGGCGCGAACCTCACCGGTGAATGACGAGCTGCCCAGCGGAGGCCTTCCGGGTGATCCGTGCGGACGGTCGGATCTCGCGGGACGGCGCCGCTGGGCAGCTCTGCCGGATCGCGAAGCAGGATGTCGGACGCCTGCAGCAGGGGTGTGGGGCGTCGTGCCTCGCGCGCGCCGAGCGATCCGATGGGGCAGCCGGACCACTCGTCACGATCTCGCCCGTGCCTCCACTTCAAGGCACGGGAACAGTCAGGGGGCCAGGCAGTGAGTGGTGGGAATCTCGGCGGTCATGCCCGGCCCCGACGGGTCGACCAGGGTGGTGAGCTCGCCGACGTTCGAGGTGAGGCAGCCGAGGGCGGCCACCGGATCGATGACGGCGTGCGCCGTGGTGGTGGTGGCGAACATCAGACCCGCTGCCACCAGGGCGGTAACTGCTAGCAGGCGCGCGGATCGGTCCATGGGGCCCTCTCAAGTCGGTGACTATCTGTATTTGAATCATTACACATAGTAGTCAAGTAAAGGTAGAGGGGGCGTCGAATTCTCATCTTCCAACTCCGCTCAGTCGCGCGTCCCGGCACCCCTCCGGCGAGGCAGGCGGCGTAAGAGATCGATCAGGCCACGTGCGGCGTGCGCACACCTCCCGCCAGGCGCGGACGGTCCGTCGTCAGCCGATGGCCAAGGCCTCGTCGTCGGGGTCGTCGGCGAAACCGGGAACCCAGCGGATCACCTCGTCGCGGAAACGTGCCGTGGCGCCCAACTGGCACAACACGCCCACACCCGCCGCATGCACCCGGTGGATGAGCACGTACGACGTCGGCAGGTTGAGCTGGCGGACCACGTTGGTGGGGCGGAGATCCGTGACGCTGGCGACCTGCGCCTGCAACCACTCCCTGCTGAACGTGAACTCCTCCACCGCGGTCGGCTCGACATAGGGCGCGAGGAAGGCCCGCAACGCGTCGGGGTCGATCTCGATGTCGTCGCGGATGAAGCCCTCCCGGCGCAGGCCCCGCATGACGGTGTCCATGTCGCCCTGGTTGAAGATGCGGGTCAGCTGGCCGAAGGACTTGGGGTAGCCGTCGGGCAGGCGGTTGACCGCGCCGAAGTCGAGCACGCCGAGCTTGCCGTTGTCGAGCATGCGGAAGTTGCCGGGGTGGGGGTCGGCGTGCAGCATGCCGACGCGCGCGGGGGAGCAGAAGAGGAAACGCACGAACAGCAGGCCGGCCCGGTCGCGCTGCTCCTTGGTGCCCTCGGCGATGATCCGGGACAGCGGTGTGCCGTCCATCCACTCGCTGACCAGCACCATCTCGTTGGCCGCGACGACGTCGGGGACGTGGAAGTCGGGGTCGCCGTCGAACTCCAGGGCGAACGCGTGCTGCGCCTCGGCCTCCCTCAGATAGTCGAGCTCCTCGGCGATCCGCTCCCGGAGCTCGCTCAGCACGGCCTTCATGTCAAGGCCGGGCAGCAGCGTGCCGAACACCTTGCCCAGGCGCGCCAGCTGCGCGAAGTCGCCGAGCAGCGCCTTGCCCGCCCCGGGATACTGGATTTTGACGGCCACGTCGCGGCCGTCGTGCCACACGGCCCTGTGCACCTGGCCGATCGAGGCGGCGGCCGTCGGCTGGTCGTCGAACGACAGGAAGTGCTGCCGCCAGTCGTCACCCAGTTGTTCCGTGAGCACGGTGTGGACCGTGGACGTGGGAAGCGGGGGAGCGGCGTCCTGCAGTCTGGTCAGCGTGGCGCGGTAAGGCCCGGCGATCTCCTGTGGCAGTGCCGCCTCGAAGATCGACAGCGCCTGCCCGAGCTTCATCGCGCCGCCCTTGAGCTCACCCAGCACCTTGAAAACCTGCTCGGCGGTACGCTGCTGCACCTCCTGCGCCACGATCTCGGCGGACTTGCCGCCGAGGCGTTTGCCCAGCCCCAGGGCGGTGCGTCCGGCGAAACTCAGCGGAAGGGCGGCCAACTTGGCGGAGCGCGTGACGGCCCGGCGTGGAAGATCGCTCACACTGATGCGCGAACCCCGGAAGATCCGCTTCCCCCCTTCGTGGCAGTCCCTGAGCACGTCAGTCGTGGTTGTCATGCCATGACCATTCTGCGCGAATAAGGATTGTTTCGCATACAACGACATTGCGGGTGAATGGTCCAAGACCGCCTTCTCCAACGCCAATCAGGGGTTACGTCCACTGTGCCGTTGGTCACAACGGACTCCCGGCCATCGAGATGAGCAAGCGCGTGGCCGGTTGCCGCGGCCGCGACCAGGGCGGCCAGCGTCGAATCGCAGGCGATCTCGCCGGGCGGATAACCACCCAGCCTCGCTGTGACGATAGGCCAAGCCGGGTCGTGGTCGCGCCTGGTCAGGTCGAGACAGTGCAGGCACGCGCTCTGCCCGGGCAGGACCAGCGGGCCGAGAATGCCATGGCCCTCGAAGGCCGTCGCCAGGAGGTGCGGGATGCCCAGCGCGGTCAGCTCGTTGACCAGCACCCCGTCCAGCGGGCCGACCGGCGCGAGGACCACCAGGTCGGGCCGGTCTGTGGCGTCCCCGAGATACGGCCCTCCCGCCAACGCGTTGACGGCCGGCGCGAACTCCCCCTCTCCGCGTGGCTCGCACCCGGGGACGGGCGGGGACGGCCGGCCGGCGTCGGCGACCGCCCGGGAGGCCCGGGCCGGCTCCGGCACGGGCGATGGCGACCGAACCACCGGCCGTGACCGTGCCGCCGGCGCGGGAACGGGTGGCGTACGCCCGCCGGAGGTGAGCCTGCTCGCGACCGCGACCGCACCCGCCTCGCGGGTCAGGCCCAGCTCCGCCCACGTCAGGCCGCCGGGCGTGATGTCGCCGGGCCGGACGACCCCCGGATCGAACACCCGGACGGTGCCCACCCCCGCACCCGCGAGC
>NZ_SMJZ01000464.1 GCF_004348345.1 Nonomuraea longispora
TCCCCGGCGACGACGCCGTGGTCAAGCTGCTGTGGCTGGCCATCATCAACATCGAGGACAAACGCGCCCGCGAACGCGCCGCACACAAGGAGAAAACCGGCAAGATCAAAAACTCGCCCAGCACCGCTCGTCTCATCGAGGGCCAGCGCACCATCGGCTGGCGCGAAGCTCTCATCGAACTCGACATCGCCTATCCAGGCCGGATCAGGTAAAGAGGCTTCTCCATCACCCAGAAAGGATCTTTACACACTAGAAGTGACAAGCTCACGGCTGAGCCTGGATCCACAGCTTGAAGCTTGGGGCGAGATTGGCGAAATGAAGTGAGGTGTCCCTTGAGCTGGGAGGATGGGAGTTCTTCACGCTTCCATCGGCCCGCTGCAAAGGACACCTCGTAAGTTGG
>NZ_SMJZ01000049.1 GCF_004348345.1 Nonomuraea longispora
CGCTCATGAGGCGCCTCCGACGCCCGTCCACGGTCCCGCGCCGGGCGCGACGGCCGTCTGGGAGGCGATGGGCACCGGGCGGGCCTGGCTGACGCGGTCGTCAAGACCGGCCATCCGCGTGTAGGCCTCGCGCGTGCCCGGCACGCCGCCGTAGGTGACGTCGTCGAACGAGCGGGCCGCCATGGCCAGCTCGTCCGCGAGGTCCGGCAGGGAGACGGCGGCCTCGGCGGCCAGCTCGTCGGCCGTGCGCCCGGGCATGCCGTCGACGAGCGCGCGCTCCTCCAGGTCGCGGGCGATGGCCCGGAGGCGTTCCTGGAGGGCGGGGGCCCACTGCTCCTCGGCGGCCAGCCGTTCCGCCGCCTGCCGGTGCTCGGCCGCGCTCATCGTCCGCCGGCCGAACAGCGCGCCCACCGCCGGCGCGTTCCTGCGAGCGGACCTGCGCAGCTGCCACGAGATCAGCACGATCACCCCGAGAATGATCAGTACGATCACCACGGACGCGATGACGCCGCCGGCCGGGCCGCCGCCCACGGTGGCGTCGACCAGGTCGCCGAGGAACTGCATGACCCATCGGTAGACCCGGTCTGGCAGCGACTCCGTCTCGTAGGCGGGGTCGAGCAGCTCGCGCGCGGCCTGCCGCGCCGCCTCCTCCCTGTCGATCGGGCTCACGATCTGGCGGAGTTGGACGGGTGCCACAGCTCGTCGGCGGAGGCGTGCACCCAGCCCTGGCGCTGCTGCTCGATGGCCGCGGTCTGCAGGACGAGGTCGAACGCCTCACTGCGCATGCGGCGGTCGGCGTAGAGGAGACCGGCGACCCCGGCCTCGAACGGATAGGCGAACATGGCGCTCAGCGTGCCGCCGACGGCGATCAGCACGGCCGACACGGCCGTCGTCGCCGCCGAGCCCGCGCCGAACATGCCGAAGAGCGTGCCCGCGATCGTGAACGGCACCGACAGGATGCCCGCCACGAGCCCCACCAGCAGCGAGGTGAGCAGCAGGATGCCGAACACCCGCCAGAAGTCTCCGGTCACCAGGTGCCACGAGCGGCGCATGGCGTCGAGAGGGCTGCGCCCCTCGAGGACCACGGCGGGCGAGGCGAACGCGAAGCGGGTCCTGATGAACAGGTAGTAGGCGATGTAGACGATGATGAACAGGATGCTCATCACGGCCAGCCAGCCGATGTCGCCGGCGGAGGCGTTGAGCGAGAAGACCACGACGAGCATGACGAACACGAGCGCGGGCACCAGCATGAACGCGGCCATCAGCCCCACCACGCCGAACAACGCCGGCATCCGGCCCTTGACCAGTTGCCAGGACTCCCCGGCGGTGAGCTTGCCGCCGAAGACCGCCCGGCCGAGTATGCGGGTCAGCACGCCGGTCAGCAGGGTGACCGCGACGAACTGGATGGCGTAGGAGATCAGGGTGCCGCCGTACTGGGAGGCGAAGCCGTACAGGCCGGTGAGCTCGGCCTGTGCGGTGCTCACGTTGGCGGGATCGGCGAGCGCGCCACCCACCGAGTTGAGCAGGAAGGCCTGCCCCACCGCGAGCGGCACCGACGCGAGCAGTGCGGCGATGGCCGACAGGCCGAGCACGGCCTTCGGGTTGGACCTGATGAGTTTGATCGTGCCGTCGAGCAGATCGCCGAGTTGCAGGGGACGCAGCGGGATGATGCCGGGCCGCAGCGCGGGCGGTGGCGGCATGGCGCCGTAGACGGGCTGGGGATGCTGATGGGGCGGATATGGTGGCTGGGGCCCCGGCCCGTAAGGCCGCTGTGGTGGTGGTTGCTCCCCGTGGGGAGCGCCGTGCGGAGACTGCTGGTGCGAACCCGGCGCGGTCCACGGGGAGGCCGGCGGGGCGCTGTAGGGCGGGGGCTGCTCGGCCGACCAGCCTGATGGCGTCTCGGGCGTGGGACCGTGACCGTCTGACATATCCCCAATCCTGGCATGCTGGGCGGGAACTTGGTGTCGCTGAGTGCAGCCGGGCCCGTCCAGAGCCTCGGCTCGGCCGCATTCTTCGGCGAATCCGGCCTGTGTTCGCGTCCAGGGATGGCAGAAAGTTGCTCTGTTACCGCAGACTGAGATTGCGATCGCGGGGGCGGACCGAAAATTCGCCTTTTGCGGGGCTTGAGTCACACTCATGAGCCCACCAAGGGTAACCTTCAGCGATCGTGCGGGTATGTCCCACAATGCGTAGAACGAATGAGGGGCCATGAAAGGTCGCGTGCTGGTCGTCGATGACGACGCCGCTCTCGCCGAGATGCTGGGGATCGTGTTGCGGGGGGAGGGTTTCGAGCCGTCATTTGTCTCCGACGGTGACAAAGCCCTTGACGCTTTCCGGGATACACGCCCCGACCTGGTGCTGCTCGACCTGATGCTGCCGGGGGCCGACGGCATCGACGTCGCGCGCAGGATCAGGGCGGAGTCGGGCGTTCCGATCGTCATGCTCACGGCCAAGAGCGACACGATCGACGTCGTGCTGGGCCTGGAGTCCGGCGCCGACGACTACATCGTCAAGCCGTTCAAGCCGAAGGAGCTGGTGGCCAGGGTGCGGGCGCGCCTGCGCCGCACCGACGAGCCGACCCCCGAGATCCTGCAGATCGGCGACATCACCATCGACGTGGCCGGACACTCAGTCAAGCGCGGCGAGGAGACCATCAACCTCACGCCGCTCGAGTTCGACCTGCTCGTGGCGCTCGCCCGCAAGCCGCGCCAGGTGTTCACCCGAGAGGTCCTGCTCGAGCAGGTGTGGGGCTACCGTCACGCGGCCGACACACGGCTGGTCAACGTGCACGTCCAGCGGCTCAGGGCCAAGATCGAGAAGGACCCCGAGCACCCCGAGATCGTGGTGACCGTCCGCGGCGTGGGTTACAAAGCCGGCCCCGCCTAGCCTCCGCCCAGCCCTGCCATGCCCCCGACCAGAAAGACGAGAACACGCAGGCGTACGCTCCGCCAGATCCTCGGCGGAGTTCGCCGGCGGGTCCGTCGTGCGGCGGGCAGGGCGCGCAGCATATGGCGGCGCTCGCTGCAGCTCCAGGTCGTCACCAGCACGCTCGTCATCTCCGTGATCGTGGTGGTGGTGCTCGGCACGTTCCTGTTCGGCCAGATCAACAAGTCGGTGGTCGACAGCAGCCAGCAGTCCTCCATCAGCGAGGCGTTCGCCGACCGCCTGCAGATCGCCGACGCGCTCGCCCCCGACACCGACGAGCAGACCAAGACCGCCGACAGCTCCAAGACCGGCTCGGTCAACCCGCTGGACGAGGTCATGGACACCGTCACCGGGTCGGGCGAGGACGGCTCCAGGAAGCGCTACGACGTGCTGATCCTCAACCAGACCACCCCGGGCCAGTCACGGGCGTCCGGCAGCGTCGTACGGGGCAGCGTGCCCCCGAACCTCCGGGCGCACCTGCTCCGCTACTTGCGCAACCGCGAATACAGCAAGCCCGTCGGCAACGTCCATGAGATCAAGTTCCCCGGCGAGAGCCAGCCCCGGCTCACCTTCGTGGTCGGCGGCGTCGTGCACGTGCCCGCCACCGGACAGAACTACGAGGTCTACCACTTCTTCCCCTTCACCGAGGAAGAGGAGCTGCTCACCAACGTCAGGCTCGCCATCGTCGTGGTGGGCCTCGGCCTCGTGCTGCTGCTCGCCGCGATCGCCTACCTGGTCGCCCGCCAGGTCGTCTCCCCCGTACGCCTCGCGCGCCAGGCCGCCGAACGCCTGGCCGCCGGCAAGCTGGACGAACGCCTCAAGGTGCGCGGTGAGGACGACCTCGCCCGCCTGGCGAACTCGTTCAACGAGATGGCCGCCAACCTGGCGCTGAAGATCCACCAGCTGGAGGAGCTCTCGCAGGTCCAGCGGCAGTTCGTCTCCGACGTCTCCCACGAGCTGCGCACCCCGCTGACCACCGTGCGCATGGCCGCCGACCTGCTGTACGACGCCCGCGAGGACTTCGACCCGATGGCCTCCCGCTCCGCCGAGCTCATGCAGGCGCAGCTGGAGCGGTTCGAGGCGATGCTGGCAGACCTGCTGGAGATCAGCCGCTACGACGCCGGGGCCGCCACGCTCGACCTCGACTCGGTGGACGTGCGCGACGTGGTACTGCGGGCCATCGGCGACTCCGAGGCGCTGGCCGAGCGCCACTCCACCCGCTTCGAGCTGCGGCTGCCCAACGAGCCGTGCATGGCCGAGATCGACAACCGCAGGGTCGAGCGCATCCTGCGCAACCTGCTGTTCAACGCGATCGAGCACGGCGAGGGCAGGGACGTCGTGGTCACCGTGGGCGCCGACAGGGACGCCGTGGCCGTCGCCGTACGCGACCACGGGATCGGCCTGAAGGGCGGCGAGGACACGCTCGTGTTCGACCGGTTCTGGCGGGCCGACCCCTCGCGGGCGCGCACCATCGGCGGCACGGGGCTCGGTCTCGCGATCTCCCGCGAGGACGCCACGCTGCACGGCGGCTGGCTCCAGGCCTGGGGGCAGCCGGGCGAAGGCTCCCAGTTCAGGCTGACGCTGCCGAGGTCGGCCGGCGCCGATCTGAAGGGCTCGCCGTTGTCGCTGGTGCCGCCGGAGATCGAGATGCGGCGTACGTGGCGCGGCGCCATGACGCCCGTCCTGCTGCCCGTCTCCGCGGACGGAGCCGGTCATGACGAGGACTAGCCGGCTCGGCGCCGCGATCGCGATCGTCCTCGCCATGGTCCTCGCCGGCGCCGGTTGCACCGTGATCCCCGTGACGGGGCCGTACACGGTGGGCGACGACGGCACCGGCGGCGACCCGCTGAACAAGCCGTTCCAGCGCATGATCGCCATCCCGCCCCAGCCGAACTGGGGGCCTGAGGACACCATCAAGGGCCTGCAGGCCGCCATGGCCGCGTACGCGGACGACCCGTCGATCCTGCCGCAGTACCTGACCCCCGAGGCGCGGGCCAAGTGGAGCCCCGCCGGGCCGGTGAAGGTGATCGAGGACGCCTTCGAGATCACCTATCCCACGCCGCGCGACGGCACCGAGACCGTGCTGCAGGTCACGCTCAAGGCTCAGTGGGTCGCCGGCATCGGGACCGACGACGCCTACGCCCCCACGGCCGGCCCGTGGGGCGGCGGAACGTTCGAGCTCGTCAAGACGCCGCAGGGCGGCTATCTCGTCAACAAGCTGCCCGCCGGGCTGCTGCTCACCAACTCCGACGTGATGCGCGCGTACCGTCCCGCCAACCTCTACTACCTCAACGCCGACATGCCGGACCGGCTGGTCGTCGACCGCGTACGCCTGCGGATGAGGCCGACGGAGAGCTTCGCCAGGACCATTCTCGAACGCCTGCTCAAGGAGCCCACCACGACCCTTCGCGGCGCGGTGACCACGAGCTTCCCCGAGGGCACGGAGATCGAGTCCATCCGGTGGAACGAGGAACGGGTGCTGGTCAACCTCTCCGGCCCGTTCGACCTGGGCGACCTGAGCGCGGAGGCCGCGATCAGGGCGCAGATCAGGCACAGCTTCGCCGACAACGACGTCGCCAAGGGGCGCACGATCGAGATCCAGGTCGACGGCGAGACGTACGCCGTCGACCGGCCCGATCCCGACGATCCCTGGCTGGACGACGGGGGCGACACCGCCTACTTCGTCGACGACGGCGCCGTGCACTTCATGGGCAGGGAAGGCCCCGCGGGCGCCGTGCCCGGCGCGGCGGGCGAGCAGCGCGCGGGCTACACCGACTTCGCCCTGTCGAAGGAGGACACCGCCCTCATCGCCGCCAAGACCTCAACCGGCGTCTCCATGGCGAAACTCGCCCAGGAGGGGCGCTGGCAGGAGGTCATCGCCGGCACGGAGCTCACGCCGCCGACGTTCCACCGCGACGGGTCCCTGTGGACGTACGACAACAACAACGGCGTCCTGCTGCGGTACGACCCGTCGAGCGGCGGGGGGCCCGAGCGAGTCTCCGCGCCCAAGCTGGCCGGCCTCGACGTCACCCGCCTGCGCATCGCGAGGGACGGAGTGCGCGTGTTCGTCACCATGGGCAGGAACACCGTGCAGATCGGCGCTCTCACGCCGACCTCGAAGGGGCTCGTGCTCGGGAACTTCAGGAGCCTGACCACGACCGAGGTGGGCGACGAGATCGTCGACGTCACGTGGAGCGACGACGAGCACCTGCTGGTCCTGATCGAGAGCAAGGCAGGGCAGATACTCAACGAGATCAACGTTGGGGACGGCGAGACGGTCGGGGTGCCGTTGAAGGATCGGCTGACCTCGCTCGCGGCCCTGGACGACCGGGTGCTGGGAGAGGTGCGGACCGACAAGGAGACGAAGATCGTCGAGCTGAACCAGGACCGCCAGACCTGGGTGCCGAAGGTCGAGTCCAACGCCGGCAGCCCCATCTTTCCCCTGGGCTGACCCCTTCCGTACCACGCCGGAAACCGTCGGTGGCGGGCGGCATGCTGGGCGCCGTGCTGACCGCCGTGCTGACCGCCGTGCTCGATCTGGTCCTTCCCGGCGCCTGCGCGGGCTGCGGCGTCAAGGGGGCGCGCCTCTGCGCGGGCTGCGTCTCCGGGTTGACCGCCTCGCCCGCCAGGCGCAGGCCCGACCCGGCCCCGCCAGGCCTGCCCGACTGCTGGTCGGCGGCGCCCTACTCCGGAGCGGTCAGGAGGGCGGTGGTGGCCTACAAAGAGCGGGGCGCGGTGGCGCTGGCCGGGGTGCTGGCGCAGGCGGCGGCCTTCACCGCCGTGACGGCGATCGGGCGCACGCCGGCGCCGTGGGCACGCGGGCCGGTCGCGGTGGTCGCCGTGCCCAGCGCGCGGCGGAGCGTGCGCGGCAGGGGCCACGATCCGGTGGGGCGGCTGGCCGTGCTGGTCGCGCGCGACCTGCGGGCGTACGGCGTGCCGGCGCGCGTGTGGCCGGGGCTGGTCCAGGCGCGCGGCGTCGCCGACCAGGCGGGCCTGAGCTCCGCTGAGAGGGCCGCCAACCTCAGTGGGTCACTCCGGGTCGCCTTGCCCGCCGGAGGCCCTCCAGCGCCCGTTGCGCTGCTTGTGGACGACATCGTGACCACCGGGGCGACCCTCGCCGAAGCGGCCAGGGCGCTGCGGGCAGCCGGCGTGCAGAGCCCGCTCGCGGTCACCGTCGCCGCGACACGCCGAAGATCTTGGAAGTCGTTACGGTGACGGTCGGTAAAGAAAGATCCAATTCGCCGCTCTAACCAGAAGGTTAGATGTTCCTTTCCCGAGCGACGCGCCGGCCCAGCTCAGGGGTCAGGACGTTCGTGCCCGTAAGGGGTGCCGACCCGCGGGGGCGGGTGGCGGAATGCGCTTTCCATCCCGTCGTAAATCACGGAAAGTGATCGTTTGGCGGGCCCTTCGGCTGACATTCTCCCTGGATGCGGATAGCGTTCTGACATGGCACCCGTTCGGGTCCGTGGTTGCGCAGGGCCGGTGTTCCCGGCTCTGCTAGCCGATGCCAGCCGCAGGCAAAACGGTCCACGTAAGGCGACTCTTTGTCGACCGATCACGGTGCGGCTTAGGGGTAAGTCCTGCCTTCCCGAGGGGCCGGATGTCCCTCGCCAGAAGAGAAGGGCAGTAGTGGCGACTGAGCTGCGAGACCCTCAGCAGGCGAATGTGGGGTCGAAGACCAGGTCGGCCGGACGGGTGCCCTCCGAGCTCCCGGTGACGCCCAGTCGGAAGAGGGTAACGGTTGCAGAAAGGCAGACAGAAGACCCCGCCCGGCACGCACGTCGTCGGGCGCTCTTGCTCAGTCGTTAGACGAAGGGGGGCTGTTGCATGGACATCATCGTCAAGGGCCGGCACACAGGAGTGAGTGACCGGTTCCGAGACCACGTGACATCCAAGCTGGCCAGGATCGAACGTCTGGACAACAACATCATCCGAGTCGACGTGGAGGTGTCGAAGGAACGCAACCCGCGCATCGCCGACCGGCGAGAGCGCGTCGAGCTCACCATTCACTCGAAGGGGCCGGCCATCCGCGCCGAAGCGTCGGCCGACGACCGGTTCGCAGCCCTCGACCTGGCGCTCGACAAGCTGGAAGGCCGCCTCAGGCGGCTGGCCGACCGGCGCAAGGTCCACCACGGCAACCACTGCCCGCCCTCGGTCGCGAAGATCACCGCGACGCTCCCTGACGCCACCGGGCTTCCCCCGGTCACCAAGCCCTCCGTCCCCCAGCAGGCCCAGGAGCCCGACGAGGACGAGCAGGAGAAGAACGACCGGCTCTACGACGACATCGTCCCGATCGAGATGGACGGCGACGGCCCGCTCATCGTACGGGAGAAGTTCCACAGGGCGGAGCCCATGACCATCGACCAGGCCCTCCTCGAGATGGAACTGGTCGGACACGATTTCTACCTGTTCCGCGACAAAGAGAGCGGCCAGCCGTGTGTCGTCTACAACAGACGCGGTTACAACTATGGTGTGCTGCGGCTCGTAGAGCCCTGACAGTGCGCTGAAAGATCTTCTCGACCACCCGAGAACCGCGGCACCCGTGCCATCATGGCGGTTCAACGGCTCTGGCCCCCCGACGAGGAGGAGACGTGAGCGAGCTCAGTCAGGTTCAGATGAGCGAGCGAAGCGAGGACCACACGGTCGCGAGGCTGCCCAAGGAGGCTTCGTGACCCAGTCCGACGAGGTCCGCGCGTCCGAGAGCGAGCCGATCCGCGTGCTGATCGTGGACGACCACGAGCTGATCAGACGCAGCCTGGCGCTGGCGCTGGCCGCTGAGCCTGACATCGAGGTGGTCGGTGAAGCGAGCGACGGGCAGGAGGCGGTCGAACTGGCCGACCGCCTCATGCCCGACGTCGCCCTCATGGACGTGCGCATGCCGCGGCAGGACGGCATCGAGGCGGCGAAGGGCATCAAGGCCTCCGTCCCGAGCACCCGCATCATCATGCTGACGGTGAGTGACGAGGAAGAGGACCTCTTCGAGGCCATCAAGGCGGGAGCCACCGGCTACCTGCTGAAGGACGTCCAGATCAACGACGTCCCGGCCGCCGTGCGCGGCGTCCACGAGGGCCAGTCGTTGATCAACCCGGCGATGGCGGCCAAGCTCATCAGCGAGTTCGCGAACATGAGCCGCAAGGAGGCCGAGCGCCCGCCCCAGCTCCCCGTTCCCCGGCTCACCGACCGGGAGATGGAGGTGCTGCGGCTGGTGGCCAAGGGCATGAACAACCGCGAGATCGCCAAGCAGCTGTTCATCTCCGAGAACACCGTGAAGAACCACGTGCGCAACATCCTCGACAAGCTGCAACTGCACTCGCGGATGGAGGCCGTGGTCTACGCGGTGCGCGAGCGCATGCTCGAGATCACCTGACGCGGCGACCACGCGCTCCCATCACCCCCGGCCAACGGCAGCCGGGCCCGGGGCACCCCGGCCCACCACGGCGGGGGATCGACGCCCGTTCTGTCACGGTGCTCGCTCGGCCTGCTCCCGCCCGCAGCCAGGCCCGCTTTCGCCGCGGCCCCGACGGGCCCCGCAGCACTGTTGGCTTCGGCCCGGGGCGCGGGGCGATGCGGGTCTCGCTACGGGTGAGACCGGCCCGGCCTTCAGGCGGACGTCGTCGCCGTGGCCCCGGCCGGTCCACCCGCCATGAAGGCTCAGCTCACCGTGGGACCGTGGTCAGGATCGGGGCGAGTCCGGGAGGGTCGGCGCGTTCGACGCGGACGGAGTCGCAGCCCACCCAGTCGGCCGCCGACCACAGGGCCTCGCGCATGGCGTCGCCCCACTTGGCGAAGGACAGACCGGGCTCCAGGCTGAGCTGCCTGGCCACCAGCGTGGTGCCCTCGCGCGCCGGGTCGACCCGGCCGATCAGCCGGCCGCCGGCCAGCACCGGCATCGTGAAATAGCCGTGAACACGCTTGTGCTTGGGAACGTAGAGCTCCAGCGTGTAGTGGAACCCGAAGACGCGCTCGGTGCGGCCGCGGTGCCAGATGAGCGAGTCGAACGGCGACAGCAGCGTCGTGCGGTGACGGCCGCGCGGATCGGACGCCAGGGAGACAGGATCGGCCCAGGCGTTGGCGCGGCCCTTCTTGCCCGGCCAGCCCGCGACGGTCACGGGTGAGAGCCCCGCGGCCCCGCTGAGCAGCACCTCGTCGAGGATCGCGGCGTAGCGGCCCCTGAGCCGCAGGAAATCGATCAGGTCGGTACGGTTGGCCACGCCCAGCGAACGGCCCGCGATGGCGGCCAGGCGCGTGATGCACTCCTCGTCGGACAGGTCTTCGCCCAGCAGGTCGGCGGGGACGACCCGCTCGGCCAGGTCGTAGACCCGCCGCCAGCCGACGCGGCGGCTGCAGACCAGCTCGCCGATGTCGAGCAGCCACTCCAGGCCGATCTTCGAGTCGGACCAGTCCCACCACGGGCCGCCGTTCTTGGCGCCGCCCACGTCGGACGTCGTCAGCGGCCCCGACTCGCGTACCTTCTCCAGCAGCTTGCCCACGTCGTCGGGGACCTCGTGCCAGCGGAAGCGCCGCTCGCGGTAGGCACGGCGGCGGAACGAGTAGAGCGGCCAGTGCTCGATGGGCAGGATGCAGGCCGCGTGGCACCAGTATTCGAAGCTCTGGGCCGGGTTGCGCCAGTAGGCCCGTTCGATCTTGGACCTGCCGATCGCGCCCAGGCGGGCGTAGGCGACCAGCTCGTGGGAGCGCGCGAGGACCGAGATCGTGTCGAGCTGCACGGCGCCGAGCCTGCGCAGCATGGCGTGCACCCCACCCTTGCGCGCGTCGGCGCCGGCCAAGCCCTGGGCCCGCAGGATGATCCGGCGTGCTTCGTCGGCAGTCAGATCCGGTATGGGGGTCATGTCTGCATTTCCGTACGGCGGTGCATGCGAGCAATCTAGCCGCGGCCACCGACAAACCGTCCGCGCGGACCGCCGGGGCGAGGACGAAAGCCTCCACGCCCTCGCCCGAGAGACGGGACACGCCCTGCCCGGTCGAGATCCCGAGCAGGCAGGGCCTGGCGAGCACGCTGATCGGCGGGAGGAGACACGCCCGGGCGGAGGTGACATGGAAACGGCGGGCGCCCCGTTGGGTGGGCGCCCGCCGTGTGAAGCCTGCGTCAGCGGTGGTCTTCCGCTCGCATGCCCACGCGCGGAGCGTCGATCACGACGTCGGTGAAGATATCGAAGACGAGAGCGAGGATGCCGCCCACGACGAACACACCGGCGCCGATCCAGACGAGCGTCCAGTTGCCGGCGGTCAGCCCGAAGCCGGCAACCACGGTGCCCACCAGCATCACCGTCACCGCCAGCCACGATGACCCGCGTCCGCCGTGGCTGCCGAGATTCTCCGTTTGCTCCGACTTCTTCCCCTCAACCATGACAAATCCTTCCTTTGCCGGTTATCGCGCTATTGGTGCGAGCCGGCTCTCAACCGGCATATCCTCTGCCTTGAGCCCATTCTCCCAGACCGGTCTTGTGCCCTCGTCGGCACGGTGGCTGTGTCTGCTTGCGGAAGCGCCTACCATGGCAACGGGGAAGTTTGTCTCGGCCTCTCCTCCTGGCGGCGCCGCCGGGGTAGACCTGCGAGGAGCTTTACATAAAGTGGCAGCCATTCTCGACAAGATCCTACGTGCCGGCGAAGGCAAGATCCTACGGAAGCTGAAGCGGTACGCAGACCAGGTCAACTCCATTGAGGACCACTTCACGGCCATGTCCGACGCGGAGTTGCAGGCGATGACGGACGAGTTCCGCAAGCGCCACGCCGAAGGTGAGAGCCTCGACGACCTGCTTCCGGAGGCGTTCGCGACCGTGCGCGAGGCGGCCAAGCGTGTGCTCGGCCAGCGGCCCTTCGATGTGCAGATCATGGGCGGCGCCAACCTTCACATGGGCAACATCTCCGAGATGAAGACCGGTGAGGGCAAGACCCTGACCTGCACCCTGCCGACCTACCTCAACGCGCTGAGCGGTCAGGGAGTGCATGTCATCACGGTCAACGACTATCTCGCCAAGCGCGACGCCGAGAACATGGGGCGCATCCACCGCTTCCTCGGCCTCGAGGTCGGATGCATCGTGTCCGGGCAGCAGCCCGACGAGCGTCGCAAGCAGTACGAAGCCGACATCACCTACGGCACGAACAACGAGTTCGGCTTCGACTACCTGCGCGACAACATGGCCTGGTCGCTCGACGAGTGCGTGCAGCGCGGTCACTTCTACGCGGTCGTCGACGAGGTCGACTCGATCCTGATCGACGAGGCCCGCACGCCGTTGATCATCTCGGGCCCGGGCGAGCAGTCGGGCAAGTGGTACACCGAGTTCGCCAAGATCGTGCCCCGCCTGCGCAGGGGTGTCGAGGCGAAGAACCCCGGCGAGGAGAGCACCGGCGACTACGTCGTCGACGAGAAGAAGCGCACGGTCGGCATCCTGGAGTCCGGCGTCGAGAAGGTCGAGGACTGGCTCGGCATCGACAACCTCTACAAGCCGGAGCACACCCATCTCGTCGGCTTCCTGAACAACGCGCTCAAGGCCAAAGAGCTGTTCAAGAAGGACAAGGACTACATCGTCACCGACGGCGAGGTGCTGATCGTCGACGAGTTCACCGGCCGCATCCTGCACGGCCGCCGCTACAACGAGGGCATGCACCAGGCCATCGAGGCCAAAGAGGGCGTGAAGATCAAGGACGAGAACCAGACGCTCGCCACGGTCACCCTCCAGAACTACTTCCGCCTCTACGAGAAGCTGGCCGGCATGACCGGTACGGCCGTCACCGAGGCCAACGAGTTCAACAAGACCTACAAGCTCAACGTCGTCCCGATCCCGACCAACCGGCCGATGATCCGCAAGGACCAGGCCGACGTGGTCTACAAGACCGAGGACGCCAAGTTCAACGCGGTGGTCGAGGACATCAAGGAGCGCTACGAGGCCGGGCAGCCGGTCCTCGTCGGCACGACCTCGGTGGAGAAGTCGGAGCGGCTGTCCAAGGCCCTCAAGCGGCGCGGCGTTCAGCACGAGGTGCTCAACGCGAAGAACCACGCGCGTGAGGCGTCGATCATCGCCGAGGCGGGCCGCAAGGGCGCCGTCACCGTCGCCACCAACATGGCGGGCCGGGGCACCGACATCCAGCTCGGCGGCAACCCCGAGTTCCGCGCCGACCTCGAGCTGCGCCAGCGCGGGCTCGACCCCGTCGAGACGCCCGAGGAATACGAGAAGGCCTACCCCGAGGCGCTGGAGAAGGCCAAGGCGGCGGTCAAGGCCGAGCACGACGAGGTCACCAAGCTCGGCGGCCTCTACGTCCTCGGCACCGAGCGGCACGAGTCGCGGCGCATCGACAACCAGTTGCGCGGCCGCTCCGGCCGCCAGGGCGACCCCGGCGAGTCGCGCTTCTACCTGTCGCTCGGCGACGACCTCATGCGCCTGTTCAACTCGGCCAGGGTCGAGATGATCATGACGAGGTTGCAGATCCCCGACGACCAGCCGATCGAGTCCGGCATCGTCTCCAAGGCGATCGCCTCCGCCCAGCACCAGGTCGAGCAGCAGAACTTCGAGATCCGCAAGGAAGTTCTGAAGTACGACGAGGTGATGAACCGCCAGCGCAAGGTCATCTACGCCGAGCGCCTGCGCGTGCTGGAGGGCGCCGACCTGCACGAGCAGGTGCGCGGCTTCATCGGCGACGTGATCGACGGCTACGTCCAGGGCGCCACGGCCGAGGGTTTCGCGGAGGAGTGGGACCTCGAGAAGTTGTGGAAGGCGTTCGGTGAGCTCTACCCGGTCCAGGTCACGATCGAAGACATCATCGAGGAGGCCGGCTCGCGCGAGGAGCTGACCGCCGACCTGATCAGCGAGCGCATGAAGGCCGACGCGCTGGCCGCCTACGACAGGCGCGAGGAGGAGTTCGGCCCCGAGACGATGCGCGACCTCGAGCGCCGGGTGATCCTCTCGGTGCTCGACCGCAAGTGGCGCGAGCACCTCTACGAGATGGACTATTTGCGCGAGGGCATCGGCATGCGGGCCTACGCGCAGAAGGACCCGCAGATCGAATACCAGCGTGAGGGCTACGAGATGTTCTCCGGGATGCTTGAGGGCATCAAGGAGGACTCCGTCGGCTTCCTGTTCAACCTCGAGGTCGAGGTGCAGGAGAACCCGATCGTCGCGGAAGAGGACGCGGCGCTGGCGGAGACCCGCTCCATCATCGCGCGCGGGCTGCGGGGTCCCGACCGGCCGGCCGAGCTCGAATACTCGGCCCCCGGCGAGCAGGGCGAGGTCGAGCACACCCGGGTGCGCACGAGCTCCGCCGAGCGGGCCGCCTACGGCAACGTGGAGCGCAACGCGCCCTGCCCGTGCGGGTCGGGCAAGAAGTACAAGCGCTGCCACGGCGACCCGAAGAACGCCGCCTGACGGTTGCTTCCGAAGACCCCCACCCCTCCCGGGGCGGGGGTCTTCGTTCTGTACGGCCCCGCCCGCTCAGCCGGGGCCGTCTCGCGACTCCGGTGCGGGTCAGGCGGTCTCGAAGTCGGTGCAGAGCCACTGGTGGCCATGCCGTTCCAGGCGGGCGGCGAGTACGTGGTCGCGCTCGCCGCAGTGGACGACCACGCACATCTCCAGGACGCCCTCCCTGGGTTCGCTCACGTGTGGCCTGCCGGCGAACGGCGGGCGGCCGGCCGCGATCATCCGCCCGGCCCTGACGAGGTCCCGGTAGGCGCGCTCGGTGAGCCGGCCGGCCAGGGTCTCGGGCGGGCGGCGGCCGGTGAGCACCTCCGCCAGCGCCTGCCCGAGATGGCGTAGCCGGCGCTCGTCCGGGGCCGCGCCAGGTGCTCCCCACACCAGGGGGCGCGAGTCCAGGGCCAGGGCTCCGTGCACCTGCGCCGCCGCGCCACCCGCTCCCCGCCGGTGCTCGTCGCAGGGCGGTTGGGGGGTGGAAGTGATGTCGATGTGGGGTGCTGCGGACACGCATCCTCCAGGTGCTCAGGCGGAGAGTCAAACGTCATAAGGAGTTTTCGGCCCCGGCCCAGGAATACAGCGGCCGCCAGCTTCTCCCAGCAGGGGCCGCGTTTCGTCCCGCCGTGAGAAGAAGGTCGGCCGGAGCTGGATCCCCGTCGTCGCGGGCTGCGCGCTGTTTCGGGCGTGCGGCGGCGTACGCATCGGGTGTCCTGAACTCAGGAGGGTTCGCGGCCGGGCGTGGGGAGGTTCAGGGCGCGGATCAGTACGGTGAACAGCACGTAATAGAGCACCAGGTACGCCAGCCCGAACCCGACGATCAGCCCCAGTTCGTGAGTGTTGGACTTGCCGGAGTTCAGCAGCAGGTCGATGGCGCCGCCGGAGAAGGTGAACCCGAGACGTGCCCCCAACTCGGCCATCAGCGCCATCGACAGGCCGGTCAGGAGCGCGTGGACGGCGAACAGGACGGGCGCCACGAAGATGAAGGCGAACTCCAGGGGCTCGGTGATGCCGGTGACGAAGGCGGTCAGGCCGGCGGAGAGCATGATGCCGCCGACGGCCTCGCGGCGGCCGGGGTCAGCGGTCCGCCACATGGCCAGTGCGGCGCCGAGCAGGCCGAACATCATGACGGGGAAGAACCCGGTCATGAAGATGCCGGCGCCCTGCTCGCCGGCGAAGTAGCAGTTGAGGTCCCCGGCCGCGTCCCGGGTGGCGCCGTTCACTCCCGCCCGGCACTCCGGCAGGGTGAACCAGACGATGGTGTTGAGCACGTGGTGCAGGCCGAGGGGGATGAGCAGGCGGTTGGCCACGCCGTAGATGCCCGTGCCCGCCGTGCCGTGGGCGGACAGCCAGTCGCCCGCCTGCGCCAGCCAGTCGCCGACCGGCCGCCACAGCAGGCCGAAGACCACGCCGAGGAGGAGCGCGGCGACCGCGGTGATGATGGGCACGGAGCGGCGTCCGCCGAAGAAGGCCAGCCACGCGGGTGGTTTGAGGCGGTGGAACCGCTGCCAGAGCAGGGCGGCGGTGATGCCGATGAGGATGCCGCCGAGCACGCCGGTCGGGTTCTGGGCGCCGAGGTCGAGCGCGGAGGTGCCGTCGCGCAGCGGCACCGTCACCTTGTCGTGGACGGCGCCCTGGCCGGCGTCGAAGAAGAGGGTCTTGGTGACCCGGTCGAAGACGAGGTAGCCGACGACGGCGGCGAGCGCGGTGCTGCCGTCGGACTTGCGGGCGAAGCCGATGGCCACGCCCACGGCGAACAGCAGCGGCAGGTTGTCGAAGAGGGCGCCGCCCGCCGCGGCGAGCACCCTGGCCACCGGGAGGAGCCAGGGCAGGACGCCGCCCAGGCCGTCGGCGCCGAGCAGGTCGTCCTGGCCGAAGCGGAGGAGCAGACCCGCCGCGGGGAGCACCGCGATGGGCATCATGAGCG
Organism: Nonomuraea longispora; assembly: GCF_004348345.1. Classification (GTDB taxonomy): domain Bacteria; phylum Actinomycetota; class Actinomycetes; order Streptosporangiales; family Streptosporangiaceae; genus Nonomuraea; species Nonomuraea longispora. The sequence goes on from NZ_SMJZ01000049.1 coordinate 16,273, forward strand.
AGCGTCCCACGCGCTGCAGCCCGCCGAACATCGATGACCAGCCAGCGCTCATGACGGTGGTCCCCCCGCATCGTGCTTCGCTCGCGGGGGTCGCCGGATTACTACCCCTCGGCGGATCACGGGGAACCGCCGACGGGCCTCACCCCAGGAACCGGCCGGGACCGGCCGGAAGCGATCAGGTTTCCCCGGAGTCGACGTCCGGTTCTGGTTCGCGGCCGGGTGTCATGATGTCGAGCCTGCGGATCAGGAACGTGAAGACGACGTAGTAGAGCACGCCGTAGACGGCGCCCAGGGCGAGGATGCCGGGTAAGTTCTCGGTGTTGGACTTGCTGGCGTTCAGCAGCATGTCGAGCAGCCCCGCGGAGAAGCCGAAGCCCAGTTGGCCGCCGATCAGCGTGGTCAGCGCCATGGCCAGGCCGGTCAGGATCGCGTGGACCACCAGGAGCAGCGGCGCGACGAAGATGAAGGCGAACTCGATCGGCTCGGTGATGCCGGTGACGAACGACGCCAGCGCCGCCGACAACATGATGCCGCCCACGCTGGCCCGCCGGTGCGGCGGCGCCGCTCGCCACATGGCCAGGGCGGCGGCGGGCAGGGCGAACATCATGATGGGGAAGAAGCCGGCCATGAACTGCCCCGAGTGCTCGGCGCCGCCGAAATAGCAGTTCCAGTCGCCGCCCAGCAACTGGCCGCCCACGTCGCACTGCGGCACCACGTGCCAGACGACGGAGTTGGCGAAGTGGTGCAGGCCGAGGGGGATGAGCAGGCGGTTGATCAGCCCGTAGATGCCGGTGCCGATCGGGCCGATCGCGGTGAGGGCCTCGCCCGCGTGCCGGATCCACTCGCCGAGCACGGGCCAGAGCCAGCCGAACAGCACGCCGATGAGCAGTGCCACGATGGCGGTGACGATCGGTACGAACCTGCGCCCGCCGAAGAAGGCCAGCCACGACGGCAGCTTGATGCGGTGGAACCGCTGCCAGAGCAGGGCGGCGACCAGGCCCATGACGATGCCGCCCAGCACCTGGGTGGGATTCTGCATGCCGTAGTTGATGATCTCGACGACGCCCTGGTCCTGGACCTCCTTGATCACGACGGTGTCGCGGATGCCGGAGCCGGAGAACATCACCTTCGTCACCCGGTCGAAGACGAGGTAGCCGACCATGGCGGACAGCGCGGTGCTGCCGTCGGACTTGCGGGCGAAGCCGATGGCCACGCCCACGGCGAACAGCAGGGGCAGGTTCTCCAGCAGCGCCCCGCCGGCGGCGGCCAGCACCTCGGCCACCCGCTCCATCCAGGCAAATCCCGCCACGTCCGCCAGGCCGCCGGGTTCGGCGCCGTTCGAGCCGAGCATGTCGGGCTGGCCGACGCGGAGCAGCAGGGCCGCCGCGGGGAGCGCGGCGATGGGCAGCATCAGCGAGCGGCCCAGACGCTGGAGCACGGTCATCACGCGAGCGCCCGGCGAAGGCCGGGCCGCGGCGGTCTCGTTCACCGGGCGTTCCTCCGGGGGTGGGAGCCGGCCCTCAGGGCTCGAGTACGGTGCGCAACTGGTAGCGGTCGGCACGGTAGGTGGACACGCCCAGCTCCGCGCAGACGCCACCGGCGAACGACCTGCGCTGGAGCAGCAGCACGGCGCCGCCGCGCGGCAGCTTCAGCAGGTCGGCGTCGCTCGGGTCGGCGATGCCGCCGTCGATGGTGAGCTCGCCGGCGTCCATGACGAGACCGTAGCGGCCCTCCAGTAGCTCATACAGTGATTTATCCGACAAATCGAGGTCGGCCAGACCAGGGGCGAGCTTCACCGGGATGTGCGCCCGCTCGATGGACAGCGGCTCACCGTCGGCCGTGCGCAGGCGCTCGATGAAGTGCACCTCCTCGCCCGGCTGAATGCCCAGCTCCTTGGCCAGGTGGGCGCTGGCCCGCACGATCCTTCTGTCGAGGTCGCGCGAGCCGGGGATCATGCCGCGGGCCCGCATGTCGTCGGTGAACGAGGTCAGCTGCAGCGCCAGCTCGATCTTGGGTCTGGCCACGAATGTGCCCTTGCCGGGGACGCGGTGCAGGCGTCCCTCGGAGACGAGGTGGTCGACCGCCTGCCGTACGGTCATCCTGGACAGGCCGAAGCGCTGGCAGAGCTCGCGCTCGGAGGGAATGGCGGCGCCGATGCTGAGTTCGTCGCTGTCGATGAGGTCCAGCAGGATCTCGCGAAGCTGGAAGTACTTGGGCACCGGGCTGTCCGGATCGATGTGCGCCACGGATCCTCCTCTCGAACTGACCAGGGCAATGAGCTATGGTTCGTACTGGTCTAGTCCGGACTAGACCACATGTCGCGAAAGACGGTCAAGTCTAAGCCCCACGGATACGAGGGATGAGCCCGAGATGACCACGAAGATGCGCCGCGAGATCGCCGAGCAGCCGGCCGCGCTGCGGGACACGCTGGACTCGCTGCTCCCGCGGGTCGACGAGGTGCGCGCGGTGGGCGCACAGGCCCGGCAGTTGTTGTTCATCGCGCGGGGCACCTCCGACAACGCGGCGGTGTACGGGCGCTACCTCGTCGAGTCGCACGCGGGCCGCCTGTCGGCGCTGGCCGCGCCGTCGATCGCGACGACGTACAAGCGCAGGCTCGACCTCGACGGCGTGCTGGCCGTGGCCATCTCGCAGTCGGGGCGGACGGAGGAGATCGTCGAGACGCTGGCCTGGGCGAAGGACTGCGGCGCGAGGACGGTCGGCGTCACCAACGGCGGCGCGGACAGCCCGCTGGCCCAGGCCGCCGACGTGGCCCTGTGCACGGTGGCCGGCGAGGAGGAGGCCGTGCCGGCGACCAAGACCTACACCACGCAGCTGGCCGCGCTCGCCGTGCTGGCGCTGGGGCTGGGCGCCGACGTGGACGTGGCGGAGCTGCGGCGGGTGCCCGAGGCCGTGGAGAAGCTCATCGCCGCACCCGGCGACCTCGACGCCCTGGTCGACGGGCTGGTGGACAAGCCGGGCGTGGTGGTGTCGGGGCGCGGGCTGGCGTTCTCCACGGCGCTGGAGACCGCGCTCAAGCTCAAGGAGGCCTGCTACCTGCACGCCATGGGCCTGTCGTACGCCGACCTGCTGCACGGGCCCATCGCCGTGGTCGACGCCGACACCCCCGCGCTGCTGGTCGCCTCCGAGAACAGCCCGACCCTGTCCGGTACGGTCGCGCTGGCCGAGCGGGTGGTTGCCGCGGGGGCCGCGGCGTACACGATCGGGGGCGGCGAGGCGCTCGCACGGGCGGGCACGGCCGCGCTCAACGGTCCCGACCTGCCCGAATGGGTCGCGCCCATGGGCCTGATCGTGCCGGGGCAGCTGCTCACCGAGGCACTCGCCCGCAGGCTCGGCATCGACCCCGATGCGCCGCGCGGCCTGAACAAGGTCACCCAGACCGACTGATCACACAGCGTCGTCTAGCCTGGTCACAGTGTTAGCGCAAGGGAGGACCTGATGGCGGCTGACGTCAACGCGCTCATCGCGGCGCTCGGCGGTGCCGGGAACATCCTCGAGATCGAGCCCTGCATCACCCGATTGCGCACAGAGGTGCGTGACGCGTCCATGGTCGACCAGGCGGCGCTCAAGGCGGCCGGCGCGCACGGCGTGATGGCCGCGGGCAACGTGGTCCAAGTCGTCGTCGGGCCGGAGGCGGACACGATCGCCAGCGACATCGAGGACATCATCGGCTGAGGGCGAGGTCATGACGACTGTTCTCGCCCCGGTCGAGGGGGCGGCCGTGGGGTTGGCCGCGGTGCCCGATCCGGTGTTCTCCGCGGGCATGGTGGGGCCGGGATCGGCGATCGATCCGCTGAGAGGGCCGGGGGAGGCCGTGGCTCCCATAGCGGGAAAAATCATGAAGCTGCATCCGCATGCGTACGTCATCGTGGGGGACGACGGCAGAGGCGTGCTGGTGCACCTGGGCATCGACACGGTCCAGCTGAAAGGCGAGGGGTTCCGGCTGCTGGCGACCGAGGGCGACAGGGTGCGCGCCGGCCAGGCGGTGGTGGCGTGGGACCCGTCGGCCGTCGAGGCGGGCGGGCGCTCACCGGTCTGCCCGGTGGTCGCGCTCGACGCGCTCTCCGAAGCGGTGACCGGGGTGGCGCAGGGCAGGGTACATGCAGGGGACGAGCTGTTCATATGGGAATAGACCCGCTGCCAAGGCGTCACAATAGGCATGCCGCCGATCCGACCCCGGTCGGCGGGCGCCGTTCGATCCCGGGTCCGGCCGGCCCGGACCGGCCGAGAAGGAGGAAGAAGCAGATGGGCGAGCGCAAGGTCACCGTGGCGGCGGAGGTGGGGCTGCACGCCCGGCCCGCGGCGACGTTCGTGCAGCGGGCCAAACAGGCTCCGATGGACATCACGGTGGCGAAGGCCCACGGCGGTGATGCCGTCAACGCCAAGAGCATTCTCGCGATCATGGGGCTCGACGTCCGCCAGGGCGAAACCGTCGTGATCTCCGCGGAGGGCGAGGGCTCGGAAGAGGTGCTCGACGAGCTGGCAGAGATCGCCGGAAAGCCATGAATCTGCGGGGGGTGGGAGTCAGCCCGGGCATCGGGCACGGCCCCGCGTACGTACTGACCGCCTCCGTGCCCGAACCCCCCGAGGGCGCCACCTACACCGGTGAGGCGGAGCAGGAGAAGGAGCGCGCGATGGCCGCGCTCACCAGGGTCGCGGGCGAGCTGGAGGCCCGCGGCAACCAGGCCGGCGGCGAGGCCGAGGAGATCCTCAAAGCTCAGGCGTTGATGGCCGAGGACCCCGGCCTGGTCGTGAAGGTGCGCTCGCTGATCGACCGCGGGCTGGCCGCGCCTCGGGCGATCTACGAAGCTTTCACGAAATATCGCGACGTGCTGGCCGGCTCGGGTGGATACCTGGGCGAGCGGGCCGCCGACCTGGACGACATCAGGGACCGCGTGGTCGCCCTCCTCTACGGGCACGCGATGCCGGGCCTGCCGGCCGCGACGGCGGAGCCGTACGTGCTGGTCGCCAGGGACCTCGCGCCCGCCGACACGGCGCTGCTGTCCAGGGGCGACGTCGCCGCGTTCGTCACCGAGGAGGGCGGCCCCACCAGCCACACCGCGATCATCGCCAGGGCGATGGGCGTGCCCGCCGTGGTGGCCTGTCCGGGCGCGACCACCATCCGGCCGGGCGTGCGGGTGATGGCCGACGGCGCCTCGGGCGAGGTGCGCCTGGAACCGGCCGAGTCCGACGTGGCCGACGCCGTCGGCGCCGCCACGGCCAGGCAGGCGGCGGTGGCCGAGGCGCAGGGCCCCGGCCGGACCGCCGACGGCCATCTCGTCCCGCTGCTCGCCAACATCGGCAGCCCGGCCGACCTCGCCGCCGCCCGCGAGGCGGGGGCCGAGGGCGTCGGGCTCTACCGGACCGAGTTCCTCTTCCTCGACCGCACCGAGGCGCCGGCCGCCGAGGAGCAGCGACGCGCCTACCAGGCGGCGCTCGAGGCGTTCCCCGGCGGCAAGGTCGTCGTCAGGACACTCGACAGCGGCGCGGACAAACCGCTGGCGTTCCTGCCCTCCTCCGCCGAGCCCAACCCGGCGCTGGGCGAGCGCGGGCTGCGTACGTTCCGCAAGTTCCCCGAGGTGATGGAGGCGCAGCTCGGCGCGCTGGCCGAGATCGCGACCGACGACCTCATGGTGATGGCGCCCATGGTCGCCACGGCCGAGGAGAGCCGGTGGTTCGCGCAGCAGTGCCGGGCCAAGGGGCTGCGCGTTGTGGGCGTGATGATCGAGATCCCGTCCGCCGCGCTGCGGGCCAGGGACCTGCTCGCGCCCGTGGACTTCGTCTCCGTCGGCACGAACGATCTGTCGCAGTACGCCTACGCCGCCGACCGCCAGCTCGGGGCCGTGAGCGCGCTGCACGACCCGTGGCAGCCCGCGCTGCTCGATCTGGTCGCGATGGCCGCCCGCGCCGCCGGCGACGCCGGCAAACCGTGCGGGATCTGCGGGGAGTCGGCCGCCGACCCGGCGCTGGCGTGCGTACTCGTCGGGCTGGGGGCGACGACGTTGTCCATGGGGGCGGCGGCGCTGCCCGCCGTACGCGCCGGGCTGGCCGCGCACACGCTGCAGCAGTGCACGTTCGCGGCCGAGGCGGCGCGGGAGCAGACGACGGCGGGCGCCGCGCGTGCGGCGGCCCGCGTGCACCTTCCCGAACTCGCCCGGCTGGGGCTCTGAAGAGGGGGCCCTGCCGGGTCGTCGGACGGATACCTTGGGAGGCATGCCTCACTCCCCTCGACGCTTGGCAACGGCGGGCCTCCTGACGATCATGCTGGCCGCGTGCGCCGGTGGCGGTGGTTCGGGCGGTACGACGCCGGCGACGCCGACCGGGAGCAAGGCGGCGCCGCCCACGCGTTCCGCCCCGCAGAGCACGCCTCCCGACCCCGTCGAGAGCGCGCTGGCCGGGATGAGCGTCGAGGAGAAGGTGGGCCAGCTGTTCATGCCCGTCCTCTACGGCACCTCGGCCTCCTCGGAGTCGGGGGAGAACCAAGCCCGCTACGGCGCCGGGACCCCGGCCAAGGTGATCAGGAAATACCGCCTGGGCGGCGTGATCCTCTTCCCGCAGAACGTCAGGAGCGCCGGCCAGGTCGTCGACCTCACCAACGGCATGCAGCGCGCGGCGAGGGGCGTCCCGCTGCTGGTCGCGACCGACCAGGAGAACGGCCTGGTGGCGCGGATGTCCACGCTCATGACCGACTTCCCCGGCGCGGGGCAGATCGGCGCGACGAAGGACCCGTCGTTGTCGCGGGCCGTGGCCGCGGCCACCGGCAAGGAGCTGCGTGCGCTCGGCGTCAACCTCGACTTCGCCCCCGTCGCCGACGTCAACGTCAACCCGCGCAACCCCGTGATCGGACCGCGGGCCTTCGGCGACGACCCGAAGAAGGTGGCCAGGATGGTCTCGGAGGCGGTCAAGGGCTTCGACGACGCGAAGGTCGCCGCCACGGCCAAACACTTCCCGGGCCACGGCGACACGAGCGTCGACAGCCACACCGGGCTGCCCGTGATCAAGCACACGAGGGCCGAATGGGAGCGGATCGACGCGCCGCCGTTCAGGGCCGCGATCGCCGCGGGCGTGGACGCCGTGATGAGCGCCCACATCGTCTTCCCGAAGCTCGACCCGTCAGGGGATCCGGCGACGTTGTCCAAGCCCATCCTGACCGGCCTGCTGCGGGAGAAACTCGGCTTCAAGGGCGTGATCTCCACCGACGCGCTCAACATGGGCGGGGCCCGCACGAAATACGACGACGGGGAGGTGGCGGTGCGCGCCGTGCTGGCCGGCGCCGACCTGCTGCTCATGCCCAACGACCTGCCCAAGGCCCACCGGGCGGTGCTGGCGGCGGTGAAGTCGGGCCGCATCTCCGAGCAGCGGCTCGACCAGTCGGTCACCAGGCTGCTCACGCTCAAGCAGTCGAAGGGGCTGCTGGCCGAGGCTCCCGTCGCCTCCGCCGAGGAGGCGGCCAGGGTGCTGCGCTCCTCCGAGCACCGCAAGCTGGCCGCCCGCGTCTCGGGCGACTGAGCCACGTGCTCCTGGTTCAGGCGTCGCGCCGGACCAGCAGCGGCCATCCGGTCGGGAGCGCGCCCGCCGCCCACGCGGCCGGCACGCCGAGCCCCGCCCACGGGGTGAGCGGCAGGGCGGCGGCCGTGTAGCCGCACGACACGGCGAACCCGGCACGCGGCGGCAGCGGGTCGCGGGTCTGCGGCGCGTGCTCGCCGGACGTGGTGCTCATGGATGTGCGCCGGGGGACGCCCTATTCTGGAACGAAGTTCGAGCATGGAGGTGGTCGTGGTCACGGGTGTGCTGATCGACTGGGGCGGGGTGCTCACGACGAGCATGTCCGACTCCATCGGCAGGTGGATCCGCGAGGACCGGATCGACGCCGACCACTACTACGTCGTGATGCGGGAGATGATCGAGCACGCCTACCGCGACGGCGGCGGCGAGAACACGGTCCATGCGCTCGAACGCGGCGAGCTCGACGGTTCCGCCTTCGAGCGCGACCTCGCGGCGCGGCTGCTCACGCTCGACGGAGTGCCGCCGGTGGCGGAGGGGCTGCTGGAACGGATGTTCGCGGGGTTCGAGCGGGTCGAGGCGATGTACGACATGCTCCGCGATGTGCGGAAAAATGGCCTTAAAACATGCCTGCTCTCCAACTCCTGGGGGAACGCGTACCCCCGCGACGGCTGGGACGTGCTGTTCGACGCGGTCGTGATCTCCGGCGAGGTCGGCATGCGCAAACCCGAGCCGCGCATCTTCCACCACGCCCTCGACCGGATCGGGCTCGCCGGCGAGGACTGCGTGTTCATCGACGACATCGAGGCCAACATCCTGGCCGCCCGCGCCATCGGCATCGCCGGCATCCACCACCGCGACGCGGACACCACGATCGCGGAGCTGGAGACCCTCCTGCGCCTCACGCTGCGCCGGGCCTGACCCGGCCGGTCACGGCCGGGCGGGATCGACGGTCATGGCCGATGAGCGGGTCGCCCATCAGTAAGGTGTCGGTCTGGTGGCTCGGGTTTCCTCATGGCCGAGCCCTGGCGAAGCGTGGAAAGGTACGTCATGCGCGTGTATCTGCCGTGCACTCTCCCTGCCCTGGCCGCCGCGGTCAAGGCGGGAGAGATGGGCCCGGCCCCGTTGACCGGCTACGCGGTGACCCCCGCGCTGACCGAGTGGTACGCCTCGGGCGACACGGAGGAGCTCGAATACGTCGCGCTCACCGAGGCGGCCCGCGCCTCCCTGCGGCTGCTGGCCGCCGCAGGCGGCGAGGCCCCGCCGCGGCGTGTCGTGGTGGCCGTCGAGGTGCCCGACCGCGAGGTCTCCGCGGGTGTCGGGATCGAGGAACGGGGCAGGGTGCGTCTCGCCGAGCCGGTCCCGCTGGCCAAGGTGGCCGCCGTGCACGTCGACGACCACGACGCGGTGGCCGACGTCGAGGCCGCGATCGCCGCGCTGCCGGCCTCCGACGCGGGCGACGACGACGCGAAGTTCACCGTGGACGGCGCCGAGGCCCACGAGCTCATGTGGTACGCGACCCAGGAGATCCCCGACCTTCTCGGTACGTAACGGTGACGTTACGTCCATCACACTCCATGACCGGACCGTGACTTTACTCGCTAGTGTCCCGCCCCAGCACTGTTCTTTACCCGAAGGAGTCGGTTCACCGTGAAGCTTCGAGTTGTGGCTGTCGTTACGGGGGCGGTAACGGCGGCGGCCCTCTTCGCAGGCTCTCCCGCGAACGCCCAGGCCAAGCCGTACGACCACCAGGACCCCTACAAGTCGGGCTGCGGTAACTCGGCCCGCGTGGTGAAGTCCGCGAAGATCAAGAGCCGCGCCAACGGCACCGTGGGGACCATCAAGCTGATGTGGTCCGGCAAGTGCAAGACCAACTGGACCGAGATCAAGGTCGGCACGACCATGAGCGGCACCATCAGCGTCTACGCCAGAGACGGACGCTCCGACTCGTTCACCTACAAGGCCGGCAACGGGGGCCGCCACTGGGGCGACATGATCTGGGCGAACAACATGTGCGCCTGGGGCAGCGCCAGCGTGAAGTGGGGCGGCGGCCGGGGCGGCCAGAACGGTTCCGGCACCACCGGCCAGGCCTGCCGCTGAGGCACGCGAGAGGAGGCCGTGGCCTGACGGCCACGGCCTCCGGGCGTTTCCCGGAATGTCACACCAGCCCACTACGCTGGTCATGACATGACAAAGCACATTGTGTGGGATTGGAACGGCACCCTCTTCCACGATCTCGATGCCGTGGTCGAGGCCACCAACGAAGTCTTCAAGCCCTACGACCTTCCCGTGATGACCGCCGACGGTTTCCGCGCGGTCTACACCCGCCCGATCTGGCTCGCCTACGAACGCCTGCTCGGCCGCCCGCTGACCGAGGGCGAGTGGCAACTGCTCGACGAGGGCTTCCACCAGCACTACAACCGGCTGTGCGACAGCTGCCAGTTGGCCGCAGGCGCGGAGGTGGTGCTCTCCAGCTGGACGGGCACCCAGTCGCTCTGCTCCATGGCGCCGCACGCCCACCTCGTGCCCAAGGTCGACTCGTTCGGCATCACCCGGCACTTCACCAGGATCGACGGGCTGCTCGGCATGACCGGCGGCGAGAAGGCCGCCCACATGACCGCGCACATCGCGGCGCTCGGCATCGACCCGGGCGAGATCCTGGTGATCGGCGACAGCGTGGACGACGGGCTCGCCGCCAAGCACGTGGGGGCCAGGGCGGTGCTCTACACCGGCGGCATGACGACCAGGGCCGAGCTCGAAAGCACCGGCCTGCCGGTCGTCGACACCCTCGCCGACGCCCTCGACCACGCGTAGAACGAGCGCTCCGGCGGGGCTCCGGCAGGGCTCCGGCAGGGCTCCGGCAGGGCTCCGGCAGGGCTCCGGCCATGCGAAATTCGCGCAGGCGCGGGCCTTGAGCCCCCCGGCGACCGTACCCTGGCATGGATCACCCCCCTCAGGAGGCCCGCCATCAACCGTCTTGTGCTCTGGAACGTCGACCTGACGCTGGTCGACGTCGCCATCGTGACCAGGGATGCCTACGCCGAGGCGTTCCGCCTCGTGACCGGGCGACCGCTGATCAAGCTCGTTCCCCCGCTGGGCCGCCCCGACTCCGAGATCGTCTTCGAGACGCTGGCCGTCAACGGCGTCCAGGCCGAGGACGCCCACCTGCCCAAGTTCCTCGCGGCGCTGGCCACGGCGTTCGCCGACCGGCGCGGGCGGCTGGCCAAGGAAGGCCGGATGATGTCCGGGGCGAAAGACGCGCTCAAGTCGGTGTCCAAGCTCGACGGCGTGGTGCAGACGGTGCTGACGGGCACGATCAAGAGCAACGCCGTGCACAAGCTCAGGGCGTTCGGGCTGGACAAGTACGTCGACTTCGAGCTCGGCGGCTACGGCGAGGAGGTCTACCCCAAGGCGACGCTGCTGCAGGTCGCGCAGTCGCGGGCCAAGCAGCGCCTCGGCACGCCGTTCACCGCGGCCAACACCGTGGTGATCGGCGACTCCACCCGTGACGTGCAGGCCGCCAAGATCGGCGGTGCCGCCATGATCGGGGTCGCCTCCGGGCGGTCGATGGCGGCCGAGCTGCGTGAGGCGGGCGCCGACATCGTGCTGCCCGACCTGTCCAACGCCTCGGAGGTGGTGGCCGCGGTTGCCGGCCTCACGTCTCCCGTCGACCGCAAGGCCGGCTGACCTCCACCGTGGCCGGGTTCAGGGCAGGGCGCTGAGGAAGCGGGCCGCGATCGGGGCCGCCACCGCGGAGCCGGCCCCGCCCCCCTCGACGACCACCGCGAACGCCAGGTCACCCTTGTAGCCGATGAACCAGGAGTGCGCGGGCGGTTCCTTGCCGGAGCCGTACTCCGCGGTGCCGGTCTTGCCGGCCGTGCCGGGCGGGAACCGTACGGCGTTGGCGGTGCCGTCGGTGACGACGGCGGGCATGAGGTCGCGCAGCGCCGCCACCACCCCCTTCTCCAGCGGGCGCGGCCGGGACGGCTGCGCGCCGGGGATGCGCTCGTCCTTGACGAGCGTGGGCGGGATGTACGCGCCGGAGGCGATGGCCGCGGCGACGGACGCCATGTTCAGCGGGCTCGCCAGCACCCTGCCCTGCCCGATGGCGGCGGATGCGAGGTCGGTGTCGTCCTTCGGGTCGGGGAACTCCGCCCGTACGGCGGGCGCGCCGGGCGTGATCGGGGCGCCGAAGCCGAAGCTCCCGGCGACCTCGCCCAGCCGGCCGCCGTCCAGCTCGGCCACGGCCAGTTCGCCGAACGTGGTGTTGCACGAATGCGCGAACGCGTCACGGAACGACAGCGTGCCGAAGTCCTCGTAGCCCGCGTTGTGGAAGGGGAAGCCGCCGATGTTCCGCTCCGCGGGGCAGGCGACCCGCTGGGCCGGCTCGGTCCCGTCGGCGACCAGTGCGGAGGCCGTCACGACCTTGAAGGTCGAGCCCGGCGGATATTTGCCGAGCAGCGCCCGGTTGAACCCGCCGGGCGCGTTGACCGCCGCGAGGATGTCCCCGGTCGAGGCCCGCAGCGCCACCAGCGAGCGGGGCTTGGACACGCCTTCGAGCGCCCGGGCGGCGGCCTGGTGCACCTTCAGGTCGATCGTGGTCCGCAGCGGCCGGTCGCGCTCGGGTTTCACGACGGTTCTGAGGACCTTGCCGCCTTCGTACAGGTCGATTCTGGAGCGGCGCGGCGTTGCGAAGCGGTCGGGAAGGGTCTGCTTGATGCCCTCGACGAGCTGCTGCACGGAGCCGGGCGCGTCCGGGGTGCTGACCGTGGTGCCGTCGGCGGCCACGACCCGGGGCGGGTCGGCCTGCTCGGTGATGACCCGCAGCGAGCGACCCTCCTGCAGCAGGGGGTGCAGGGTCGCGGGGCTCCAGGCCACTTTCCAGGTACGGCCGCTCTCGACCAGCTTGAGCTGTCCGCTGTAGCGCCAGTCGTGTTCCCCGTCAGCGTCGCGACGAAGCCGACGGGGCCGTCGCCTGACGGCTCGGTACGGTGGAAGCCGGCCCGGGTGGCCTTGAGGTCCGCGAGGAAGCGCCGGTGCCGGCGCTCGAAGTCGGCGGGCGGGTCGGCGACCAGGTCCCGCATCGCCGCGTAGTCCTGGCCGGACCAGGCGGCGAGGTATTCGTCGGCCGCCTGCTCCGGCGAACCCTGCGTGCGCAGCGCCCAGATGACGCCGCCGGCCACGACGACCGGGACGAGCAGTCCCGCGACGATCCACGACCATCGCCGCCCGCGCCGCCGCGGCGGGTGTTCGGGCCGGAGGTATGCATAGTTTGTCCCCGTTTGTGGTGCCATGACGGAGAGGACACCAGAGCAGAAGCATGGGTGTCCAATACTGATATGGCCGCTTTAATGATATAAATCTGGATATATTTGCTGTTCATGGACCTCGTCCGGCACCTCCGCTACTTCACCGTGGTCGCGGAGGAACTGCACTTCGGCAACGCCGCGATCCGGCTCGGCATGGCGCAGCCGCCGCTCAGCCAGCGCATCAAGCGCCTGGAGGAGGAGCTCGGCGTGCGGCTGTTCGACCGCTCGGCCCGCCAGGTCAGGCTCACCGACGCGGGCAGACTGCTGCTGGGCGAGGCCCGCGAGATCGTGGCCAGGGTCGACCGGCTGCACGAGCTGGCCAGGCAGGGCCAGGGTACGGTGCTCAAGGTCGGCGTGCCGCCCGACCTGGCTCCTGCCGCGATCGCCGCGCTCGTCGCCGGCTTCCGCGAGATCAAGCCGGAAGTTCGCCTCGCGCCCGCCGAGATCTGGACCGCCGACCAGGTGACGGCGCTGGCGGAGGGCACGATCGACGTCGGCCTGGTCCGCCACCCCGTCTCGGCGCCCGGCCTGGAGTACGGCCGGATCCTGGTGCAGGCGCAGGGCGTGCTGCTGGCCGAGGACGACCCGCTGACCGCCGTCGGCGAGGTGCACCTGGCCGACCTGGCGGGACGCGAGCTGCTGATGCCGCCCAAGGAGGGTGAGCCGGGGCTGCACGCCCAGGTGTTGTCGGAATGCCGGCGCCACGGCTTCGTCCCCACGCAGGTGCACCAAGGAGCCGGGCTCGGGCTGGTCCTGGCCGGGGCGGCGGTGGCGTTCGGGCCGAAGGCGGAGCTGCCGGGGCTGGCCTGGCGGCCGCTGCTAGGCTCGCCGATCATGTCCCGGGTCTCCACGGCCTGGCGCGTGGCGACGGCGTCCGTCAACGAGGTGATCGGCGACTTCTCCGCCGTGGCCGTACGGACACTGAAGGAGAGAGCGGGGATGACGGACGAGGGAGCCGTACCCGCACGGCGGATCAGCCGCAGGCCGGGGATGCTGGCATGAGCGGGCGCACGGACCGGCACGCGCGCGGGCGGCCTGCTGGGGAGGGCACATGAGCGCCCCCGACTTCGACACGCTGTTCAGCACGGCCGGCGTGAGGGGCTGGCTGCACGCCGCCGACATCGACTCGGGGCGCGAGGTCGGCCACGGGGCCGACGTGCCGCTGCCGACGGCGTCGATGTTCAAGGTGCCGCTGCTGGTCGAGTTCTGCCGGCAGGCCGACGCCGGGCTGCTCGACCCCTCCGACCGGGTGACCGTGCCCGCGGCCGGCCGCTCGTCCGGGCCGACGGGCATCTCGGCCATGCTGGACGAGGTGACGCTCTCGCTGCGCGACCTGGCGTACCTGATGATCGCGGTGAGCGACAACGGCTCCGCCGACGTGCTGCTGGCCAGGGTCGGGCGCGAGGCCGTCAACACGATGCTGGCCGCGCTGGGGCTGCACGGCACGCGCGTGCTGCAGAGTTGCCAGGAGTTCAACGACAGCATGCGGGAGGACGCCGGCCACCCGTGGCCGTTCGTCGACCCCGACGACGTCGCCCGTCTGCGCGCGCTCGACCCCGAGCGGACCAACCGGAGCACCCCGCGCGAGATGTCCGCGCTGTTCGGGATGATCTGGCGGGACGAGGCGGCCTCGGCCGAGTCGTGCGCCTGGATGCGGGCGGCGCTCAACAAACAGGTCTGGCCGCACCGGCTGGCCTCCGGCTTCCCGTACGACGACGTGGCCGTCAGCGGCAAGACCGGCACGGCCCCGACGTTGCGCACCGAGTCGGGCGTCGTCGAATATCCCGACGGCAGGCGCTACGCGGTGGCCGTGTTCACCCGTTCCTTCAGCACCGCGCTCAACCAGCCGCGCGCCGACGCGGTGATCGGCACGGCGGCGCGTATGGCGGTGGACCACCTACGGAGGTAGCAACTTGTGGGGAAGTCCGGGTATGACTTTCCGTTGATCAAGCGACAGGATGGGACACATGGTTGCTGAGGGCGAGCTTGTCTGGGAGCCGAGTGAAGAGGTCGTCGCATCGGCCAGGCTGAGCCGCTACCTGGAGTGGCTGGGCCGGCCTGCCGCCTACGAGGACGCCTGGCGGTGGTCCGTCGACCACCCCGAGGAGTTCTGGACGTCGATCTGGGACTACTTCGACGTGATCGGCGAGCGCGGCGACGGGCCCGTGGTGTCCGGCACCATGCCCGGCGTCACGTGGTTCGCCGGCAGCTCGCTCAACTACGCCGAGAACGCGCTGCGCCCGCGAGACGGGGGCGCAGCCCTGGTGTTCGTCTCGGAAGACGGCGCCCGCCAGGAGATGACCCACGCCGAGCTGCGCGAAGAGGTGGCCCGCGTGCGCACGGGGCTGCGCCGCCTCGGAGTGGGGCGCGGTGACCGGGTGGCCGCCTACGTGCCCAACATCCCGCAGGCCCTCATCGCCTTCCTGGCCACCGCCTCGCTGGGCGCGATCTGGTCGGCGGGCTCGCCCGACTTCGGCGTCCCGAGCGTCGTCGACCGGTTCACGCAGATCGAGCCCAAGGTGCTCATCGCGGTCGACGGCTACCACTACAACGGCAAGAGTTACGACCGTTCCGCGGCCGTCAACGAGATCGCCGCCGCGCTGCCGTCGCTGCGCGCGACCGTGTGGATCCCCTACCTGGCGGCGGCCGGGGAGGGTCGCGCGCCGCAGCGGGCCGAGCCGGCCTCCCCGCACGCCACGGAGCCGCCGCACGGCGAGGTCATCGGCTGGGAGGGGCTGCGGGCCGAGCAGGGACCGCTGGAGTTCGAGCGGCTGCCCTTCGACCATCCGCTGTGGATCCTCTACTCCAGCGGCACCACCGGGTTGCCCAAGCCGATCGTGCACGGCCACGGCGGCGTCGTGCTGGAGCACCTCAAGTCGCTCACCTTCCACCAGGACGTGGGCGAGGGCGACGTGTTCTTCTGGTACACGACCACGGGCTGGATGATGTGGAACTACCTCATCGGCGCCCTGCTGGTGGGGGCCACGCCGGTGCTCTACGACGGTTCGGCCACCCATCCGTCGCCGGCGGCGCTGTGGCGCATCGCCGACTCGGAGGACGTGACCTATTTCGGGGTCGGCGCCCCCTACATCATGGCCTCGCTGAAGGCCGGCCTGCGCCCGGAGGGGCTGGAGAAGCTGCGCGGCGTCGGCTCGACCGGCTCCCCGCTGCCTCCCGAGGGGTTCGCGTGGCTGGCCGCCGAGCTGCCGGGCGTCCCGCTCGGGTCGTTCTCCGGCGGCACCGACGTCTGCACGGGCTTCGTCGGGGCCACCATGCTCCACCCGGTCAGGGCCGGCATCATCCCGTGCCGGTCGCTGGGGGCGAAGGTGGAGTCGTACGACCCCGCGGGCGA
Organism: Nonomuraea longispora; assembly: GCF_004348345.1. Classification (GTDB taxonomy): domain Bacteria; phylum Actinomycetota; class Actinomycetes; order Streptosporangiales; family Streptosporangiaceae; genus Nonomuraea; species Nonomuraea longispora. The sequence continues at coordinate 32,455 of NZ_SMJZ01000049.1, forward strand.
GCCGGTCACCGGCGAGGTGGGCGAGCTGGTCGTGACCAGGCCGATGCCGTCGATGCCGGTGATGTTCTGGAACGACCCGTCGGGCGAACGCTATTTCGGCAGCTACTTCGACGTCTATCCCGGCGTGTGGCGGCACGGCGACTGGATCAAGATCAACGAGGACGGCAGCTGCGTCATCTACGGCCGCTCCGACTCGACGCTCAACCGCGGCGGCGTCCGTATGGGCACCAGCGAGTTCTACCGGGTCGTCGAGCGGTTCGAGGAGATCGCCGACAGCCTCGTGATCGACACGGGCCAGCTCGGCCAGGAGGGGCGGCTCCTGCTGTACGTCACGCTCGCCGAAGGGGCCGAGCTCACCGAGCCGCTCCAGCGGGCCCTCTGCGACGCGCTGCGCACCGAGTTGTCGCCGCGCCACGTGCCCAACGAGATCCACGCCGTGCCCGGCATCCCGCGCACGCTGTCGGGGAAGAAGCTGGAGGTGCCCGTCCGCAAGATCCTGCTCGGCACCCCCGTCGAGCAGGCGGCCAACCCCGACGCCATGGCCAACCCCGAGGTGCTGAGCCACTTCAGACCGGTGTGATGACGATCTTCCCGCGCGTGCGCCCCGACTCCGCCCTGCGGTGGATCTCCGCCAGCGCCGCCGGCGGGTGGCACTCGGACGGGACGGCGACCAGATCTCCCCGGTCCACCAGGGCCGCCAACCGAGTCAGCTGACCGGGGTCGTTGCGGGTCACGAAGTGCGTGCCGCCCTCGATCGGGGTGGCGATCGTGACCACCGTGCGGCCTGGCCGGGCCAGCGCCTCGGCGTCCCGCGCGGGGACGGCGGCCAGGTTCAGCAGCACGTCCAGGTCGTCGGGCAGCGGCGTGGCGGTGTAGTCGATCACCTCGTCGGCACCGTATCCCCTGACCGCCGCCGCGCTGCGCGGGCTCGCCGTGGCCGTCACGACCGCGCCCGCCAGCCGGGCGAGCTGGACGGCGAACATGCCGACGCCGCCGCCCGCGCCGTTGATCAGCACGCGCTGTCCCCTGGTGATGCGGGCGTGCTCGTGGACCGCCTGCCAGGCGGTGAGCCCGGCCACCGGGATGGTGGCCGCGTGGGCGAGCGGGATGCTCTGCGGGGCTCTGGCCAGCATGTTCGCGGGCGCGGTCACGTACTCGGCCGCGGCGCCGTCCACCTGGCCGAACACGCGGTCGCCCGGGGTCAGGCCGGTGACCCCCGCGCCGGTCTCGACCACGGTTCCGGAGACGTCCCAGCCCAGGGTGCGCGGCAGGCTCGTACCGAAGACGTCGGTCAGCAGGCCGGAGCGCAGGCCGATCTCGGCCGGGTTGAAGGACGTGGCCGCCACCTCGATCAGCACCTCTCCCGCGCCGGGTCGCGGCACCGGGATCCGGTCGTGCCGGATCACCGATGGGCCGCCGAACGCGTGGATCCGGGCGGCGCGCATGGTGCTGTCAGGGACGGGGGCGGTGCGGAAAGCCGTGGCGTGCTCCGCGGCCCACTCGCGGAACGTGCGGGCGGCGCTCCGCGTGACCTCCTCGACGGTCCGCGTGACCGGGAGCGGGGCGGTCACCAGGGCGGCCTGAGCCTGGAGGGCCTCGTCCACGGCGGGCGGGGGCCATCCTCCGGCCAGGAGTTCCTCGCGGGCGTGGTCCGGCGGGACCTCCTCCCAGCGCGCCGGGAATCCGGCGATCTCGGCGAGCACGTCCACCTGGCCGGCCTGGGTGATCTGCTCGGGGCCGGTCAGCACGTAGGCGGCGCCGTGGTGGCCGTCCTCCAGCAGCACCCGTACGGCGACCGCCGCGATGTCCCGCTCGTGCACCGGGGCCATGGCGGCCCGGCCGTACGGCGCGCGCACGACCCCGGCCCGCAGTTGCCTGGCCCACCGCAGCGTGTTGGCCGCGAAGGCGTGCGGGCGCAGGAACGTCCACTCCAGCCCGGACTCCTCGATCAGCCGCTCGACCTCGTGTTCGTGCTCGCGGACCGCGGCCGAGGAGAGGTAGACCACGCGGCGGGCACGTGCGGTCAGCACGTCGACCACCGCCCGCGCACCCTCGGCCGTCGCGAACGGCCACACCAGGAACACCGACTCCACCCCGTCGAGAGGCAATGACCCGGGGTCTTCGAGGTCGCCGCCCGCATGACCCCTCCTCAGGGGGATGACCTCGGCGCCTGCCGCCCGCAACTGCTTCGCCACCTGACTGCCGACCGTGCCGGTCGCCCCGGTGACCAGAACCGTACCCATAGAACGTTCCTTTCGTCGCCAGCAACCGTAGGAGCGCCCATCGAGACTTCCAATGCGTCATCAGCGCGTATTTCATACGTCATCGTCTTAGACTCCGGTCCATGTTGCGTCCTGGAAGCTGGTCCAGGCCTGCGGGTGAAAGTCCCGTCCGGGTAAGCATCGGAGCGCCCGGTAGCAGGCCCCGGTTCGTCGTGGAGATATGGCGGGCTGAGCGGGTGTCAAGAGCCTCTTTGGAGGGAGCGAGCACGCGGGCCGTAGCGTTGAGCGAACCTTGCAGCCTCGTCAGAGTTACAACGGAGAAGCCGAGCCGCTCATGTCCCGGCGAAGGCCATGCTTGGTGGGCCCTGTTCCGGGGTCAGCCCGCCGGGTTCTTCCGGGGTATGGAGTTGGCCAGGCGTGGTGTGGGCGAGTTGGTGCGGTACGCCGACGACGGTGTCGTCCTGTGCCGCAGCGAAACCCAGGCCAGAGCGGTCCTGTACGCGGTCGAGGACATCCTCGCATCGCTGGGGCTGAGGCTGCACCCGGACAAGACGAAGATCGTTTACCTCAGAGAGGGCCGGGTCCGAACCGGGAACGCCTCTCGCAAGTTCCTCCAGATCGACGATTACGTGGTCTGGCGTCTGCGCCGTCTGTTGATCAAGAAGCGGGGACGTAACCTGCGAGCCGGTCAGACGGCGCAATGGACTGAGGAGTGGTTCAACGGGCACGGCCTGCATCGCCTGCGGGGCACGATCCGCTATCCGAAGGCAGCGTAACCATGTCAAGAAGATCATCGGTAAGCCGTATGCGGGAAAACCGCACGTACGGAATTGAAAGGGGGATGGGGAACCGGGCCTTCACGGCACCGCGCCCCTGACTACCAATGGACGTGCTCAGTGACGTGCTCGCGCTCATGCGCACCGGGCGCCCCCGGGCGGCCCGCGTCGCGTGGCACGCACCCTGGGGTCAGCGGTTCCCGACGGTCCCCGGCTCGGCCGGGTTCCAGGTCGTCCTGGAGGGGACCGGCCGGCTGATCCCACCGGACGGCGAGCCGATCGCGCTGGCGGCGGGCGACGTGCTCTTCTCCCCGCGCGGGCACGGCTACGCCATGGCCGACACGGTGTCCACCCCACCGGCCGAGCCCGCGTGCGACCCGCTGGAGGATGAGCTCGGCCTGTTCGCCGCGGACTCTTTCGGCGGCGAGGGCGCGGCGACGGTGCTGCTGTGCGGTGGTTACCGGTTCGACGTGAGCCGCGCCCACCCCATCCTGGCCGACCTGCCCGACCTGGTGCACCTGCCGGGGGCGCTCGGCCGGGACGCCGAGTTGAGCGCCGCGATCGGCCTGCTGAGCACGGAGGTCCAGCGGCCGGGCGGGGGCGCCGACACGATCGTGACGTCGCTCCTGGACATGCTCCTGCTCTACATCCTGCGGGCCTGCTTCGCCGCCGAGCCGGGGCGCTGCCAGGTCGGCGGCTGGGCGGCGGCCCTGGCTGATCCGGGGATCAGCGCCGTGCTCGACGCCGTGCACCGGGATCCGGCGCGTCCGTGGACCGTCCAGGAGATGGGCGAGCGGGCGGGCCTGTCGAGGTCGGCCTTCGCCCGGCGGTTCACGGCGCTGGTGGGACAGCCGCCGCTCACCTACCTGACCTGGTGGCGCCTGGCCACGGCCGCCCGGCTGCTGCGGGAGTCGGACGCGGTGCTGGGGGAGATCGCCGCCCGGGTCGGCTACGGCTCGGAGTACGCCTTCGCCAACGCCTTCAAGCGGGAGCACGGCATGTCGCCCGGCCGGTATCGCCGTGAGGCCGCCGCCCGGCTCGCGCCGCCACCCGGTCGGAACCGGCGGCCGGCTGTGTTCGGCCAGGCTCGCGACGTGGTTAAAACGTAGCAATCACAATGCCGTCATACCTTGGATGAGGGCATTGACGCTTGCTGGATACAACGCCTAGATTCCGGACAGCCGCCCGTTAAAACGTTTGTTGCCGGAGGATGGATGGCCGCACCCCCCACGCTGGCCCTGGCGAACGTCAGCAAGTCGTTCGGCGCCGTGCGGGCGCTGCGTGACGTCTCCATCGAGTTGTTCGCCGGCGAGACGCACGGGCTCGCGGGGGAGAACGGCGCCGGCAAGTCGACGCTGGTCAAGACGCTCGCCGGGGTGCACCGCCCCGACAGCGGCCAGGTGCTGCTCGGAGGCGAGCCGGTCGACTTCGCGGGACCGGCCGACGCCCAGCAGGCGGGCGTGGCCGTCATCTACCAGGAGCCGACCCTCTTCCCCGACCTTTCCGTGGCCGAGAACATCTTCATGGGCCGTCAGCCGCGGCGCGGTCTCGGCCGGATCGACCGCAGGGCCATGCACGCGCGCACCAGGGAGTTGTTCGGGCGGCTCGGCGTGGCCCTCGACCCCGAGCAGCCCTCGCGCGGGCTGTCCATCGCCGACCAGCAGCTCGTCGAGATCGCCAAGGCGATCTCCAGGGACGCCCGCGTGCTGGTCATGGACGAGCCGACGGCCGCGCTCTCCGGCCACGAGGTGACCCGGCTGTTCTCGGTGGCGGAGGCGCTGCGCGAGCAGGGTTGCGCCCTGCTGTTCATCTCCCACCGGCTGGACGAGATCTTCACGTTGTGCCAGCGGGTCACGACCCTGCGCGACGGCGCCTGGATCGCCGGCGAGCCCGTCGAGGGGCTCACCCACGACGACCTGATCCGCCGCATGGTGGGACGCGAGGTCGCCACGTTGTTCCCCAAGGAGGAGGCGCCCGTCGGCGAGGTCGCGCTGAAGGTCGAGCGGCTGACCCGCGAGGGCGTGTTCACCGACGTGTCGTTCGAGGTGCGCAGGGGCGAGATCGTCGCCCTGGCCGGGCTGGTCGGCGCCGGCCGCAGCGAGGTGGCGCGAGCCGTCTTCGGCATCGACCGCTGGGACGCCGGAGCCGTCACGGTGGACGGCGTCGCCCTGCCCGCGGGCAGTCCCACGGCCGCCATGAAGGCGGGGCTGGCCCTGGTCCCCGAGGACCGCCGCCAGCAGGGGCTCGTCATGGACCTGTCGATCGAGCGCAACATCGGGCTGACCGGCCTGCGCGAGCTGCGCCGGGGGCCGGCCATCTCCCGAAGGGCCGAGCGCGACCGGGCCAGGGACTGGGCGCTGCGGCTGCAGTTGAAGTTCGCCCGGCTGGCCGACGGTGTGGGGGTGTTGTCCGGCGGCAACCAGCAGAAGGTCGTCCTGGCCAAGTGGCTGGCCACGCGGCCGTCCGTGCTCATCGTGGACGAGCCGACGCGCGGCATCGACGTCGGCACCAAGGCGGAGGTGCACCGGCTGCTGTCCGAGCTGGCCGGCCAGGGCATCGCCGTGCTCATGATCTCCTCGGAGCTGCCGGAGGTGCTCGGCATGGCCGACCGGGTGCTGGTCATGCACGAGGGCCGGCTGGCCGCCGAGATCCCCCGGGCCGAGGCGACCGAGGAGAGCGTGATGAGCGCCGCAACCGGGAGGGCCGCGTGACCGGACCCACCACCACGGTGGCCGCGCCGCCCGAGCGGACTCCCGGCGGGCGCAGCGCACGAAGCCTGGTCGACCTGGTGTTCAGGGCGCGTGAGCTGAGCCTGGTCATCGCCCTGGTCCTGCTCGTCGGCATGACCGGCGCGGTCAACCCCAACTTCCTGTCCGGGCAGGGCATCGAGGACATCCTGCTCAACACCGCGATCCTCGCCCTGCTGGCCGTCGGGCAGTCCGTCGTGGTCATCACCCGCAACCTCGACCTGTCCGTCGGCTCCGTGGTGGGACTGGTCGCGTTCGTCACCGCCGACGTGCTCGCCGGCGGCTGGGGCCTGGTCCCCGGCGTCGTGTTCGGGGTGGCGGTCGGCGCGGCCTGCGGCCTGCTCAACGGGCTCCTCGTCAGCTTCTGCCGGGTCCCCGCCCTGGTCGTGACGCTCGGCACGCTCTACGTGATCCAGGGCGTCGACCACTACATCGCGCACGGCCGCCAGATCAACGCCGTCGACCTGCCGCCCGCGCTGCTGTCGCTCGGCAACGGGGCGGTGCTGGGCGTCCCGTACCTGCCGCTCATCACGCTCGTGTTCATGCTGCTGATCGGCTATTACCTGCGCTCCTACCCGAGCGGCCGGGAGTTCTACGCCATCGGCTCCAGCCCCGAGGCGGCCAGGCTGGCCGGCGTACCGGTGCGCCGCCGCATCCTGACCGCCTACCTCGTCAGCGGCTGCCTGGCCGGACTGGCGGGCGTGCTCTGGCTGGCCAGGTTCGGAACGGTCATCGGCGACTCCGCCAACGGCTGGGAGCTGATCGTGATCAGCGCCGTCGTGGTGGGCGGCGTCGCGATCACCGGCGGGGTCGGCAGCGTGTACGGGGCCGCGCTCGGCGCGCTGCTGCTCACCACGATCGGCAGCGCCCTGGTCGTGCTCCGGGTCAACCCCTTCTGGCAGCAGGCCATCACCGGCGCGCTGCTCCTGCTCGCCATCAGCGTCGACCGGGTGCTGGCCATGAGGGTGGCCCGCCTGCTCAGGAACAGGAGCCGTCATGGCTGACCAAGGGGGCGGCCGCCTCGTCATGGGCAGGGTCCTGCGGTGGGACGTCCTGGTGGCGTCGCTGCTGGTCGCCGTGTTCGCTGCCGGCTCTTTCAGCACTCCCGGCTTCGCGACCATCGGCAACCTGTCGTTCGCGCTGAGCGACCTCGGCGAGATCGCGCTCATCGCGCTGGCCATGACCATGCTCGTGGTGGCCGCCGAGGTGGACCTGTCGGTCGCCTCCGTGCTCGGCCTGTCCAGCGCGCTCGTCGGCGCCCTGTGGGAAGGCGGCATGGCCATCGAGACAATCATCCCGCTCGTGGTGCTCGTCGGTGCCGTGTGCGGGCTGGTCAACGGGCTGCTCGTGACCCGGCTCGGCCTGCCCTCACTGGCCGTCACGATCGGCACGCTCGCCCTCTACCGCGGCCTGGCGTACGTCGTGCTCGGCGACCAGGCCGTCGCCCAGTTCCCGCCCGGCTACGTCGCGCTGGCCGTGGAGAACGTACCCGGCACGCCGATCCCCTACCCGATCGCGCTGTTCGTGCTGCTCGCCGTCATCGTCGGAGTGGTGCTGCACGCCACCGGCTTCGGCCGCTCGCTCTACGCCATCGGCGCGCAGGAGGAGGTCGCCTTCTTCGCCGGCATCCGGGTCAAGCGCATCAAGCTGCTCCTGTTCGTCTTCTCCGGCACGATCGCGGCGTTCGCCGGCGTCATCTTCACCCTCAGGTACGGCTCCGCCCGCGCCGACAACGGCCTGGGCATCGAGCTCGCCGTCATCGCGGCGGTCCTGCTCGGCGGGGTCGACTTCGACGGCGGCAAGGGCACGCTGGGCGGGGTCATCGCCGGTGTGCTGCTCATCGGGTTGCTGCGCAATCTGCTGATGCTCGGCGACGTGTCGACGGAGATCCAGTCGATCGTCACCGGGCTGCTCCTCATCGTGTCGGTGCTCACCCCGCGCCTCGTCTCCCTCATCAGGCCGGCCCTGAAAGGAATTCCATGACCCCGATGCGCCTCACCGCCGTCGCCACGCTGCTCGTCCTCGGCGTGGCGGCCTGCGGCGGCACCACGAGATCGTCCGTCACCGCCGCTCCTCAGGAGGCGCCCGCCTCCTCGGCCGCCGCCTCGGCGAACCCCGACGCGCCGCTCAAGGAGGGCATCAAGCTGGCGTTCCTGCCGAAACAGATCAACAACCCGTACGAAGTGATCGTCGACAAGGCCGGGATCGAGGCGGCCGAGGAGTTCAAGGGCGAGGCGAAGGAGGTCGGCCCGTCCGACGCGTCGGCGTCGTCCCAGATCTCCTACATCAACACGCTGACCCAGCAGGGCCACGACGCGATCCTCATCGCCGCCAACGACGCCAACGCCGTCTGCGGCCCGCTCCAGCAGGCCCGCGCCAAGGGCGTCAAGATCGTGTCGTACGACTCGGACGCCGCGCCGCAGTGCCGCGACCTGTTCATCAACCAGGCGAGCTCGGAAGAGGTCGGCCGCAGCCAGGTGCAGCTGCTCGCGGAGATGATCGACCACAAGGGCGAGATCGCCATCCTGTCGGCCACGGCCAACGCGACGAACCAGAACACCTGGATCGAGTTCATGAAGGAGGAGCTGGCCAAGCCGGAGTATAAGGACATGAAGCTGGTCAAGGTCGCCTACGGGGACGACGACGACCAGAAGTCCTTCACCGAGACGCAGGGCTTGCTGCAGGCCTATCCCGACCTGAAGGGCATCATCTCGCCCACCACGGTCGGCGTCTCGGCCGCGGCCCGCTACATCTCGGGCTCGAAGTACAAGGGCAAGGTCGTGCTGACCGGGCTGGGCACGCCCAACCAGATGCGCCAGTACGTCAAGGACAAGACCGTGGAGAAGTTCGCCCTGTGGAACCCGAAGGACCTGGGCTACCTCGCGTCGTACGCGGCGGCGGCGCTGGTGTCGGGGCAGATCACCGGGGCCGAGGGTGAGACGTTCAAGGCGGGCAAGCTGGGGGAGCGCACGATCGGCGAGAACGGCGAGGTCATCCTCGGGCCGCCGTTCACCTTCGACGCCTCCAACATCGACCAGTTCGACTTCTGACGCGCCGGGGCGTGCCGCCCGCGGACCGGGCCGCACGCCGTCAGCTGGTCAGGCCGAGGAGGGACAGGCAGGCGGGCAGGTTGTGGAGCTCGTAGCCCGGTGACTCCTGCCAGTCTTCCCTGGCCAGGCGGAAGCGCCGGGTGACGGCCGGCTTGCCCTGGCGGTCGTGGACCGTGATGCCGTCCTCCTGGTAGCCGAGCTTCCTCGTCACCGCCAGCGAGGCGTGATTGTCCTCGAACGCCTCGGTCGTCGCGTGGTGCGCCCCCAGCCCGGCGAAGGCGAGGTGCAGCACCGCCCTGCGCATCTCGGTGCCGATGCCCTTGCCGTGGAAACGTTGTCCCAGCCACGAGCCGGTGCCGACCTCGCGGGTGACCGCGAAGGACGTGGCCATGAGGCCCTGGGTGCCGACGACCTGGCCGTCGTACACGACCACGAAGTCGATCGACCACTTCTCCGGGGCGAGCGAGCCCCACGCGCGGAAGTGGTACTGCAGCGTGCTTCTGGCCCGCTCGGCGGGGTCGGCGTCGGACCAGGGGAACATGAACGGCATGTATCCCGCCTCGTGGATGCCCTGGGCGGCGCGGTCCGCGAGCTCGTCGAGGTCGTCGAGCGAGGGGAGGCGCAGCTCCAGGCGAGGCGTCGTGATGGACAGGTCGAACAGGGGCCAGTTGCGCATACCACCGCATGGTGGCAGGCGACGCGGAGGTGCGCGAACGATTTTCGCCGGCCGCGACCTGGCGACGATAGTCGAATAAATGGGGAATGCCCGTTTATGGCTGGATTTGTAAATTCGCTGCCTTTACCGGACAAAACCCATGCATGAGATGAATTCTCGACGGTGTGGGTAGGCATCGAATTATGATCATAAAATTTCGGAGAATCGGCGCTTTCGTCGTCGGATGTGGGGTGCCCTTGCTGATGGGCGTACCCGCGATGGCGGACAGGAACGATCCCATACCGGTCAAGCAGGCCGAGGTGAAGGTGCCCGTCCTGCGGCCGGGGGATCGCGGCAAGGAGGTCGAGCGCCTCCAGCGGGGACTGCGCCATGGCCGCTACTACTTCGGCAAGATCAACGGGCGCTACGACGAGCAGACGAAGTTCGCGGTCTGGGCACTGCAGAAGAGCCACAAGATGCAGACGCGGGGCGCGGTGGGACCGGAGATCTGGCGGGCGCTCGACCGGCGGCTCAGGACCCGCCCGCTGGTGCCCAACGGCCCGGCGAACCGGGTCGAGGTCAGGCTGCGCGACCAGTTGCTCATCGTCTACCGCGGTCACCGTCCCGAGCTGATCTCGCACATCTCCAGCGGCGCCCAGCGGCGCTGGTGCCTCAAGGGGCGGTGCGGCGACGCGGTCACGCCCGTGGGGGACTTCCGCGTCAACCGGCTAGCGCCCGGGTGGACGACCGGGCCGCTCGGATCGATGTACAACTCCCTCTACTTCGTCGGTGGCATCGCCATGCACGGTTCCACAAAGGTACCGAACCGGCCGGCGTCCCACGGATGCGTACGCGTCCCGATGGAAACGTCCAAACGGCTCTACGCAATAGTCGGCATGGGAGAGCCGGTATATGTGCGACAGAAATGGTGATTCCTGAAAAATCGGGATATGTCGCGTCAACCCGCAGTTCCTCCGACTCGTGAGACGTTCGGGCCGGTGCCCACGCGCGTAAGCTTGGGCACGCTCGCCCCGGCCTTCTTGAGCACGCCGTCCTTGACCAGCCTCAGCGGCGAGCCGGCGGGCTTGGGGCCGTCTCCGGTCGTCCGGGCGAGCCGCAGGGCCAGCGCCGGGCACATGTCGACCGCCCGCCGCGCCTCCTTGGCGAGGTGGCCGGGGACGTTCCTGAACGACGGGAAACCGTAGTCGTCCAGGTCCACGAACTCCGGCAACAGATGCGCGCAGAGCCCGTGCCCCTGGCAGCGGGACCAGTCCACCTCCAGCCGGTACTCGGGGGGCGCCTCCCGCTCGGGCATCGGCAGCACGCCGCGGATCGGCCGGCCGCACGAGCCGTGCTCCAGGTGCTGCGCGATCTCGGTCTCGAACGCGTCCAGCGCCGACAACACGAACTTCGCCGTGCCGTCGGGGTGGAAACACGCCCCGCGCCGCTCGACGCCGCGCACGCAGCGACGTACGGCGTCCACCGAACCCGTGCCCTCGACCAGCGCGTACATGGCCCTGGCGATGTCCGGCAGGCCGAGACGGCACGGGCCGCACTGGCCCGCGGACTCGGCCGCGAGGTAGGCCGCCACCCTGGCGGCCTCCCCGAGCGCGCAGGTGGATTCGCCGAGCGGGACGATGATCCCGGCGCCGAGGGTCGCGCCCGCCAGCTTCATGCCCTCGCGCGAGAGCACGGCCGTCTGGACGACCTCCGCGGACAACCACGCGCCGTGGTAGCCGCCGATGAGCACGCCGTCGCCGATCTCGGCCTCGGTCAGCGCCAGCACGTCGGCCAGATAGGTGCCCGTGGGCGCCTCGATGACCGCGCCCTTCGCCGCGCCGCCGCTCACGGTGAGCAGGATCGTGCCGGGCTCCTTGCTGGTGCCGATCTCGGCGTACTTCTCCGGGCCGTACTCCGCCAGCAGCGCGAACTGAGCGTACGTCTCCGTGTTGGACAGCAGGGTCGGCAGCCCGTCCACACCGCTCGTCGCGGCCCGCTTCTTGCGGCCGGGAGGGATGCCCTCCTCGCCGTTCACGGCCTTGACGAGCGCGCCGCCTTCGCCGGAGATGAACCTCTCCTTGATGCCGACCACGCGGATCGGTACGCGGCTCTCCGCGCCTCCCGACACGTTCGCGGCGCGGCGCTCGGCCACGGCGGCGGCTACGGACGCCTCGGCGACCTCACCGCCGGCCGTGGCGACGACCACCTCGCGGGCGCCCAGCGCCTCGGCGGCCAGCACCGCGCCGTCCAGCACCAGGTGGGGGTTGCGGGTGAGCAGCATGGCGTCCTTGGAACTGGCCGGCTCGCCTTCGGCGCCGTTGACCAGTACCACGCTCTCTCCCGTGCCGGCCGCGTCGGCGACCGCACGCAGCTTGCGCGCGAACGGGAAGGCCGCGCCGCCCCGCCCGCGCATGTCCACGTCGTTGGCATGAGAGATGAGCTCGCCCAGCTCGCGCGGCTCCATCACCCCGTGGAGCGTGCGGTGCGCGGGCAGGTCGAGCCTGCGGCAGTGGTCGAGCCCGGCGGTGAGCCGGGCCGGACCCATGCGTAAAACCCGGGGAACTCGGGCCGGAATCACGGTCGCTCCTGATCGATCGTCGCGGGCAGGCTCATCCGGCCTCCCTGTATCTGCGCCGGGCCTCGGCGAGGCTCACGGGTGCGTTGGCGTTCACCGCGGCGCCGCGGGAGGCCGCGGACGCCGCCACCTTCTGCGGCCGTTCGTTCGGTACGCCCGCGGCTGCCGGCGACGCCACCGCCGGCCCTTCGACCCTTTCGGCCATGGTCGGCGGCCGGCGCAGCGAGGCCAGCACCCGCACGCAGAGCGCGGAGCCGACCGCCGCCAGGCAGGCCACGTAGGACCAGGCCACCCAGCCGGCCGGCGGGCGACCGGCGGTGAGCCCGTGCATGATGCCGACCGGCCAGGCCACGTACGCGGCGGCGTGGAAGATCCGCCACATCCACGGCCTGGTCCGGACGGCGAAGCGCCCCCTCAACATTCCCGTGACCACGGCCAGGACCATCAGGTCGAAGGCCAGCGCACCGAAACCCACGTAGATCCCGGCGACCGGAACGACGGCCGCCCCCAGCGGCACGTGCCCCAGGCTGATCATGAGGGTGATGTGCGTGATCAGGTACGCCAGCCCGATGAACGCGGTGGCTCTGTGCGCGAGCTGGGCCCTGACCCGGTTGGCCGGTGACAGGAAGACGCGTTCGGTGGTGAGCAGGCCGAGCGCGACCGTCGCGGTCAGCAGCACCAGGGCGAAAACGCCCGCGTAGAACTCGAGGAAGCCCACCCCCCGGCCGAGCAGCGCCACGCCACGTTCCGTCCTGGTCAGCGCGAACGCCGACAACAGGACCGCCGTGATCAGGGCGCTCGCCCCCAGCCGGACGTTTCTGGTGTCCAGCTTGGTGGGGGCATGCCGGGGGGATCGTCTGTGGAGCATCTATTTCCCTCCAAGGTCGGGTGAGGGTGCGACTCGGAAGGCTGGTGCCCGTGAGGGCATGTCAGATCAGCAACGGCGGCCCCGGTTGATGCAGGAGACGACGGTCTGCATCAGCCGATCGGGCATCACATTGACGAAGTCGCCGTGGTCGGTGACCGGATTGTGCTTCTGCTCGGGGAAGGCGTCCACGGCGTATGACGGACCTTGCGGCACGTTGTACGCGAGGGTCATGCGGAGTTGGGGAATCGCCTGAGTGCCCTGAGGACAGGCACCGTTCTGGTCGGGGAAGACCACGTGCGTCCGGTGATTGGCGCTGTCGGTGTTCTGGCCGTCCCAGCAGCTGGGGAAGTCCAGGATACGAAGAACCTGACTGCCACGCGGGCAAAGCGTGTATTTGTCGGGACTTATGCGATTTTGGAATCCCGAGCAGCTCCAGCCGGCCTTGGCGTTTGCGGTGCCGTTCGTGGCCGCCTTGGCGTCACCGGTGATGAGCCTCAGGAACCTCGGCATCGCCACGACGTCGCCGGTGGGGTTGCCGCGGAACTGCAGCGTGACCGCGCGGGGCAGCACCAGCCGGCCCACGTTGCCGTCGGGGTCGCCGGCGTTCTCGTCCGACGTGCGGTCCCTGATCACGGGCCAGAAGTACGTGGACTTGTCGCCCTGCCGGCAGGTGGTGCCCGCGGCGGCCAGGCTCTCGTCGGTGGAGAACGCGTCCGTCGACAGGTTGCCCACGTAGTCGTGCAGGTGGTGCGCGCCGTTGCTCACGCCGGGCGCGACGATGAAGTTGTCGGGGTTGTGGTGGCGGTTCTGGTTGGTGCCGCAGCGGGAGACGAACGAGCCGCGGGAGCCGTCCCTGCCGATCCGCGCCTCGTTGACCTGCTGGACCTGGCGGATGTTGACGAAGTCATCGGTGAACGGGCCGAGGTCGCAGTCGTCCCCGCCGCCGCTCTGGGTGGGAGAGGGGGAGGGG
>NZ_SMJZ01000004.1 GCF_004348345.1 Nonomuraea longispora
CCACGCCCCCGGCCGTCCGCCGGGGGCCTGGCCGCCCGGAGTGGCGCAATCCCTCGGTGGCCCGTACCGAAATTCTCTCCGGGTTGGTCGTCGCCCTGGCGCTGATCCCCGAGGCCATCTCGTTCTCCATCATCGCCGGGGTCGATCCCAGCGTCGGCTTGTTCGCCTCCTTCACCATGGCCGTGGTCATCGCCGTTGCCGGCGGCCGCCCCGCCATGATCTCCGCGGCCACCGGCGCCATCGCCCTGGTCGTCGCCCCGCTGGCACGGGAACACGGCCTCGGCTACCTGATCGCCACCGTCATTCTCGGCGGCCTCATCCAGGTCGCGCTAGGCGCCGCCGGCGTGGCCAGGCTCATGCGCTTCGTGCCGCGCAGCGTCATGGTCGGCTTCGTCAACGCCCTGGCCATCCTGATCTTCATGGCTCAGGTGCCCGAGCTCATCGACGTGCCGTGGATCGTCTACCCGCTGGTCGGCGGCGCACTGGCGCTCATGGTGTTCCTGCCCCGCCTGACCAAGGTGGTCCCGGCCCCGCTGATCTCCATCGCCGCGCTGACCGCGCTCACCCTCGGCGCCCACCTGGCCGTGCCCACCGTCGGCGACCGCGGCGCGCTGCCGTCCTCGCTGCCCGTCCCCGGCCTGCCGGACGTGCCTTTCACGCTGGACACGCTCACCCTCATCGCCCCGTACGCGATCGGCTTCGCGCTGGTCGGGCTGATGGAGTCGCTGATGACCGCCAAGCTGGTCGACGACCTCACCGACACCCGTTCCTCCAAGACCCGCGAGTCGATCGGCCAGGGCATCGCCAACATCGTCACCGGCTTCTTCGGCGGCATGGGCGGCTGCGCCATGATCGGCCAGACCATGATCAACGTGAAGAACGGCGCGCGCACCCGGCTGTCCACCTTCACCGCCGGCGTGCTGCTCATGGTGCTGTGCATCGTCTTCGGGCCGCTGGTCTCCCAGATCCCCATGGCCGCCCTGGTCGCCGTCATGATCCTGGTCTCCTTCGGCACCTTCGACTGGCACTCCGTCGCCCCGGCCACGCTCAGGCGCATGCCCGCAGGCGAGATCGGCGTTATGGTCATCACGGTCGCCGTCGTGGTCGTCACCCACAACCTGGCCATCGGCGTGGTCGTCGGCTCGCTGACCGGTCTCGTCATCTTCGCCCGCCGGGTGGCGCACCTGGCCGAGGTCTCCGCCGTCGTCGACCCCGACGGCGGCCAGGTCGTCTACGCCGTCACCGGCGAGTTGTTCTTCGCCTCCAGCAACGACCTGGTCTCCCGGTTCGACTACGCCGGCGACCCGGACAACGTGGTCATCGACCTGACCGACGCCCACATCTGGGACGCCTCCTCCGTCGCCGCCCTGGACGCCGTCGAGGCCAAGTACGCCGCGTACGGCAGGACCGTGCAGATCATCGGCCTGAACCAGCCCAGCGCCCGCATGCACGGGGCGTTGTCCGGCGAACTGTCAGGCGGCCACTGATCCCGACCTCGCGGCTGTCGTCCCGCCCGGCCGGGACGGGCGGGACGACAGCCAGGCGAACGTGGGCCGACCACACCGGCAAGACCGCCAACGCTACGCGCCGGGCCCGCGAAGCCGGGGTCACCTTCGTCCACGACACCAAGGTCGTCGCCGTCGATCAGGACGCGAACGGCGTCGCGGCCCGCGCGGTCGCCGGCAAGGACGCGGATCCGGGCGGTCCGTCGACCACGTTCCGCGCTTCCTACCTGGTCGGGACCGACGGGGTGCACAGCACCATCCGCTCAGCGCTCGGACTGCGCTGCCCCCGGCAAGTCCATTCTCCAGTCGTTGATCCTTGCCGACCTCAAGCTCGGCAGGAAACCGAATCGGCCTTTCACGGTCAACGCCGTGCCGGACGGATTCGCGCTGCTCACCGAGATGGGCGAGGACACGTACCGATTGACCGGCTGGAACCGGCACCATCAGCCGGACGACAAGGCACGGCTGAGGTAACTGCACGCGCGTACCACCCTCTGCGGGCCGGTTCTCGCGTGCCCACACCTTCTCCGCGTCGCGGTCGGTGGGCGGCGGGCGCAGTCCGTCGACCATCCACAGGTCCCGTGGCGCCTCGTCGATGTGGTACTCGCAGTGCAGCCCGCGGTCCAGGGTGTGCCGGGCGAGCAGCCGACCCAGCGCTTCGCCCATGCGCCCGCGCAGGCCGGGGTCCTCGGCGTGGCGAGCGATGTGCGGGACAGGCGGAGCCGGACGACCCGCTGGGCCGGTCGTCCGCCGGTGGCCTGAGCGACCTCATCGACGCGTTGCGGCGGCTCGACGGGGGCGGACGAGGAAGACGTGATGGTCGAGCTGTCGACCATCGTCGGCGCGATGATGTTGTCGCGGGCCTGCGCCGGCGACGACCTGTCGGACCGGATTCTCACCGCGGTCCGTGACCACCTGTTGGACGGCCCGCGGCAGTGATCTCAAGCTTCTCCTAAGGCTGCGCTGCCCATTGGCGGAGCTTGTCGGGGTTGCGTATCGCCCAGATGTGCTTGATCCGGTCGCCCACCACCTCGAACGCCAGCACCGACACGACCCGGCCGTCCTGCTGGGCGATCAGCCCGGGCTGGCCGTTGACCGTACGTTCCAGGAAGGTCATGGTGCGGAACCTGTCCTCGAGGAGGGTCAGGGAGCGCACGACCTGATCGGCGCCCCTGATCGGGTGCAGCGCGGTGCTGACCAGGCCGCCGCCGTCGCCGGTCGCGGTGACGCCGGGGTCGAGGAGGGCGATGAGGGCGTCGATGTCGCGCGCCTCCCACGCCAGTTTGAAGGTTCTGACGACCCGGGCCTGCCGGGACGGCGGTGTCGCGGGTGTGTGCGCGGTGCGGATGCGCCGGCGGGCCGAGGAGGCCAGCTGGCGGCAGGCCGCGGGGCTGCGGCCGACGATTTCGGCCACTTCGGCGAAGGAGTAGCGGAAGACGTCGTGCAGGACGAACGCGACGCGCTCGGCCGGCGTCATGGACTCGAGCACGACCAGGAAGGCCATGTTGACCGACTCGTCGAGGGTGACGCGGTCGGCCGGGTCGACGGCGATGCCGTCCGACTGCCCGCCGGACCATTCGGTGGGATCGGGGAGCGGCTCGGGAATCCATTCGCCCACGTAGGTCTCGCGGCGGGCCCGTGCCGAGGTGAGCAGGTTGAGGCAGATGCGGCCGGCGACCTTGGTCAGCCAGGCACCGGGGGAGTCGATGGCGTCCTGTTGCTGCCGGGACATGGTGTACCAGCGGGCGTAGGTCTCTTGCACGACGTCTTCGGCGTCGGACAGGGAGCCGAGGAGCCGGTAGGCGAGGTTCATGAGTTGCCGTCGTTCGCTCATGATGACGTCCAGACCCGGGTCGGGTCTGGCGCCTGCCGGTTCGGGTTGGCTGCGCATGGTGGTGTCGGCTCCCTTGGTTCGCCTGCTGTTCTTGTTCTTTTCTTATCGGTTCGACAGGACAGCGCGGTGAACTGTGAGGTCGTCACGGTCAAGGGCTGTGCGTTGTCGCACACCTGTGCCGAGCACGTCACGATGGCTCAGGGCCGGCGGTCGTGAAAGGTGACCTGTGGCGACACGGTCGTTCCCGGAGCCCGCTCAAGCGGAGGGCACAACCGGGGACCGCAGGCCGAGCCATTGCTCGGCACCCCTCGCGACAGGCGGCCAGGCGACGGGTCCGAGCTCGGTCATGGTGGGCAATCTATCGCGGGTTCGAGAGCGTGATCAGAAAGAGAGCGCCTGGGACCGAGAGGCTTCGGCGGCCTCACTGCGGCCGGACGACGATCGATTCGGCGGAGAGCGTGACCTCGATGGTGATGTGTGGATTGTCCGGCTGTGGGACCTGCAGCCCACGCTTGAACTCCGCGGTGCGGCGGAGGCCGAGCTGGGGGACAGGATCCGGCGACCGCCTGTGTCGCAGATAACTCACCTTCTGTGTCACATCTTTCGGCCCGCCGTTCCTCCTGCGGGGTGCACTCCGGTGAGCGCAAGGGTGAGCAGTCGGTCGGCCTGGGCCGCGCCGTCGGGTTCCCGCTCAACGGCCAGGCAGATGGCGTTGACAAGTTTGAGCAGGTCCGCGATCGAGACATCGGGCCGTGCGGCGTTCGCCCGGCATGCGCGGGCCAGCAAGTCCGCTCCGGCATTGGTGATCATCGTGTGGCAGGTGGCACCCAGGGTCGGATCGCCGTCGTGGGCTCCCCGCATCAGCGAGGCGGCCAGGCCCCGGTTGGACACGGCGTGCCTGGCGACGGCTCCCAGCCAGGTCGCCAACGCCTGTCCGGGGTCGGGGTCGGCGGCCAGGTCGGCGGCAGTGGCGCACAGGGCCTCGACCTTGTCCCGGAAGACGGCCTCCAGCAGTCGCTGCCGGGAGGGGAAGTGGCGGTGCAGCGTGGCCGAGCCGACGTCGGCGCGCCGGGCGATCTCCTCCAGGGACGCCTCGGCTCCGTGCTCGGCGATGGCCTCGGCGGCCACGGCCAGGATGCGGTCGTAGTTGCGGCGTGCGTCCGCGCGCATCGGGCGCGTGGGCGAGGTCGTACGACTGTCGGGCGGCATGTGTTCTCCGGCTGGCTTGCAAAACGGGGCGGCCCTCCATATCGTACTCACCCAGAACCGGAGTGCCACCCCAGTTAGGTGGGTGGCCGCCGCATGCCAACCTTCTGGAGGCACATCGTGAAGACCATCGTGGTGGTGGGGGCGACCGGCCTGCAGGGCCGGGCCGTGACAGCGCAACTGCTCGCCGACGGCTGGCAGGTACGGGCGGTGACGCGCGATCCGGACGCTGCGTCGGCCCGGGCGCTGGCGCAGGCGGGCGCCGATGTTGTCCGTGCCGAGATGGACGACCTCGCCTCGCTCGTCGCAGCGGCCGAGGGCGCCTACGGTCTGTTCAGCGTGCAGCCCACCGTCGGTTCTCCGGGCACCCCGGCGGGCTTCTCGGCCGAGGACGAGGTCCGCTGGGGCCGCAACGTCGCCGACGCGGCGCACGCCGCCGGCGTGCGCCACCTGGTCTACGCCTCGCTCGCCGGCGTCGGCCGCCACAACACCGAGAAACTGCCGCGGAACTCGATCAGCAAGTGGAGGATCGAACAGCACATCAGCCGGCTGGGCCTGCCCGCGACCTTCTTGCGCCCGGTCTCCTTCATGGAGAACTACACCGGCGCCTACCACCTGCACGACGGCACCGTGGCCACCGCGTTCGCCGCCGACACGCCGCAGCAGGTCATGGCCGTCGACGACGTCGGCGCCTTCGCCGCGCTGGCCTTTGCCCAGCCGGGCGAGTGGATCGGGCGCGCGGTCGACCTGGCCGGGGACGAACTGACCCCGCGCCAGATCGCCGCGGCCATCTCCGAAGCCGTCGGCCGGCCGCTGCCGTACGTCCAGATCCCGATCGACGCGATCGCGCAGATCGGCGAGGAGTTCGCCTTCGCCTATACCTGGCTCAACGAACGCGGCTACCGCGCCGACGTCGCCTTCACCCGCGCCCTCCACCCCGGCCTGATGAACCTGCGCACCTGGCTGCAGCGCACCGGAGCGGCCCAGATCGCCGGTTTCCTGGCCTCCCAGGAGACCACCGAGCAGAACCGATGAACGTACCAATGTAGACCGTTGCCGTGATCTTGGTTGGCCACTCGGCGCTGCACCTTGCATCCTGTCCAGGACTCGCGCCGATCGACAGGCAACGCCACGGACGGCTGATTCACTGCCGCACGGGGGGCCTCCCCACGGGCCGCGTCCCAGCGCACCCAGGGGCCTGCTGAGCCCGGCCCTGGCCTCGGCCCTGGCCTGCCCCCTAGTAGGTACACAGGGTGACGGCGAAGCCGGCCCGGGCGGCGGTGAGGGCGCCGGTCAGCGGCCGCCACCTCCGGCGTGCTCCCGGCGGTCGAGAGCGGCCTGCAGTTGGGCGAGCCACTCCCGGCCCCTTTCGCGCCCGTCGGGGAGTTGGTCGTCGCGGTCCCACCGCCAGGAGACCACGAGGGCGAGGCTGAGGATCCGGCAGTCGGCGAGCAGTTCGGAGTCGGCCCCCGGGTAATGCGCGGCGACGTCCTCCGGAGCATGCGCGAGATCGAACTCGACGGGTCCGTGGCAGGCGGTCTCCAGGTCGATGAAGAGCGGTCCGTCCGCGGTGGCGAGCAGGTTGCCGGGGTGCGGTTCTCCGTGCAGGAGCTGTTGCCGCGTGCCGCGGTCCAGAATCGCGCGGCTGATTCCGTGGAGGGTGTCGGTCAGCAGGGCGCGTTCGGCGGCGCCGAGGTCCGGGCTGACGGCGGGGTCCTCGACCACCCGGAGGGCGTCGGCGACGCGGTCGGTGAAGTGCGGTGCGGTGAGGTTGATGCGGCGCAGGCCGGCGTGCAGCCGGGCCAGGGCGTCGGCGTAGGCGGCGGACGGGTGGTTCTCGGGTGCGGTGGTGGGCTCGTAGTAGGTCCACAAGGTGACGGCGAAGCCGTCACGGACATGGACGCGGGGCTCGGCTCTCGGATCGGGACCCGCCACCGGGCTGCCGGTCCCGGCGAGGCGCCGGGCGATCTCGACCTCGTAGTCCAGGCGGTGCGTGAGGGGCGCGACCCGGGCGAGCACGCCGCTGGGCCGCAGCCGGACGGCGATCCGGTTCGAGTTGTGCAGCACAGTGGCGTCGTCGGCGCCCAGACCGTACTCGGCGGCCGTGGCGACGGCCGCGGCCACCGCCCGCGGGATCTCGGTGTCCTTCATGTGTTCGGCGCCTCTCCCTGCCTGAGCCGATGTGTACGGTGCAGGCCCTTGCGCCTGCCGAGTCTCTGATGCGAAGGCACGCGAACATCGCGATCCGGGTATCGATCGACCGAGACTGCGCTCTCGCCCCCGATCACGCGGGCTCGCAGATGCAGAGTTGAAGCGGCGTGTCCACGGCGAATGGCCGGCCGGACCAGTCGCCGAAGCGCTCGACGAGACGAAGGCCGCCGAGAGAGACGAGCAGCGGCAGCTCCTGCGGGAAAATGCTCCTGATGTCGAGCGGCGCGACGACGAAGTCGGGCTCGGAGTCGGTCGAGAGGTACCACGTCCCGCGTGTGACTTGCGCGGCCGCTCCAGCACGCTCCCGCCTTGCCGATCGGCGTCGGCCCGGTAGAAGTCGACCGCGGGCCCGCCACCCGGAAACATCAGGTCGTACAGCCTCGCGTTCGAGTAGAACGCTTCACTCATCAAGCGCCTCCTCCTTCCGGCTCATCCGCAGCCGGCCATGGTGGCCTGCTGATTCAAGCGTGTGTGCGACAGCCGCGACAACAGGTTTACCGTCATCACCGAGATCAAAAGCTTCGGGCGTCACCCGGCCCGATGGCCGGGTGACGCCGCCAGGTCACTCGACGACGATCTGGTGGATGGCCTTGGCCGGCCCGGCGGTGGTCGTCCCCGACCACAACGCGAGGTAGCTGTATCTGCCGGCGGTGGCGGGCGTGTCGGTGAACGTGTACGTGCCGTCGGCGTTCACGCTCACCGGCGGGAGCTTGACGCTTCCGCCGCTGACGTTGTCGACGTACACGCTGCGCTGCACGGTCAGCAGGCCGGTCAGCTCCATGGCCGTGCCGACGACGCCGGACTGCGGCCCGTCCAGGGTGAGGGTGGATCTCTGCCTGACCAGCACGGTGACGGAGGCACTGCTCCGGCGGTAACGGTCATCGCCGCCCCAGAACACCCGGTAGGTCACCTCACCGCTGCCCGGCGGCGTGTCCTGGAAAGTGAACGTGCCGTTCTTCTGCGTCGTCACGCCGGCGATCGGCCTTTTCGTCCCGTCGTCGCATCCGGTCGTCGATGTTCTCACCGGCATTCGCAGCGGCCTCGCCGTGTTGGGGGTCGAGTAGGAGCCGCGCAGAGGTTCGCGGACCTTCGATCTCACGCGCCGGGCCGTATCAAACCGCTCTCGTAGGCCAAAATGACGAGTTGGACCCTGTCACGCACGTCCAGTTTGGCGATGGCCCTGGTGATGTGGGTCTTGGCAGTGAGCGGACTGATGACGAGGCGCTCGGCGATCTCGCTGTTGGACAGGCCGAGCGCCACGAGCTTGACCGTCTCCAGTTCCCGGGCGGTGAGGGTGGCCAGCCGCTGCCCCGCGCTGGGCGTGGTGTCCTGCCGGTGGGCGAACTGCTCGATGACGCGGCGGGTCACCCCCGGAGACAGGAGCGCGTCTCCACCGGCGACGGCGGCGACCGCCCGGCGCAGTTCCGCGGGTTCGACCTCTTTGGTGAGGAAGCCGCTGGCTCCGGCGCGCAGGGCGGCGAAGACGTGTTCGTCGGTGTCGAACGTGGTAAGGATGATGACGCGACAGCCCAGAGCGGTCCGGTTGGTGACGATGCGACGCGTGGCGGTGATCCCATCGGTGCCCGGCATACGGATGTCCATGAGGATCACGTCGGGGCGGGTGCTCGCTGCCAGCCGTACCGCTTCGTCGCCGTCCTCGGCTTCGCCGACGACCGTGATGTCCCGGGAACGGGCCAGCAGGCTGCGGAAGCCGGCCCGTACGAGTGCCTGGTCGTCGGCGAGGAGCACCTTCATCGTCATGCCGTCGAGCCTGCCACGGGGATGTCGGCCCGCACGGCGAAGCCGCCGTCGGGGACGGGTCCTGCGGTGAGCGCGCCCCCGAGTGCGCTCACCCGCTCGCGCATGCCGGCCAGGCCATGGCCTTCAGTGACTTCGGCGCCGCCCGGGACGCCGCGGCCGTTGTCTGTGATCTCGACGGTGATCGAGCGAGGCTGGTAGCCGATCGTCACCTCGGCCTTGCTCGCTCCCGCGTGCTTGAGCGTGTTGGCGAGGGACTCCTGTACGACGCGGTAGATGGCGATGGCGGTAATGGCGGGGACGGCCGCGCGGTCGCCGTGCTCGTCGAGGGTCACTTCAAGTCCGGCGGTGCGGGCGTCGGCGATGAGAGTGTCCAAGGAGGCCAGATCCGCCTGGGGCGCGGTGTCGCTGGAATCGTCACGCAAGGTCGTGATGAGGGTACGGAGGTCGGTCATCGCCCGGTTCCTGACGTCCTTCGCCAGGCGCAGGGCGGCGGCGGCCGCTGGCGGGTCCTCCTCCAGAGCGTCGGCGGCGACATTGAGCTGCACGCCGACGACGGCCAGCGTGTGGGCGATGACGTCGTGAACCTCGTGCGAGACGCGCAGCCGTTCCTCGGCGGCGTGCGCACGGTGGTCGGTTTCGCGCAGCTGCTTGCGCCAGCGCATCGCGGCGGCGTAGGTGAGCCCCGCTGCGATGAGAATCGCCAGGAGCAGTCCTTCCCCCGCGACGTGGACCAGGTAGCGGGTCGGGTTCTTGTCCAGGATCCAGCGGGCGTCGACCGCGGAGTAGACCAGTTGGGCCAGACCGATGGCGGGCACCCAGCGCACGCGTGGTGTGGTGGCGGCGGTGAAGTAGGCGACCGCGGCCGGCCAGATCCAACCGGAGGGAGACCAATGTCCGGTGAGGTGATAGACGAAGATCCCACCGACCGACAGCAGCAGCACGGTCATCGGCCAGCGGCGTCTGACCAGCAGGAGCGCTCCGAGAAGCAACCCGAGCTGGATCGTGTCCTGCCAGGGGCCACGCACCCCGGTGGCGAGGGCTACGGCGACGAAGAAGACCAGCGTGAGGACAGCGAGCGTGATATCGGTGATCCGGGCGAGGTGCCGGACCGGCGCGGGTTCGCGTCGTGGGGAGGGCTCGGCCATGCGGAGGCCCTTTCTCCAGGGGGTGACGGGTGTAAGGCCGGGCCGGGGCGTACCGAACCGCGTCGCCCAGGTGGTCACCTGGGCGACGCCGTCGGCATGCGCGGCTTCCGCGACCGCGTGGACCGGCGGACTCGAGGACCGCGGAAGCTCTGGATCTGTTCACCAGCCCGGGGTGGGAGGTTCGGATCAGACGTGGGTGACCAGGAGGGTCACGCCCGCCTCACCGCCACAGTCGACGAAAACGGGACCGACGCCGTTACCGATCTTGGGGGCGAGGGTTGCCTTCGCCACGAATCCCTTCGGGTCGTCCTCGACGATGCGGATGTTCCGTAGCACCGGGTGCTTGCTGTCGAGCCCGGCGAGCACGGCCTTGAGCCCTTCGCCGCCGCCGCAGTGGCCGGTGATCGTCACCTCCTGGCCTCGCTTGGTGGTGGGATTGGGGCTGACCCGGACCACCGCCCTGGCACCTTTCGGCGGCTTCGGCGCGGTCATCGCAGCGCTGGCAGCTTCGCCGGCCCTGTCGGCCTGAGCACCAGCCGGCGCGCCGGCCCATCCCAGCAAACCCGCCGTCAGGCTCAGCCCGGCGACCGCAGTCATCACTTTCTTGCTCATGGCGATTCCTCCCGTACTCATCCGGCTATCTCCAGGAGAAACGCTAGGCCGGGCCGCAGCGGAGCGCGTCGTCCGTTGATCGTCACTTGACCTTGCACCGTTCGCTGTACGCACTACACCGAAGGGAGCAGGCATCCGGCATCGAGCGACCGCCCAGGGCCGAGAGCTGTCGCCGGTCTCCAGCCGCCGCCGGACCGTGACGTGCTTGCACCGCGAGTGCTCGGATCGGCCCGGCGTCGGTCTGTACGACCACCCCTGATCTCGGTGAGGGCGGCGGCCGATCATCCGCAGAGGCGCGGTGTTCGAGCTGGTCGGGGCGGGTTCGGGCATAGTGGCTTTATGAAGTACGTGTTGCTGATCTGTGACGATGAGAAGGTGTCACCCTCCATGGAGGAGATCGCGGCGGACCCGGCGTATCAGGCGTACGAGGCGGAGGTGAATCGGCGAGGAGCCATTCTCGGTGGTGCGCGGTTGCGTCCGGTGGCGGCTGCGACGACGGTCCGCGTCCGTGACGGGGAGACGCTGGTGTCCGATGGCCCGTTCGCGGAGACGAAGGACTTCATCGGCGGTATCGACATCATCGAATGCGACGATCTGGACGAGGCGATCGCGATCGCGGCACGGCACCCCTACGCGAACCGGGGTTGTGTCGAGGTCCGCCCCGTATGGGAATGAACGCGCCGGAGGCGGTTCGTGCAGCGGTCGATGCGGCCTTCCGGGAAGAGTGGGGCCAAGTGGTCGCCACGCTGATCGGGCTGACCGGGAACTGGGACCTGGCGGAGGACTGCGCACAGGACGCGTTCGCCGCTGCGCTGGCGACGTGGGGGCGTGATGGCGTTCCGGCTCGTCCGGGTGCGTGGCTGACGACGACGGCACGTCACCGGGCGACCGATCGGCTGCGGCGGGATGCAACGGGGGCGGCGAAGTTGCGGCAGCTCGCCGTGCTGGAGCGGGCTCCGACTGAGTCGTTGGCTGAGGAGATTCCTGACGAGCGGTTGCGGCTGATTTTCACGTGCTGCCATCCCGCGCTGCCGTTCCCTGCTCGGGTTGCCCTGACGCTGCGGACGCTGACGGGACTGAGTACGGGTGAGATCGCCAAGGCGTTCCTGACTGCCGAGCCGACGATGGCGCAACGCCTGGTGCGCGCCAAGCGCAAGATCGTCGAGGCCGGAATACCCTATCGGGTGCCACCGGCGGAGCTCCTGCCGCAGCGGCTGACAGCCGTCCTCGCGGTGCTGTACCTGATCTTCAACCAGGGCTACGACGAGGAAGACGGGCGCAGGGCGCTGGCCGCTGAGGGGATCCACCTCGCCCGGACGCTGGTCCGTCTGACCCCGACCGAGCCTGAGGCGCGGGGCCTGTTGGCGTTGATGTTGCTGCTCGAGGCCCGCCGTGCGAACCGCATCGACGACGGCGTACTGATCCCGCTGGAGGACCAGGACCGATCCCGGTGGGATCGCGCGCTGATCGCCGAAGGCCTTACAACGCTTGACGAAGCGTTGGCCGTGCGGCGCTGCGGGCCGTATCAGGTGCAGGCCGCGATTGCCGCCTGTCACGCGACAGCGCCCGACGCCGCGGCTACCGACTGGCCGCAGATCGCCGCCCTCTATGCGGCGCTCACGCGGATGGCGCCATCTCCCGTGGTGGAGCTCAACCGCGCCGTGGCGGTCGCGATGGCCGACGGCATCCCCGCCGGACTTGCCCTCGTCGACGAGCTCGCCGAGTCCGGCGAGCTCGATGGCTACTACCTGCTGCCGGCGACGAGGGCCGATCTTCTCCGCCGGGACGGCCGCCTCGCCGAGGCCGCGACGTTCTACGAGGAGGCGTTGAGACTGGCTCCGACCGACGCAGAACGTCGTTATCTGACGGGTCGTCTTTCCAAGCTCTGACCAGCACAAAGGCCATCGCGGCCGAATTTCTCGAAGGGTCTTCCTCGGTGATGTCGATCCCGGGCTGCCTCCTTCGTCGGTGAGGCGAAACCACCCAAGAGAGGCAAAGACAATGTCGAACACCGAGTACCTGACCGCCACCATGACCGTCGACCGGACGCCGGAGCAGGTCTTCGAGGCCATCACCAACGTCCGCGGCTGGTGGAGCGAGAACCTCATCGGCCACTCTGCCGCCCTGCACGACGAGTTCGTCTTCACCGACGACAGCGAATACGCCGGTGAAACCATCCGGGCCAAGGAGGGCCTCCGGTTCGCCCGGTTCCAGATCACCGAGTTCGAGCCCGGCCGACGGGTGGTCTGGCACGTGGTGGACTCCGACTTCATCAACGAGCCTAACGAGTGGACCGACACCAACGTCATCTTCGACATCACCACCAACGCGCAGGGCACGACGGTGCATTTCACGCACGAAGGCCTCACCGCGGCCGAATCCGCCTGCTTCGAAGCGTGCTCGCGCGCCTGGACCTTCTTCATCACCGAGAGCCTGCCGCAGCTGATCACCACCGGCGCAGGCCGGCCCATTGCGGGCTACCGCCGGTGGACCGCCGCGAGCTGAAAGACACCGAACGCATGTCTGAGCCGCTCCTGAAACGGGTGTCGAAGTGCGGCGGAACCGGACCGTACGCTCAGCCCGTTCGCGCAGGCCGGCCTCCGAGGTGGGCCGGTTGCCCACCGCTGGGCACCCGCTGCGCGTAGCCGAGTTCGACGCCTTGTTCGCCGACGCCGTGCAGGGCCTGGCGCGACCGGTGCCCAGCCGGCTGCGCCCGGATCTCGTCCTCAGCTCGCAAGCTGGTCATCCCAACGGGCAAGAACTAGGGCAGGCGTCCTTGGGTGTCCGGCGTCTGCCGGGTGCTGGCCGACGCCGACACGTCGGAGCTCAAGTAGCGGCCTCGGTGAAGGAGGGCTGGGCGGCGGCCATGACGCCGTGGACGGCTGCCGCGATGCGGTCGGCGGCCTGGTCGGGGTCGGGCTGGCCGGCGTCGAGCCAGGCGATGACTGCCTCCAGGGTGAAGGCGGGGATCAGGTTGGCGGCCCACTCCAGCCACGGCCCCGCGGGGATGCGGCGGGCGAGGTTGCGGTGGGCGACGTCGCGGGAGGCGGCGGTGATGGAGTCGATCAGCTCGCGGAAGTCGCTCTCGCGGGCGGCGTAGCGAAACAGCAGCCGGAACCCGTCGGGATCGGCGGCCGCGGCACGCACCAGCGCGGGGATGGCGTCTTCGTCGAAGTCGTCGCTTCCCGTGGCCTCGGCCAGCCGCACGCACGCCCGGTCCAGCACGGCACGGTAGAGGTCGGCCTTGGAGTCGAAGTGCCGATACAGCATCGCCCTGGTCAGGGCCGCCTCGGCGGCGATGTCGTCGAGGCCGGTGGCGACGTACCCGGCGCGGGCGAAGGCACGGGTGGCCGCGTCCAGGATCTGCTCACGCCGCTCCGCACGGCGCAGCCGCCGCACCGGCCGCGCGGCAACGGCCTGGTTGCCTTCTTCGGGATTGCTCATCAGCCCTCCACTTGTAGAAAGCAAAGTGTACATGTAACGTTATGGACGTCGAAGTGTACAAGTCTTCGTCTACTTTATGGAGAGGCCATGCCGTCCATCCCCGTTCAGCTGCCGTACGAGCAGCCAGACCGGATGCGGCCTTCGCCGCTGCTGCGGGAGCTGCAGGCCCGCAGTCCCATTCACGCCATCCGCACCGCTGTCGGCGATCCCGGCTGGCATGTGACCGGATACGAACATGTGCGCCGGCTGCTGGACGACGACCGGCTCGGCCGCGCCCACCGCGAACCCGAGAAGGCGTCACGCACCGGGGAGTCGGCACTGTTCGGCGGCCCGATGGGCGACATCGACACCGAGCAGGCCGACCACCGCAGGATGCGTTCGCTGCTGCAGCCGCACTTCTCGCCCAAGCGGATGCGTGCCCTGGCCGGCCGGGTCGAGACGCTCGCCACGCAGTTGCTGAACGAGCTGGCCGCGGCCGGTCCGCCGGCCGACCTGCACGCGGCGCTGGCACTGCCGCTGCCGATCGCGGTCATCTGCGAGCTGCTCGGCGTGCCGTATGAGGACCGGGCGCAGTTTCGCGCCTGGACACAGGCCGCCGCTGACATCACGGACCGGGCCCGCTCCGAGCAGGGGCTGGCCGAACTGTTCAGCTACGGCCGGCGGTTGGTGGCCCGCAAACGCGCCGACGGCCGGCTCGGTGACGCCCCGGACGCCGATGTGATCTCCCGGCTGGCCGCCACCGAGGGGGTCAGCGACGACGAGGCCGCGGCGATGGGCATGCTCCTGCTGTTCGCCGGACACGAGACGACGGTGACCGCGATCAGCCTGGGCGCGCTGTGGCTGCTGGCCACCCCCGGCCAGTGGCCGGCGCTGGTGGCCGACCCGTCCCGGACCGACGCCGCGGTGGAGGAGATCCTGCGCGCTCCCGGCCTGGGTGGCGGCGGCATCCCCCGCTACGCCCGAGAAGACCTGGAGGTCGCCGGTGTACACGTGCGGGAAGGTGACCTGGTGCTCCTGGACACCGGGGCGGCCAACCACGACGCGTCGGTGTTCGCCGACCCGGACCGGTTCGACCTCGACCGGCCGGCCGCGCCGCATCTGACCTTCGGCCACGGCGCCCGCTACTGCATCGGCGCGCCGCTGGCCCGGATCGAGCTGAAAGCGGTCTTCTCCCAGCTCGCCGCCCGCTTCCCCGCCCTGAAGCTGGGCTGCGCGGTCGAGGAGCTGATCTTCAACCCACACGTGCTGACCGGCGGCTTGACCGCGTTGCCGGTCACCTGGTGACCGCCATGCCCGAGACGGCACTGCGGCGGCCGATCTTCGGACGGACATATCCGGAGATCCTGTTCCCGCAGACGCGCACCCCGTTCTCCTTCCGCATCCGCGGCACCGCCCTGAACCCTCTGATCGCAACAGGCGTGCATTTCTCCAGCGTCGACGGCTGACCGCTCAGCCGGTCGGCAGGCGCGGCGTGGCCGGCGTGGCCGGGTGAGTCAGCGGCAGGCCCTCCTGCTTCCACGCCCGGAAGCCGCCGATCACGTCGGTGGCCTTGGCCAGGCCGATCGTGCGCAGCGAAGCAGCTGCCAGGGACGAGGAGTAGCCCTCGTCGCAGATCACGATCCAGGCGATGTCGTGGCCGGTTGCTTCGGGGATTCTGGCCGGGCTGGTGGGATCGAGACGCCATTCCAGATGGTTGCGTTCGATGACGATCGCGCCGGGGATCTCGCCGTCGGCCGCTCGCTGGAACTGTGGGCGGGTATCCACCAGACGGGCTCCCTCCGCGATCGCTGCGGCGGCTTCGGCGGGAGACATGCGGCGCAGCCCCGCCCGCGCCACGGCGAGCAGGCCATCGACGGTCAGCGGCCGGAGGACCTCCGCATGCTCACCCATCGAGGAACCTGGTCACTACGGGTACCAGCACCTCCGGCGGCACCAGGTGGTGCTGGCCGGGCAGCACGTGATGGCGTCCGGCGGGCAGGTGGCGGGCGATGAGCCGACGGGGATCCTGGCCCATCTGCCCGAAGGCCCGGTCGCACAGAGCCGGGGCGACCACGATGATCGGCGGGCCGTCCCCAAGCCGGTCGAACGCGATGGGAGTCCCATCCGCTGATGTCACCTTGTCCACGTGTCTCCACTGCCCAGCTCCATGGGGGAGTCGAAGCCGGAGCCCAAATTTCGACACCCTTTGGTGGAAAACTGTCGAAACCCGGTCCGCGGTTCCGGCTCCTCCAGGACAGGCAGATCATGAGCGCGGGAGGCCGTGTGCCTTCCCGACCGACGTCGGCCATCGGCCCTATCTCGAAACCGTCATCGGATGATCCGGGAAGGTACACCCTTCCCGGCGGATCCACAGGTTTCGATCACTGCTCAAGTAGAAAACGTTCAGTTCCTCGCCGGCGGCCATGGCCTGTTCAGGGTCGGGTTCGTCCATGACGAGCGTGCGGGACACTCGGTGGAAGAGGCCGCGGGCGGTATGGGGCGAGCAGTTCGCAGTCACCAGGAGGGGAACCGGTAGCGCGAACGGATCGATCCAGGTCGGAGGCCCCGGCGGACACGCCCTCGGCGATCTGGTCAGAAGGCGGGTTCTGCCTCGCGGGCGTTTCTAGGGAGAAGGAAGCCGGCCAGGAAGGTCAGTGCGATCATCCCGGCAACGATCCAGAACGTGTGGGCGACTGCGGTAGGACCAGCGCTCAGCCCGCTGAAGAACACACTCCCGAGTACGGCTGTCCCCAGTGCGCCGCCGACCTGCTGGAGGGTGGTGAGCGTGCCGGACGCCGAGCCGGTCTCGTGCGGATCGCGGGAGCGAGCTGCCAGAATCCGGCTTCCGAGCCGAGCATCGGCACCAGAGCCAAGACGCCGGCCGTCATCGTCACGGTCCCGACGTGCAGGACCTTTCGGCCGTGACGCATTGCCGGTACCGCCTAGTCAGATCACGTCCCTCGGGTAGTTCCGCTGCGCCTGCGGAGCTTTGGACGCCGTCCTCGTCCACGACCGCCGAGGACGCCGCTCCGAGCGGCCGCAGGCCCTGGTCCGGGTCCGAGGAAGCGATCACTTCTCCACCAGCGCGGCCGTGCGGCGCCCCGGGTCCGCCCCGTGCGGGTCAGCGCGCGGCGCGGAACCGTTCAGCGTGTTCCCGCGCCCACTGGGCGAAGGTTCGCGCGGGCGTGCCGGTGACGTCCTCGACGGTGGGCAGCACCACACCGCCGGCCCCGGGCGGGCTCGTGGCCAGTTGGATTCCGAACTCCACGTAGTCCTCGTCGTATCCGTAGCCGCGCAGCCGGGCCCGCTCCGCGTCCTCGCTCAGGTGCACGAAGGCGATGTCCTGCCCGGTGGCCTCGGCGATGATCCGGACGCGTTCCGCCGGGGTAAGGGCTTCGGGCCCGGTGATCGGGTAGCTCCGACCCTCGTGGCCCGCGTGGGTGAGCGCCGTGGCGGCCACGGCGGCGATGTCGGCCTCATGCACCATCGCGCTGGGGTAGGTGGCGAGCATGGACGCGGTGCTACGGGAGCGGATCTCATCGGCCCATTCGAGAGCGTTGCACATGAACTCCACCGGCTGCAGCAGTGTCCAGCCGATCACACTGGTCTCCAGTGCGCTTTCGATACTGGTGGGCGACCAGCCGCCGAGGACCGTGGCCCGCGTGATGCCGTGGTGTGCAGCGATGTCGATGATCTCAGGGCCGTTGGTCAGGTCGTGGTCGCCACCGAAGGTGATCAGGTGGATCGCGTTGATCCCTTCGAAGGCGGCTCCGAGCGTGGCGGCATCGGTGAGGTCGCCCGCCACCACCTCGACACCGGCCGGGAGGTCGGCTTTGGCAGGGGTGCGGGAAAGCGCGCGGACGTGGTGCCCGGCTTCGTGGAGTTGCGCGACGAGGTGCCGCCCGACCTGGCCGGTCGCTCCGGTGACGAGGATGCGCATGTTCGTGGTCCTTCCGTGTGGGTGTTGTCGGCCTCGACGACGTGGGCGAGGGGGTTGAAGTGCGCGAGGACCGTTGGGTCTGCCCGGCGCCGTCGTCCCGTGCGCCATGGAGAGGTCGATGCCCGGGAGCCCTCCGGGACAGGTCGGCAGTGCTGATCATGTGTCGCCGTACGCGCCGTTCCGCCTCGGTGGCCCTCATCCTCACCGATCTTGTGGCCGGTATATGTCCACAAGTGAGGCCTAGGGTGGGCTCATGTCGACCGGCACCCGCGTCCTCGAACTCCTCGGACTGCTGCAGAACCGGCGCCATTGGCCCAGCCACGAGCTCGCGCGCCGCCTCGGCGTCAGCCAGCGCACGCTCCGCCGCGACATCGGCAGCCTCCAGGAGCTCGGGTATCCGATCACCGCCACACGGGGCACCGGAGGCGGCTACCAACTCAGTCCCGGCGCCTCGCTCCCACCTCTGGTGATCAGCGAGGACGAGGCCGCCGCCATCGTCATAGGGCTCCAAGAGATCACCTCCGGCTCCTCCCCGGCGTCGGCAGACGCCGCGCTGAGCGCCATGGCCAAGATCGTCCAAGTGCTTCCCGTACGGATCCGACGCCGCATCGACAGCCTGCGCGTCGTCGCCCTCCCGGCGCGAAACCCCGAGGCAAGCGTGGTCGTCGCCGACGTCGCCTCGTTGACGACCCTCGCCCTGGCCTGCCGCGACACCGAGACGGTGGAGTTCGCTTACCGCGCCCGCACCGGTCATACCGCGGCCAGGACAGTCCACCCGCACCACATCGTCCGGGTCGAGAAACGTCTGTACCTCATCGCCTGGGACCTCGACCGGGCCGACTGGCGCACCTTCCGCGTCGACCGCATCGGTGATGTGAGCCGCACCGGCACCACGTTCGCCCTCCGCCCCCTGCCTGCCGACGATCCCGTCGGGTACGTGCGCGCCCGGATCAGGGCGATGCCCGCCAGGTATTCCGTCCGGGCTACCGTCGGGGCCCCCGCCGAGAAGGTGCGGGAGGAGATCGCGCACTACGGGACGGTGGAATCCATCGACGACACCTGGTGCCGGGTGGAGATCGCCACCGACTCCCTGGACTGGGCCACCTTCTGCATCGGAGCGCTCGAGGCCCCCGTCGTCGTCCACGGTCCACCGGAAGCCATCGCCTACATGCGCGCCTGGGGACGACGCCTCACCGCCGGCACGCAGGAGCCACCGTGAACGGGGCGGTGGGCGGCGCCGCGAAACCTCATTCATTGCCGACGTTCAGGTGTCTCTATGCCGCTCGGGCAGATATTCGAACTTGTCATCGATAATCGATCTCTCACACTGGTTCGATGCAATTCGCTCT
The DNA here is from genome assembly GCF_004348345.1 of Nonomuraea longispora. Lineage (GTDB taxonomy): Bacteria > Actinomycetota > Actinomycetes > Streptosporangiales > Streptosporangiaceae > Nonomuraea > Nonomuraea longispora. The sequence goes on from NZ_SMJZ01000004.1 coordinate 18,987, forward strand.
GCTGTTGTTCGACCCCGAGGGCTGCTGGGAGTCGGTCTCGCGTGAGGAAATGGAGGCAGCGCTGGCCGAACACGCAGCCTTCGCCCAATACCTGCGCGACCAGAGCATCCCGTTCTATGCGCAGGCCGTGAACCCGGCCAAAGAGGCCAAGACGCTGCGCCCTTCCCCTCATGGGCCGGTCTCCACCGCTGGGCCGTTCGTGGCGCTGGATGAGGGCTTGGCGGGGTTTTACGTCGTCGAATGCGCCGACCTGGACGAAGCCGAGAGAATCGCCCGCCACTGTCCCATGGGCGCGGGCATCGAGATCCGGCCGGTGTGGGACGCGCCGTCCTGACCGCCACGCCATGGCAGAAGTGTCGCTCTGGCGGCAAATGTGGGCTCCGGTACGGCGGGTGGTTGGTCGACTAACTCAGCAAACCGCGCCGATACCCCTCGCCGACGGCGGCGGCGCGGTCGCGGACGCCGAGTTTGTCGTAGATGTGCAGCAGGTGGGTCTTGATGCTGGCCTCGCTGATGAAGAGTTTGGCGGCCGCCTGACGATTGGAGGCGCCATCAGCGACGAGAGCGAGGACCTGCAGTTCGCGGTCGGTAAGGGCAGCCTTCACTGGTTTGCGTACCTGGCCCATCAGGCGGCCGGCGACCGAGGGGGACAGGACCGGCTCGCCCGCGGCTGCGGCGCGGACGGCGCGCAGGAGTTCGTCGGTGGGGGCGTCTTTGAGGAGGTAGCCGGTGGCGCCGGCTTCGATGGCGGGCAGGACGTCGGAGTCGCCGTCGAAGGTGGTCAGGACGAGGGTCTTGATGTGGGGGTGGGAGTGGCGCAGGGCGGTGATGGCGGTGACGCCGTCCATTTCGGGCATGCGCAGGTCCATGAGGACGATGTCGACCTTGAGCGCTGCGGCGCGGTCGATGCCTTCGAGGCCGTTGGCGGCTTCGCCTGCGACGTGGATGTTGGGTTCGGCTTCGAAGGCGGCGCGCAGGCCGTCACGGACGATGGGGTGGTCGTCGACGATGAGGAGGCGGATCACCGTGGGTTTCCTTGGAGAGCGGGGACGGTGGCGCTGACGGCGGTGCCCTCGCCGGGCCTGCTCTCGATTTCGAGGGAGCCGCCGACGCCGCGCAGGCGTTGTCTCATACTGCTCAGGCCGAATCCTTTGCCGTTGGGGTTGTGGATGCCGGTGCCGTCGTCGCGGATGTCGAGCAGGACGACGGCGCCGGTGTAGGAGAGGGTGAGGCCGGCGCGGGTGGCGCCCGCGTGCTTGGCGATGTTGGCGAGGGCTTCCTGGGCGACGCGGAAGAGGGTGACCTCGATGGCTGGGCTGAGGGGGACGCGGTCGCCGGTCACTTCGACGTGGAGGTCGACGCCGGTGCTCTTGCTCCAGTTGCGGGCCAGGGTGGTCATGGCTTCGGGGAGGTGGGCGTCTTCGAGCTCGTGGGGCTGCAGGGCGGCGACGGAGCGGCGGGCTTCTGTGAGGCTGTTCTGGGCGAGGGTGAGCGCGAGTGCGAGGTGGGCGTCGGAGTTCTCGACGCGTTGGGCGGCGCGTAGCTGGGTGATGATGCCGGTGAGGCCTTGGGCGAGGGTGTCGTGGATTTCGCGCGCCATGCGCTGGCGTTCGTCGAGGATGCCGGCCTGGCGGGCTTGGGTGAGGAGCTGCGCGTGGAGGTCGGCGTTCTCCTCCATGGCGGTCTGAAGATCGCTGACCGCTTTCCGGTATTTGCGCTGCCGGTCCTCGATCTTGATGCCCGCGATGGAGCCGCCGCCGATGGCGACGGTCTGCACGGCGATGATCGCCAGGTAGAAGGCGATGAGCTGGATGGTGGCCTGGGTCCAGTCGAACGTCGAACCGTACAGGACGAAGGAGGTGGCCGCGACGGCGGCGAAGGTCCACTTGGAGGGAGCGAAGTTGGCGGCGAGGAAGAATCCGGAGATGCAGTAGATGAGGAAGATGGGGTCGTGGAAGGCGAGCAGCGCGGCGGTGGCCAGGACGCCGGCGAAGTGAACGGTGACGACGACCCGACGTCCGCGCAGGGCCGTGGGCAGGAGGGTATGGGCGCCGAGAATCCAGGCGAGGGCCAGGGCGGTGAGCACGAGAGTACGGGGGATCCCGCCTTCGGGCTGGTCGGGTGAGGCCAGGCTGATGACCAGGGAAGCGGCGAGAGTGAGGTAGGGCACGATCTCGACGGCGCGCTCGAAGCGTTGCTCCCAGGCCGAAGGCGGAAAGGGGTCGTGCATCCGGAGCGTGCTCCTCCTCGCGGGTATGGACAGCTTTCACCTGGTGGCGGCCGGTGAGGGCGAGCTTAGTCGCATGGGGATCAGGATGGCGTAGCCGTACATGAGCAACCCAAGGGCGATCATGAAGATGATGGTGGGCCATTGCCAGACCGGCGGCAGATGAAGGGCGAGGAACCATCCGCGGTCCTCAATGCCGAGGATCTTCATGACCATGGGCACGAGTCCTTGGGGAAACAGAGGAAGCCAGGCAATGGCGTAGCTCATCGTGACGCCGATGCGGTGCTGGATCGGCAGGTCCGCGGTGGTGGGCTTGTCAGCCTGGGGTGCCGGGCCGTGCTTCATGAGATTGAGCAGATCGATCCCGTGGCTCTCGAGCCTGCGGTAGGCGATCCTGCCGAGTCCCCAGGCGCTGAGGGCGCCGGTCAGCACACCGGTGATGATGCCGGCCCAGGGGTTGAGGAGAATGACACCGGCCGCGGGCAGGGCGGTGGCTGGGACCGCGACAAGCACGAGCCAGGCGAGGCTGGTTTCGGCGGTTTCGTCAGCGCCGGTGCTGAGCGGGTTGCCCCCGCGCTTGTGGGGGTCGGTGCCGGGGACCAGCGAGGTGACGGCGAGCAGGACGATGAGTCCGGCGCCGCCGCCGAGGAGGGCGGGGAGCAGGCCGAGTACCCATGGCCAGGCCCACGCCTGGCCGCTGACCCGAGTGCCGGCCAGGGACAGGAGCGCTGCGGCCGGGCCGACGACGAGGAGCCACGCCAACTGGCGGCCACGTACGTCGGCGCGCTCCGCGCCGGGGGTCATGAGGGTGAGCCAGAGAGCGGTCCCGTCGGCGCCGTAGAGGTTGGCCGAGGACGCGGCGGCCATCACGATCGCGATGAGTCCCGTGAAGGGGACCATGATCCAGGCGTCGAGGGCGAGGAGCAGGAGGGGGGTGACGATGGCGTAGGAGAAGGCGGTGGCGAGGAGCTGGATGCGGACGAGGTCACGCCACCAGGCGCGCAGTTCCTTGGCGGCGGCGATGCGGGCGCCGCCGGTGGTGGGGAAGGGGCGGGGCGTGCCACGGCGGGACGGCACACCCCCGCGTGCGGCCGAGACGACGCGCCGCGCCAGCAGGCCGGCCCAGGCGGCCAGGAGGAGGGCGATCACGCCGGCGTTGGCGGCGAGGACGGCGAGGGCGAGGGGCCAGGGGGCTTCGATGGCGGCCACGCCCCATCCGGAGGGCAGGACGCGAACGAGGATCTGGGACCAGGCGGCGGTGTCGGTGCCGCCCAGAGCCGCGACGGGTGCCCAGCCGTTGCTGCACAGGGCGATGGCGGTGCCGGTGACGATGCCGACGGCGGCCGCGGTGACGCGGGATCTGACGAACAGCCCGATGAGCGCCACGATGACGCGGGAGACCATCACCATGGTGATGAGCGTGGTGAGGGCTGCTGCCAGGCCGATGAGCACTCCGGCTGGGCCGAAGCGCCAGCCGTACACGGGCAGGGACAGCAGGGCGATGAGATTGACCGCGGGTGCGGGGCCCGCGGAAGCTCCGGCGAGCAGCGCCGTCGTGATCCGGCCTGGCGTGGCCGGGAGCATGGAGAAGTATTCGGGGCGCAGGGCCTCGCTGCCGCCCCCGATGAAGATGGGGCCGAAGATCCAGCCGGAGAGCCACACGGCCAGGGTGAGGGGCAGGTAGGCGGGCCACAGGACGGCGACGGCGATCGTTCCGAAGGCCAGGAGCAGCCCGCCCGAGACGCCGGCGTAGAGGTTGGCGGCATTATCGCCGCGCAGGGAGTTGCGCATGATCGCCAGCCGCATGCGGATCATGTGCTGGGCGGCGACCGGGCCGGAGGTCAGGAGGTGAGCCATGCCAGTCCCTCCGTTCCACCGGTACGGGCGCCGACGAGGTCGACGAAGGCGTCCTCCAGGCTTCCGGCGCCGCGTACATCGGCCAGCGGCCCGGCGGCCACGACGCGGCCGTCGGAGATGACGCCCACGTGGTCGCAGAGCTGCTCGACGAGGGCCATGACGTGGCTGGAGATGATCACCGAACCGCCGTTGGCGGCGAACCTGCGCAGGATGGTCCTGATCGTGGCCGCGGAGACAGGATCGACGGCCTCGAAGGGCTCGTCCAGAACAAGCAGGCGGGGCGCGTGCAGGAGGGCGACGGCCAGGCCGATCTTCTTGCGCATGCCGGTGGAGTATTCGATGACCAGGGTCCGCTCGGCGGAGCCGAGTTCGAGGATCTGGAGGAGTTCGTCGGCGCGCTCGGCGACGACGGCGGGCTGCAGGCCACGCAGCAGTCCGAGGTAGGTGAGAACCTCGCGCCCGGTAAGCCGTTCCGGCATGGCGTTGCCGTCGGGCAGCACGCCGATCAGTCCCTTGGCCTGAACGGTGTCACGCCAGACGTCGACGCCGAAGATCTCGGCGCTGCCGGCGTCGGGGCGGAGCAGGCCGACGGCCATGGCCAGGGTGGTGGTCTTGCCGGCGCCGTTGGGACCGACCAGACCGTAGAAGGATCCGGCGGGGACGGTGAGGTGGATGTCGTCGACGGCCAGGTGGTCGCCGAAGGCTTTGCGGAGTCCGATGGTGCGCAGAGCGGGCTCCCGGTGTGTTGGCATGCCTTGAGAATCGCGCGGGGACGGGGGTGGCGGATCGTCCGGCAGGAGAGCGGGATGGTGGATTCCGGCATCGACCGATCGGTTGATGCCCGAAGGGCCGCCCGCCCACCGGAACCGAAGTGCCGACTTGCCAATCGATATCGGCACTTCGCGGTTCTTGGACACCGCACACCATTGTCTACTCCAAGATCGCGCTTGGACCCGACCCCCTCACTCCTGTCTACCTGCGGGAACGGCGCAGATGGCGGCTGGTGGGGCCATCCTTGCCGACAGGCTCTTACGCGCTGACGCACCGGTCGGCCAGCAGAGCACCTTGGGCTCGGCGACAGGACGGGCACGCTCACGCGCGGCAAGAAGGCCGACATCGTCCTGCTCGACGCGCATGCGGAAGGACCTGTTCGCGTAGCGCTCAGGAGAGCTTGTCCGCCATCCTACGAATTCCGTGCCGTCCCGCCGCCGTCCTTGGCCGCAGCCTGTTTCGGCGCACGCCCCGACCTGGGGGAAGGCGCTTACCGTACAAACGGTTGCGTTGCAGGTCCACCCCCGCAGCATGGCAACGCGTGCACTGGTGGGCGACCTCACTCGCTGCGACCAGGATCCTTCTCGGCGGCCAACGGTTGCCCGCCGGTTCCTCACCCCGATCTCTCATTCTCCACGATTGCACCACGTCTTTACATGACTTATATTCAATATATGCATTATAAAATCAACTGGTGGTCACCATGACCCTCATCGGTCTGGCGGGTGTCGCAGGCATCGCATTCGTCCTGCTCGCGATCGTCCTCAACGTCCTCTACGTCCGCGCCGGACTCCCGCAGCCCACCTCCGGCCAGTCCCTTGACGCGATCACCGAGGCGCTGGCCGGCGTCGGCAAGCGGATCAACGCGCCCTCGGTCCTCGCCCCGGTCGCCTGGCTGTTCACCACGCTGTTCGCCGCCGGGCTGCTCGCGGCGCTCTGGCGAGGCGATCAGCCCGGCAGCAACGCCTGGGCTCTGGCCGGCCTCGCCGGCGTCCTCATGCAGAACGCCACCTTCATGGTGGTCGAATCGCTGCGGTTCGGGATGGTGGCGGCAGCTCGGCACCACCGCGGCTCGGTGGCCGGGCTCTGGGCCTTCTGCACCGTCCTGTTCGGGTTCAACCAGGTGTTCCTTGCCATCGCGGTGCTCGGCTTCACCGCCGCCGGAGTGAGCCTCGCGTTCATCCCCGCCTGGCACGCGTGGCTGGGCTGGGTCAGCGCGGCCCTGCTGTTCGTCTCCTCCATGGCCGCCCCGTACAACGCTGACGGCGCCAACCGGATCGCCGTGACCGGCCTGCTCGGCTGGCTCGGCTGGGCCTCCTGGATCGTCGCGTACAGCATCGCCCTGCTGAGCGGCTGAGGAAGGAACGCGAACGTGATACTCGTGACCGGGGCCACGGGCCGGACAGACAGCCGGTTCGTGCACGAACGGGCCGCGGCGGGCGCGGCGGTGCGGGCGCCCACCAGATGTCCCGACGATGTTCGGCTGCCAGGCGGAGTGACCTGTCGAGTTCCCGATGGCGGGCCGTCGACGTCGACGCGGCGGAAGCTCATCTGATCTCGCCGCGCAACTCGGCCTTGAAAAATCTTCGGCCAGCCGAGCGGCGACCTCCGCAACACGGACTTACGCACGTCCTTGCCGGTGTCGGCGGGAAGGTCCAGGGCGCGGAGCCCGGCTCGACGCCGAGCCGGCGCAGCAGTTTCCCGGTTGTGGAACGCGCCGCGGTCTCCTCCTGGCTCACCGGGTGCGCCGGGCGCACGTGGCGATCTTCTGCGGCTTGAAATGTCGGTGAGCGGTAAGAGCACCAGGTTGTCTGTTCAGCATGGCGGGTCAACCTGGGTTGACACGACATGGCGGTCAACATAGGTTGACCGCATGGACGTTGAAGAGCTGACCGGCCTGGTGGTCGCGACGGCGGACAGCAAGGACCCACTGGTGGAGGGCGCCGTGGCCCAGATCCGTGCAGAGATGGAGCGGACCGAGGCGGTGTTGGTCCGCCGCGCGCGCAACAACGATGCGACCTGGGTGGAGATCGCTGCCGCCCTGGGGATGTCCAAGCAGACGGTGCACCGCAAGTGCCGGGGCCGCCGGGTGTGCGGGGACCGGTCGTGACGGCGGTACACGGCGACGCGGGGCTCACCGCCAGGATCGAGGAGCTGCTGGGCCCCCGGCACCCTGTGGCGGCCGCCGCCCTGATCAGCCCTGCCGGGGTGACGGTGGCCAGCCGGGGCGCCGATCTGAACGCCGACTTCGAGATCGGGTCGATCTCCAAAGCGGTCACCGGGCTGCTGTACGCCGATGCGCTGGACCGCGGCGAAATCAGGCCCGAGACGACTTTGGGCGAACTGCTGCCGCTCGGCGATGTCCCGGCCGCGCAACTGACGCTGGTCTCGCTCAGCCGGCACCGGTCGGGACTGCCCGGACTGCCCAAGTCCGCCCAGCCGATGCGGCGGACCCTGGCCCTGTGGCGGCACGGCACCAACCCCTACGGCGAGGACCTGCAGCAACTGCTCGACCAGGCCCGCACCGTGCGGGTGGGCCGGCCACGGGCCCGCTATTCCAACTTCGGCTTCGAACTGCTCGGCCACGCGATCGCCGTCGCGGCCCGAACCACTTACGCCGATCTGGTGCAGCAGCGCATCGCCGGCCCGCTGCAACTGAACCGCCTCCACCTGCCCGTAACAGCCGACCAGCTCGGCCCGGACGCGCTCACCGGCACCAGCCGACGAGGCAGGCCGCGGCAACCGTGGACCGGGGAAGCGATGGGGCCGGCCGGTGGCATCCGAGCCACCATCGGTGCCATGGCCCGCCTGATCGCCGGGCTGCTGGACGGCTCCGCACCCGGGACCCACGCCCTGGACCCGATCGCCCCGTTCGGCAAGGGCGCACACATCGGCGCCGGCTGGATCACCATCACGGTCAAAGGGCGCCCGGTCACCTGGCACAACGGCGGCACCGGCGGCTTTCGCTCCTGGGCCGGACTCGACCGCGACACCGCAACGGGTGCCGTCGTCTTGTCCGCCACCTCCGCATCAGTCGATCGCCACGGACTCCTGCTGCTGACCGGGGCGACCCGCACCCCAAGCTGAGGTGCCCCGCCTCCTCCGGACAGCTTCCTGACAATCACTTCACGATGCGAGCTGCCGGCTCAGGTACTCGTTGTGGACCCAAGTGCAGTCCGGTACCCATTTGCGGAATGAAGCCTGCGCCGACCGTGGCGAGATAATCGAATCCTTCCCAGGTGCGGCCACCGCCGATCATGTGGATTCCACACACCCACGTGATCGGCGGTGGCCGTCTCATGTCCCAGCCTCAATCAGATCGAGATCCGAGATCTCGAGATGTGACTGGAGTACTAATACCGCATTTTTCCCACAAAGGTGTGGCTGCAGAGAATTCCCGTACAGATGACTCGCCTCTTGAACGAGGTGAAGAATTTCTTTCCGTTCGATGTGTTCACCGTAAGACGCTTCTTCTGGTCTTCCCTGGGGAATTCTCGCGGGGAGGCGCCCATCCACTTCCGGGTCTTCTTGGACTTGACGCCGAACCAGAGCCCTGGGGGATCGCTGCTCAGGGAGCCGGGGATCTTCGAGAACTTTGCGTCGATGGGCCCCTTGCCCTCCTTCTTTCGGATGGTTTTCGAGTTGAACCATTTGATCTTGGCATAGACCGCCCCTTTGATGTTCCTCCAGTGGGCGGCCTGTGCGGGCTGCGTGCCGAGAGTTGTCGCCAGTAGCGTCGCGAGGGCTACGGCGAGAATCGTCCTCAGGGTCGCCGCCAGAGGTCTCGTGTTCATGTTCTCCCTGCTGCCGATTTGGGTCACAGACACCGGATCGCCTCCCGACGCTAGAAGGGCGCGCTGTGCGGAGGCTGTGCTGTGACTGATGCGGCGGTGATGCCGAGGGTCACGTGCCACCTGAGGTGTGGCGCAGCGACCGCCGCACACCGCCGCGTTAGCCAGAGCACAGGCGCAGCACAGCGAGCGGTGGTTGGCTATGTGGCCTTCACTCCTGAACCGGGCGTCCGGCTCGGGAGCGGCTCTGTTTCGCGAGGCCGGGGAGGACCCGCGTGAGCGGCCAGAACCGCCGTGATCATGCAGAGGAACAAGATCCGAATCTGGTGATCCCGTAGTAACCGTGAGGAGCAGCATGATCTGTGGAAAGAAGTTGGTCGTCCTGAAGGCCATACTCGTCGTCGCCGTCGCGCAAGCACTGGCCGTCACCGTCGTCGCGCAGCCGGCGCAAGCCGCTCGCTGGAGAAATATCGACGGCAAGGTCTGGTCTTCGGCCGGCAAGTGGTACAACTCGAAAACGATCCGCAAGAAGGCGGGCAAGGGAAATATCGCTGCCAAGTTCTCCAAGCTGCCCAGCAGGGGAGCCTTCAAGAAAGGCATGTTCTTTGGAGTGAAATCAGCCAAGGGCAGGTATTGGATGAGCGGCTCGATACCAGCTTTCTACAAAGAAGGCGAGAAGCGGGTCCTCGCGACCGGGGTCAAGAACGGCAAGAAGTTCTTCACGTCCTTCAAGAGGCGAAGCCACTGCAAGGCGTCAGTATTGTGCAGGCACTCTTTCGAGGGTCAGATGCGATACTGACAAGCACGCCCGGGTGTGGTGCGAGCCGAGCACCCAGGCATTCTCGGGAAGACGAATCCGGCCGGAACGAGGGTCGTGATGAGAATCGCAGCAATGGGGCTGGCGGCGGTGCTGGTGTGGGGATCCGCTGCGTGCGCCACCGGAAGGGACAACTCCGAGTCGAATTTCCTGACGGCGACACAAGCCGATCAGGAATATCTGGCTGAAGCGAGAAGGTGGCAGTTGCCGGACGGCCTGGACTGGCCCCGGCCGCCGATACACGAAGAAAAATCGAACGTCGACGGTGCTCCCATGGTGTACGAGGCCGGATATGGCGCGGTCATGGCCACGGAATACTGGTATTGCTCATGGGGAAGGGCCCTGGTGGACGCGGAAGACGGCGAGGAGCGGTCACGGGCACTGGCCGAGGTGCTCAAGCTCCCGCAGACCGCCTACTTTCAGAACATCGAAAATCCCGACAGCGACGTCAGAATGCTGACGGCGGCCCAGGCTGGCGATTACACGCACATCGCCGCAGACCTCCAACTCAACTGCGCGGACCAAGGGAATAGACGATGAGACCGAAGGCTCGCAGGAGCCTCGTCCTTCTCCTCTGCGCGGGCGCCGTGGCGGCGGTGGCGATCGGCTGGCCCGCAGTCCAGGAACCGCGGCCAGATTCCGGGCACGTGGCAGACCTGGACACGGCGGACACGGCGGACACGGCCGAACCGGAAAGCGTGGCAGTCTCTCGCCGTGATATCAAGGCCGTGGTGGCGGTGGAGGGTTCGGTGGCTGCCGGTCCCACCTATCGGATCACGGCACCGAAGACCGGCACCGTCCACTACGGTTCCGTATTGGCGGGGTCGCATGCGGGCACGGTCAATCTCGGCAAGGGCGAGCAGCCGTTCAGGGTGGGGGATGAGGCGGCGAAGGTTCCGGTCGAGTCGATCCTGAAGAAGACACTCGTCCCGGACGGCGCACGAGTGCACAAGGGAGTGCCGGTCGTCGAGGTGGCGTACGCGGGATTCGGTCTGCGCGGAAGACTCCCCAAGGCGTCCGCGTACCGGCTGCTGAGCGGCGATATGAGCGCGACGGCGGCGATCACCGACGGTCCTGCCGGATTCGACTGCACCCTGCTGGTGGCGTCGAAGGCGCCGGCCGAGCCGGGCGAGGAGGGTCCAGAGATCCTTTGCGCGATTCCCGACGACGTCAGGGTCTATAACGGATTGTCTGGTCTCATCATCGTCGCCAGTGGACAGGTGGACGAGGCACTGGCTCTGCCCACGTCGGCGGTGTCCGGTTCGGCGGTGACGGGAGAGGTGACCGTGGTGAACGATGATGGGTCCACCGAGGTGCGGAAAGTCGGCCTTGGCGTGACCGACGGCGCCATCGTCGAGATCACCCACGGCCTATCAAAAAGCGATCGCGTCGCGGTCACGCCGCCTCGCCCGGTGCGGTGATCGATATGCGGCTCAAGGCCGAGGGGCTGGCCAAGGTCTATCCCTTGCCGTCCGGCGGCACCGTGGACATCCTCTCTGACGCGTCGCTGACCGTGGAGACCGGCGAGATAGTGGCGGTCCAGGGGGCTTCGGGCAGCGGAAAGAGCACGTTGCTGGCTCTCCTGGGACTGCTCGACACGCCGGACGCTGGTGAGATCTCCATCGACGACGCGTGTGTCAATCGCCTGCCGGATAATAGACGCTCGGATCTGCGTGCCAAAAAGCTGGGGTTCGTCTTCCAGAACTACTCGCTTCTCCCGCATCTGTCGGCGCGGGAGAACGTCGAGCTGCCACTGATGCACGGTCCCCGGATGGCTCGCTCGCAAGCCCGGGCGGCGGTGCTGGACTGCCTTGACGCCGTCGGCCTGGCAGGCCGGGCCGACGCGCGGCCGCGCCAACTCTCCGGCGGAGAGCAGCAACGCGTCGCCATCGCCCGCGCGCTGGTGCGCGGGCCCGCCGTCGTGCTGGCCGACGAGCCAACCGGAGCCCTCGACACGGGCACGGCCGACAGGGTGCTCGATCTGCTGTGCTCGGTGGCGACAGAGGCCGGAGCAGCGCTGCTGCTGGTGACCCATGATCCGAACGTTGCGAGGCGAGCCGATCGCGCGCTGTTCTTGCGGGACGGCGTGCTGGAGCGTACGTCATGCGCCTGATCCGAGACGCCCTTCGCGACATGCGAGCCCACCGGATCCGGACGGCGCTCGGCGGGCTCAGCCTCTTTCTCGCGCTGCTGTCGCTGGCGGGCACGACCGTCGTCGGCACCGTCGTCGAAGACCTGTTCGTCGCGCGGGAGGAGCAGCTCAACGGCAGAGTGCCGACTCTCGCGACCTCCCTGGACATAGGATCTGTCGGGGCCGTCCCGCTCGATGAGCTGATCTCCACGATTGCTGCCGAGATACGGGCGCGCGACGGTGAGTTCGCGATAATCCAGGAGAAGACGGTCCAGGTTTCGAGCACGCCTGGTGACGAGCTGACCCGCGAGTACGTCGACGGTACCGTCTCCTTGGTCGCGGGCCGGCTCGATCAGGTCCGGAGACTGCCGGTGCTGGAAGGCCGCTGGCTGGACTCCGATGAGCACGTATATCCCGGCGGGATAGTCGTGAACATGGCCGGCAGGGAGGTCTACGGCGGCGTCGGCGACGTCGTCCTCCTCCAGGGCAGCCCGCACGCCACGGCGTATCCGCAGCGGATCGTGGGGGTGATCAGCGACGGCGTCGGCGGTGCGATGATCTATCAAAGCCTGTCCTCGGCCGTGCATTTTCAGCCGCATGTCATCGACGCCGTGTTCTCCTCAGAGTTGCTGGTCCATCTGCCCGGCGAAACCGTACGGGAGGTGGCGGGAGCGATTCGTGACGCGTCGGCGGCGCTGGGCGTGCCGAAGGACAGCGTCCAGCCAGCGGTGAAAGGCGACCTCGACTCACTGCTGGGCAACCTGGCGATGATGGAGCTCGGCTTCGGCGTGGTCTCGGGCGTGATGCTGCTCGTCGCGATGCTCGGCCTGCTCAACATCGGCCTGGCCACCTTCCGGGAACGAGCCAGGGAGCTGAGCTTGCGCCGGGCGCTCGGCGCGACCAGGCTGCGGATTTTCGGCCTGGTCGTCGCCGGTACCACGCTTCTCAGCCTGGGCGTGGCCGTGATCGCGATCGGCGTCAGCTATCTCGCGGTCGCCTGGCTGACACCGCGGCTGATCGATCCTGCCTCCGCACTCGCGCCTCCCGGCTATCCGATGCTCGCCGCCGTGATCTCCCTGTCCGCCTCGTTCGGCGCTGGCCTGATCGGGGGCCTGGCCCCGGCGGTGGCCGCGGCTCGGACGAGCCCGACGCGGCTGCTTCGCGCATGAACACGCCGAGCGTCCGCCTGGACGTCAGGAGTCGCTGGTGGAAGCGGCGCCGAGCATGGCCGACTCCCGTCGGTAGCCCTCCGCGGCTGCCGCGTCGCCCAGTGCGTCGCTGATCCGGGCGAGTTCGCGCATGGTGGCAGCGATCCGGAGTGATGCGCGCAGGCGCTGCCAGATGGCGAGGGCGTCAAGATGGGCGCTCCGGGCGGCCCGGTGGTCACCCCGGGCGTTCCGGACCCGGCCGAGGGCGTCAAGGGCGCGGCCTTCGTCCCACAGGTGCCCATGGTCCCGCGACTCTCGGAGGTTGTCCCTCAGCACGGCCTCGGCGTCGGCAAATCGGCCCTGGACGGCGTACACGCGGGAGATGTCACCGGCGGTGCCGTTGACCCGCAGTTCGTCACCGACCCGCTGGATGATCGCCTTGCCCTGTGACAGGCACTTGACGGCTTCGCCGACGCGGCGTTGTTTCAGGTAGGCCAGGCCGATGTTCTTCGTCATCCACAATTCGGAGACAGGCGCCCCGCACTTCTGGAACGCGTCGCGTGCCTCCTCGAAGAGCGGGAGATAACCCTCCCGCACACCTGCCCTCCGTGCCGCGACGATCAGCGAGAACGCGGCAAGCCCAAGCCCGGCGAAATCCCTCTTGCACCGGGCGGTGGCCAGCGCGTCCATGTGCTTTCCCAGCGCGTGCCACTGCTGTGGCGGCTTCGGCGGCTCCGCGTGGCCGCTGAGCCGCTCTGGGATGAGCGACGCGTAGGCGGTGACCGCGCGCGATGCGTACGTGAGGGCCGCGTCGAAGTTGTCCTGGGACGACTCGGCGTCGAGTAGCAGCCCGAGCATGCAGGCGACCCCGCCGTCGTCCTCGGCCTCCTCCGCTGCCCGCAATCCGTCCCGCAGCGTATCGGTCCATTCGCCATAGGCGCCCCGCATGTCGAGATAGGTAGACATGTGCTGGGCAAGGGGCCAGGCGACCTGCGCGAGCTTCCCATCGGCGGCCTGCCGGACGACCCGGCGCAGGAGTCGCCACTCCTCGTCGAACCAGGTGAGCGGGTACGCCCGTGCGGCTTCGCGGACCTCCTCGGGCGCCTGCCAGCGGGCGGGAGGCGCCGGGTCCTCGCCGTACCAGTGCGGCATCTCGCCATCGGCGACGGAGGCCAGGTCCAGCCAGCCGTTCATGACGCGCGCGGAGACGGCGGCGCACGTCTCGGCACCGTCCGCGCGGGCAAGCTCCTCGGCGAAGAGGTGGACCAGGTCGTGGAGCGCAAAGCGAGGCCCGGTCAACCCTTGTCCGGCGGGCTCCACCAGGTGTACGTCGACGAGGTCGTCCAGGATCCGCTCCGCGAAGCCCAGCGGCCGGTCGAGCAGGGCGGCGCTGACCCAGGACGGGAACTCGTGCGAGCCCACGATCCCCAGCCACCGGAAGAGCCGCCGCTGGTCGAGGTCGAGCCTGGAGTAGCTCGCGGCGATGCTCGCGCGAACCCCGGCATCGCCGAGTTCGAGCCAGTCCAGACGTCCCCGGTCGTCGGAGAGCCTGCGCGCTATGTGCGACAACGTCCAGGTCGGCCGGGTCGTCACGCGTGCGGTGACCATGTGGATCGCCAACGGCAGGCCGTCGCACAAACGTACGATCTCCGCGGCGGCGGGCAGGGCCTCGGCCACGGCTGCGGACCCGACGGCGTCCTGCAGGAGGTCCATCGCGCTCTCCTGGTCGAGGGGCCCCACCGGCATGGTGCGTACGATGTCGCTGCAGGGAAGCCGGCGGCGGCTGGTCGCGATCACACAGCAGCCGGGACCGACCGGAAGCAGATGGCGGAGCTGGGATTCCTCGGCGATGTCATCGAGGAGGACCAGGACCCGCCGGTCGGCCAGCGTGTCGCGGAACAGCCCGCTGAGAGCGTCGAGCGTGAGGCCGCGTCCGTCGGCGGACACGCCGAGGGCCTGCAGAAACTGATGGAGCACGGACCGCAGATCCCGGGATCGCCTTCCACAGCCGCCGAGCCGGGCGTAAAGCTGACCGCCGGGGAACTCGTCACGTATCCGGTGGCCGAGGTGGGTGGCGAACTCGGTCTTGCCGACACCGCCCGGCCCGACGAGCACCAGGCATCTCGGCCCTGTCACATATTCCTCGGACGTCAGGCGGACCGCCGTGTCCATCATCTTGTCACGGCCGATCAGGCGCCGCGTCACCGGAGGTAGCTGCTGGGGCCTCCGCGCCGGCGGCCTTACCGGCGCGGTCTCCTCACCCGTCAAGATGGCGTGGTGGACCCGCTGGATCTGTTCCGAGGGGTCGATCCCCAGCTCTTCCGCCAGCCGCTCGCGGACACCCTGGAACACCGAAAGCGCCTCGGCGGTCCGCCCGGTCCTGGCGAGCACCGTCATGTACTTCGCCACGAAACCTTCCCGCAGCGGGTGGTCGCTCACAAGCGAGGCGAGCTCGGCGACCAGGTCGCGATGGTGCCCGAGGGCGAGATCCGCGTCGATCCGCTCCTCGATGGCCGCCAGCCGCCGCTCCTCCAGCCCGGCCGCGGCCTCGCGGACCGCCGGGTGCGGCAGGTCCGCGAGCGCGATGCCCCGCCACTGCCGCAAGGCGTGATGGTACAGGTCCACAGCCTGAGGCAGGTCACCGCCGGCGGCTCTGTCCCGGGCGCAAGACAGGGCGCGGTCGAACTCCTCGACGTCAAGGCATCGCCTCGGAACGATCAGCCGATATCCCGGAGCCTTGGTCTCGATGAGCGAGCCGTCCTCCCCCAGTGCCCTGCGCAATCCCGAGATCAAGCCGTGCAGCCGAGATCGGCACGTCTGTGGGGGGGACTCGCCCCAGAGCGCGTCGACCAACTCGTCCGACGAGACGACCTGACCGGCGCGCAGGAGCAGCAAAGCGAGCATCACCCGCTGCTGGAGGCCTCCGACATCGACCACCGAACCGCCACGCTCGACGGTCAGCGGGCCGAGCAACCGGAAATACAGGTCCTGCCCCGCCAGGGGCGACGTGCCGCCGACGGTCCGGGGCATCAGTGCATCACCCGCCCATCCCAACCGACTGAGGGTTCAGAACCATGCGCCTGGCCGAGGGCGAAGCGAACTCCCACCTCGTTGTCCGGACGGCAGCATTCCACCGCGTGCGCAGGCTCCCATGCGGTGTCGAGCGCCTGTTCCAGCGCCCTGCGGTCGAGCGAGTACATCGATGTTGTCGTCTCCGGGGTCAATCGTCACCCCTCCGGCAGCCCCACGGGGACGGCGTACAGGATGGCCTGAACCGGGCGCGCGCCCCCTGCCGGCGACGTACCGCTCCTCCGATAGCGCTCAAGCACAGCGAACATGTCGCGGCCGAACTCACGGAGCTGGTCCGGCGTCAGCCACAGAAGGTTGCTGGACAGCGTGGAGACGTTGCGCCACTCGTCCGGGAGTCCGTGCCGCCGATCGATGAATGTCTCGATTGTCCGGGCGTCCCTGGCGAGCATCGTCTTGGCGAACGCGTCGGCAGAGCGCGTCGCCGACGAGTCCTCATCGGGGCGGTGGACGTACGTGGCTCGCCGCATCGCCAGCCGCCACGGCCGCGCACGCCCCTTTCCTCCGCCGGTCTCCTCGACCACCCCATATTTGGCGAGCAAATGCAGATGATAGGAGCACACCTTCGGGGCCAGTCCCAGGAGTTCGGCCGCGCGGCTCGCGGTCACCTCCCCGTTCAGTTCGAGAAGGCGCAGCAGCTCCAGCCTCACCGGATGGGCGAGGGCACGCAGGGCACGCGGGTCGGTCTCTGGTTCGCTATGTGAACCACTGTTCCCGGAAGGCATGTTCCGATGCTCGGGGATGTTCCGTGGGCTGTCAACCTAGGTGCGCCTCGGCTTCAAGCAGGGGCTCGGCTGGCCTTCCCTCGGAGCGTGGAGATCGAAAAAGGGAGAGGTTTGGTCGCGGCAGCAGTCACGCGGCGGCGCTTTGATCCGGAGTTCCGGGCCTGGCAGACACCCGCGAGACCTGCGGCCGAGCGGATGAAGTGCAGGTCCACCACATCCGCAAGCGCGTCGGCCTCGGCATCCCCGGCCCACTCCCGCCCCCACCGGGCCAAGGCCATGGCCAACGAGCGGCGCAAGAGCCTCGTGCTCTGCACCGCCTGCCATGACCACATCCACAGGATTTGTTGGACAGCGGCGGCCGATCGTAGGGCAGTCGCGGCTCCTCACCGACCATGGTCAACGCGCCGGTGAATTCTTTACGGCGCAGGGTTTCGGCGGCGGCGGTCAGACCCGCCGCCGAAGCACCTACGACAACGATTCGAGATGCTGGTTCACGACGGGGTCAGCGTGATCGCCAGGGCTGGGCAGATGCGCGAGGCCTCCCAGACGTCCTCCTGTAGCCCGGGTTCCGGGCTGTCTTGCAGGAGCACGACGATGCCGTCGGCGTCGCGTTGGTCGAATACCTCAGGTGAGGCGAGTACGCATTGCCCGGAGCCGATGCAGGCGTGTTGGTCGATGGTGATCTTCATGTGTTTCTCCTTGTGTGATTCACCAGGTGACGGGTAGTTCGCGCACCCCGTAGAAGACCGCGTTCTCCTTGAACGTCAGCTGTTCCAGAGGTACGGCCAAGGCCAGCGTGGGGATGCGTCGATACAGGGTGCTGTAGACGACTTGCAGTTCCACTCGGGCGAGTGGCTGGCCCAGACACTGGTGAGCGCCGAACCCGAAGGCGACATGGTGGCGGGCCTCGCGGCGGACATCGAGGGTCTCCGGGTCGGGGAAGGCCGAGGGGTCGCGGTTAGCGATGCTTTTCACCGCGATGATGCCGTCGCCTTTGCGGATGAGCCGGCCTCCGATCTCGAGATCTTCCCGCGCGACGCGGCGGGCTTCGGTATGGGTGATGGACAGGTAGCGCAGGAGCTCTTCGGCGGCGTTGGTCACCAGCGCGGGGTCGCCGCCGTCGCGGACCGCGCTCAACTGGTCCGGGTGCGCCAGCAGTGCGGTCGTGCCCAGCGCGATCATGTTCGCGGTGGTGTCGTGCCCGGCCACCAGAAGCAGTTGACCCACCGTGGCGATCTCACGCCGGGTCATCGCGCCGGTCCGGTACTGCTCGACGGCCAGTCTGCTGAACACGTCGTCGCTCGGCTCGGCATTCTTCTTGTCCACCAGTTCCTCCAGGTAGGCGTTCAGTTCCTGGCTGGCGGCCATGGCCTGTTCAGGGTCGGGTTCGTCCATGACGAGCGTGCGGGACACTCGGTGGAAGAGGTCGCGGGCCGTATAGGGCGAGCCCAGCAGTTCGCAGATCACCAGTGAGGGAACCGGTAGCGCGAACGCCTCCACCAGGTCTACTGGATTCGGGCCGGCGAGCATCTCATCGATGAGGTCGTCGACGATCCGCTGGATCCGGGGCCGCAACGCCTCCATCCTTTTGATCGTGAAGTCCGAGGTCAGGAGCCGTCGCTGGGCGGTGTGCTCCGGCGCGTCCATCTGCATCAGCGTCTTCATGTGTGCGTCGCGTGCCTTGCTCACCGCGTTGGTGTGTGGGAAGCCGGGTTGCGTCACGTCGACGCTGACCCGCGGATCGGCGAGCAGCGCACGCACATCCGCATGGCGGGTGACCATCCACGGGGTGCTGCCATCCCACAGTCTCACTCGTGAAACCGGCGCTTCTTCGAGTCGTCGGCCCAACTCCGGCGACGGGTCGAAGGGACACCCCGTCGCGCGGGCCATCGGAAAGGTCGGCATCTCTGGTAGGGCGTCAGCCATGGAAATCTCCTCGCATCGATGCGGTCATGGGGTGATCCCGGGCGCGTCGTGAACAGGCCATCGGAAACCCGAGCCGGTCATCCCCGGGGGTGGACGTCATGTCGGTGGGTCGCGAGTTACGAGCCCTGTTGAAGCGGAGCATGGCCGGCCGGCTCGGCGGGCTCCGGGCGGCTCGAACGGTTCGCCGCGCGTGCGGTGATGGCGCCGGTCGCGCAGATGATCGCGAATCCGAACAGCACGTACCGTGCCGAGTCGAGCATCGACGGGTCGCCGAGGTTGACCAGGACTCCGGCCACGGCCGTGCCGAACGCGATCGACAGACTCGTCACGGCGGCGATCGCCGCGGCGGCCCTCCGCCCTTCCTCCGGATCCTGGGTGCTGGACATGGCGGCCACGGACAGGTGCGGGTAGGCCAGGCCGATGCCGGAACCCGCGATGAACAACACCGGCACCCAGATGAGTACCAGCCAGGTCGGCGTGTCCTCGCGTTGCAGCAGTCCCTGGAGGAGGAAGCCGGACGCCAGGAGCAGCGGGCCGATGACGCGCAAACGGCGTACCGTGCGCTGTCTGGTGGCCGATGAGCTGCCCAGCTGGGTCAATGACCAGCCGAGCGAGATGGCGGCCCCGAACAGGCCGGCCGCGAGCGGGGGCAGCCCGCCCAACTGCTGGCCGAACAGCGGGACGAACGACTCGATCGCGACACCGAAGGCCAGTAGTCCGAGCGTCAGGTAGATCCACTTCAGTGGCGAGCCGGCCTGGTAGGTCGTGCGGGGGAGGACCCGCAGCTCGCTGCGCCGTTCGTAGGCGACGAAGGCGGCCATCAGCAGCAGTGCCACCACGATGCCGCTCACCATGGCCATGATGCCGGGCAGTACTCCGGCCAGGCTGACAGCCGCGGTGGCCGCCGTGACCAGCAGCAGCGACACGGCTGGGACCGGCGCGCGCGCGTCGCTGCGTTCGCCGTGCGGTAGCACCCGGGGCACGATCGCGCAGCAGGCCGCCGCTATCGCCGCCATCGCCACGAACGCCAGGCGCCACGAGCCGAGCTGTGCGAACAGGCCGCCCAGCGCCGGGCCGACGAAGTTGCCGACGCCGTACATCGCTGACATCAGGGCGTTGCCGCGGGTCCACAGTCGGCTCGGCAGGGCCGAGCGGATGACGGCGAACCCCAGCCCGGACAGCACCCCCGCCCCGAATCCCTGGACGCCGCGGCCGGCCAGCAGTACCGGCATCGCCGGGCTCGCCGCACAGGCCAGCGAGCCCACCAGGAACACGGCGAAGCCGAGGCGGTAGGCGCCGACGTTCCCCCACCGGGCCAGGAGCCGACTGACCAGCATCGTCGCGATCACCATGGCGACGAGGTAGATCGTCATGTTCCACGCGTAGAAGCCGGCACCGCCGATGTCGGCCACCGCGGTCGGCAGCAGCGGCCAGCGCGATGGCCGCGCTCCAGAGTGCCGCCGCCGCGAAGCTGGATCCCGCGGGCTGCCCGGCCAGCAGCGCGCGCAGGGCTTCGATGACCGGTGTGAACGGGGGCGGCACTGGCGGGGGCCAATGATCGAGTGATCTGTGTTCCCTATTGATCGGCTGAGAGGCGTCACTGTTCATGGTCGCCCGGGGCGTAGCGGCTCCATGGGCTTCCGACTGGCGGATCGCTGCCGAGCGTCCCGGACCGGCGAGGATGCCGAGCTCGCTCAGGCGTGACTGGATGGTTGGTCGGCGTGGTGGTGTTCGGTCTGGCCTGCGAGTAGTCGAGCAGGAGTCCGGCGAAGGGTTCGGGGACGGGTGATGGCGGATCCCCGAGGCTTTGGAGAACTGGGCTCCGTCCGCCTGCACTCTGCCCACCGCCGAGCAGCCGCTGCGCGTGGCCGAGTTGGCATAGCAGATGCGCGGCAGGAGCACCTCGTTGAGGGGTCAGGTGTCTGAGTCGCGCGGGGCCAGTCCGTGCTCGTAGGCATAGATGACGGCGCGGACCCGAGTGGGCAGCCCGAGCTTACGCAGGAGGCTGGCGACGTGGGTCTTGGCTGTGCCCTCCTCGATGGTCAGGGCCTGGGCTATTTCCGCGTTGCTCAGCCCTCGGGCCAGTTGCCGAAGTACCTCGAGCTCACGAGTGGTGAGCCGTTGTTGCGTGTCCGTGGCGTGCACGGGCGACAGTCTCGCGAAGCGGTGGATCAGCCGGGTGGTGACCTGCGGGTCCACCAGCCCGTGCCCGCGGTGTAGCGCCCGCACCGCCTGCAGCAGCAGCTCAGGGTCGCTGTCCTTGAGCAGGAATCCCGCAGCGCCCGACTGGAGCGCTCCGAACAGGTACTCGTCGGTGTCGAAAGTGGTGAGCGCGAGCACCCTCGGTGGTGCCTCCACGTCGGCGAGTTGCCGGATCGCGGAGATCCCGTCGACATACGGCATGCGCAGGTCCATCACCACCACGTCGGGACGCCGCCACAGCGCCTGGTGCACGGCCTCGGCTCCATCGGCCGCCTCACTGACCACCTCGATGTCGGACTCGCCGTCCAGCGTCACGCGTAGTGCGTCGCGTACGGCCGGCTGGTCATCGGCGATCACCACCCGAATGATCACAGCACACTCCTCATCCAGGTCGGCCGGGCCAGCATGCGATGCACCCCATGATGCCGGACTGTCGATGTCGAACCATCCGTCATCCGGTCGCTCACGTCGGGTTCTCCGCAGCGCTGGAGGGCTGTGCCTGACCCTTCGGTGATGCCGGACCCTTCGCGATCGGCACGACGGCCTCCACCAGCCAGCCGTGCTGGGGGACCGGGCCTGCCGTGAACGTTCCCCCATGCTGGTGTACGCGTTCGCGCATGCCCCTGATGCCTCGCCCCTCCGCTCCGGCAGGGCCGCGGCCGTTGTCCGTGATCGACATCGTCACCGCGGTCCGGCTGCGCCGCACGCGCACCTCCACCTTGGTGGCACCCGAATGGCGGGCGGCGTTGGTGAGCGCCTCCTGCACGACGCGGTAGACCGTATGACCCACGCCGGGCGGCAGCGGGACACCGGGGCCGACGCGGTGGACCGATATCCGCAGGTGCGGAGTGGAGAGCCGCGCGGCCAGGTTCTCGATCTCTTCCAAGCCCGGTGTGGCGGGCGCCTCGCGCAGGGTGTCGAGCAAGGCGCGTACCTCTTTCAGCGCGGCGGAGGACAACTCGGCGATGGTGCCCAGTGCTCTGTCGGCGGTCGGCGCCTGGCCGCGCAGGGCACGGCGGATGGCGGTGGCCTGCATGTGGATCGCGGTGAGGTGGTGGCCGACGCTGTCGTGTACGTCGCGGGCGAGTACGGCGCGGTCCTCGGCCATGGCGCGCCTGGCCTCGGCGTGGTCGAGCCGCGCCGCCTGCGCGACCCGCTCACCGCGCAGCCGCAGGGCGTGGCCGACGGCGACCGGAGCCACGCCCATGATGACCAGGTCGGTGACCACGGACAGGCCCTTGTAAGCCTGCGGTATGAACAGGCCGTAGCCGATGGTCCAGACAATGGACAGGCTCATGACCAGCCATGGGCGGCGCGGCACGTGGAAGGCCGCCGCCCCGAACATGACCATGGTCACCAGCCGGCCAGGCCAGCCCGGTATCACCAGGCCGAGCAGAGCTATCGCTGCCGACAGCAGCGCCCCCGGCAGAGGGAAGCGCGCGCGCAGCGTCAAAGGCAGGGCTGCGGCGAGGCTGGCGCCCGCCAGGAGGGGCAGCCCGGGTCGCGGTGGCCCGCCGTCGAGCATGGCGAAGGCGGTGAGCACGGCCGTGGCCGCGAGCACGAGCAGCCCCTCTCTGACGTACACGTCGGCTACGCTACTTCGCCGGTCCGCAGGAGGCGCCGCGCGGCGGCATCTTGCCCGTGGTCAGGTAGCGGTGCACGTACTCGCGTACGCACGGGTGGCCGGAGAAGTAGAGGGCATGTCCTCCCACAGCCTTCAGGTAGCGGGCGCGGGGAAGCTGGTCGGCCAGTCGGCGGCCGTCGGCGGCCGGGCTGTTGTCGTCGTGTTCGCCGTTGGCGATGAGCACAGGCGGCAGGCCCGGCGCCTTGATGGGACGGGGCGCGTATGTCCTGGTCGGGGGCAGGCCCGCGCAATGGTTGGCCATCGGCCACACCATCCGCCATCCGATGTGAGGCGTATCGCGACGCAGCGTGGTCTCCAGCTTCTTGAGCTTGTCGTAGCCCGGGTAGGGCAGATCGGCGCAGAGGATGACGCGCGACAGGTTGGGGTCCGGCGCTCCTTCCACCTCGGCGAAGAACGAGGCGTCACCGGCCTGTGCCCGCGCGAGTCCGGCGGCCAGGCGCTCCCAGGTGGCCTCGTAGGTGAAGTTGGCGCGGGAGGCGATCTGGGTGTCGCTGATGCGCACCTCGGGACCGGCCTCGGGCGCGGGGATGGGCTCGCGGCGGGCCTTGTGCATTACCTTGTCCCAGACGGCCAGGGGGTCCTTGCCGTGCAGCGCGCAGGTCGTGGTGCTCTGACACCAGGCGGCGAAGCGTTCGGTGTTGCCTTCCAGGGCCTGGGCGCGCCGGCGAAGCCACTCATGCAGGTCAGGTGTGGTGTGGTCCCACACGCTGTCGAGGTACATCCGGCCGACCTTGTGGGGGAACAACTCGGCGTAGGACTGCCCGAGCACGGTGCCGTGCGAGTTGCCCACGTAGGTCAGTTTGGCCAGGCCCAGGGCCTTTCTGATCGCCTCCATGTCGTGTGCGATCTGCCAGGAGTTGAGGTTTCCCGACAGTGGCCCGGCTTCCTTGGCGCACGCTTGCCCGAACGTGCGATTCTTCGCACCGTATGCGTCGTAGGCCGACTTGCTCGGAAACACCCATTCGGTGGCGAACGGTGCGTGGATGGGGCAGTTGATGGCAGTGGACTTGCCGAACCCCCGCGGGTCGAAAATCACCACGTCGAACCATTTGGTCAGATCTGCGAAGTACTTCTTTCCTTGGCGGAGAAGCGTGATCTGCTCGCCAGGGCCACCGGTGTTGACCAACACCACGCCCTTCTTGCCGGCCTGATCCTGGGCGGGCAGCTTGGCGAGGCCGATCGTGACCTTCGGCCCTGATCCACGGGCCCAGTCGGCCGGCACCTGGATCTGCTCGCACTGCAGACCGTCTCCGCAGCCCTGCCACGACAGCGGCGTGGTCGTGACCGGGGCGATGGCGGTGACCGCGCCGATGACGAATGAGGCAATCATGTTCATGCCGGAAGGATCGCGGGGGTCGTACCGATCGCGCGTCCCCCTTTCTGTATATCTTTGCCGGGAGAGCGACGGGGATGTCCGCCTACGCCTCCCGGGTCCGCGCCTTCCTGGCCTGGCTGGACAGCGCCGACCTGGACAAGGCCGACCCACTCGCCGACCCACTCGCCGACCCGCACGGCCGCGGCTTCGCCGTGCGCGACTACAAGACCCAACCTCAAGACGGTGGCCAAGCGGAAGGCCAACACCGTCAACGCCCACCTGACCGCGCTCGACCACTTCTTCGCCCACCGCGGCATTCGCAAACTCCAGCCTAGTAAGGCTAGGCTAAGCTTAATTGAAGCTGGACGAAGGGGTGCCATGACGGACAACACCGCGGCAACCGAGGGCCTCATGAACGAGCGGGGCCGCCTCATGCAGCTCGTCTTCGGCACCATGGCTGCGCAGACCCTTCGCGCGGCCGTCGAGCTGAAGATCGTCGAGGTAATAGGCGAGGAGGAACGCACGGCCGAGGAGGTGGCACGCGACTGCGGCACGCAGCCCGTCACGACGCTCCGGCTGCTGCGCGCCCTAGCCGGTCTCGGGCTGCTGAGCGAGACCGGCACCGGCGCGTTCACCGTCGCTCCGGCCGGTCTGCTGCTGGACGAGCGCCGGTCCGACTCCCTCGCCTCGCTCATCTGGACCTTTTCCGACCCTTTCATGACCCGCGCCTGGGAGCATCTCGCCGACAGCGTCCGCACCGGCCAGACGTCCTTCGACAAGGTCTTCGGCGCCGGTTTCTTCACCCACCTCGGACGTCGGCCGGACCTGTCGGCCAGGTTCAACGCCGCGATGAGCCAGGGCAGCCGCGCCACCGCTGACGCGCTTCCCGCCCACTACGACTTCGGCCGCTTCAGCACCGTCGTGGACGTTGGCGGCGGCGACGGCACCGTCTTGGCCGCCATCCTGAAGGCTTACCCGGCGCTGCACGGCGTGCTCTACGACACCGCCGAGGGCATGGCCCAAGCCGCGGGCACCTTCGAACGGGCCGCCGTCACCGACCGGGCCGAGCAGGTGGCGGGCGACTTCTTCGTCTCCGTGCCCCCAGGAGGGGACCTCTACCTACTCAAGAGCGTTATCCACGACTGGAACGATGAGCAGTGCGCCGGCATCCTGCGGCGCTGCGCCGAACGGCTACCCGCACACGGCCGCGTCCTGATCATTGAGCCCCTGCTTCCGCCACAGGCCGGACAGGTCAAAGGCGGGCTGGCCTACCTCAGCGACCTCAACATGCTGGTCAACGTCGGTGGCAGAGAAAGGACCCCGGAGGAATTCGAGAACCTGTGCCACCTCGCGGGCCTCTCCACCCCCGTGATCACCACGCTCCCCCAGCCCCACGCGTTCGCCATGATCGAGGCAGCCGCCAAGGGTTGACCCGGCGGAGACCAGGTCGACTCGGCCGGGCCGCGACCCCACCCGCCGCCTCAGAGTCGGCCAGTACCCCTACGGCGTTCTGCAACCGCTGCTCGCCAATGACATCGATCGATCCGTCCAGGCCGCCACTACCCCGGCGGCCCGGGTCATGATCGCGCTCGCCGGAGTCCACGCCGCCCCCGAGTCCTGGACATTGCGTGCGATCGCGCCGGTAGGTGCCATGCCAGGGCCGGCGGGAGGGGGAGTGGGCAGCAGTATCCCGCAACCCGTCGCGGTGCCCCGACAGCAATCACCAGCCCGGGCCTGCCTCCGGCTGACAGAACAGGCCTGTCAGCCGGGGCGGCGGAGGGTGCGGCGCACGGCCAGGCCGCCGAGGGCCGCCGACGCGAGCGCCAGGATCCCTGCCTCGGTCCACTGGAAGCGCCAGAACCTGGACGGCGGATGGTAGTACACCGCGTACCGGTAGCCCTTGCCGAACAGGCACGCCTGCCACGCCTCGGCATTCTTGCTGCTCTGCCCCACGTCCACCCGACGCGGGCAGCCGCTGTCGGCCGGCTCGGCGACCTCCCTCCCGGACGGCTCCACCCAGGCGGCGCTCACCAGCCGGGCGTCGGGATCGTCCAGCAGCACGGTGCCGGACAGCTCGGTACGCGCCGGCTCGGCGTAGTGGTCGCTCAGCTGGAACAGCGTCAACATCGACACCGCCACACCGGCCACGACCAGCACCATCGCAGGCAGCGTACGCCGGAACAGGGTGCCGGCCGCGGTGCCGAGCACGAACGCGTATAGCCACCACGCCGCCGGCTCCACCCCGACCATGTTGAACACGCCGATGTTGCCGAACGTGGAGTCGACCCCCGTCCTGAACACCGGCCGCCACAGGCTCACCATGAGCGACAGCAGCAGCCCGCCCGCCACGACCGCTGCGCCCAGGAGCGACAGCTTGACTGCCAACCACTGCCAAACGGGCACGGACTGGGTCCAGGCCAGGCGGTGGGTGCCGCGTTCGTACTCGCGGCCGAGCAGCGGCGCGCCCCAGAACGCCCCGATCAACGCGGGCGCCACCAGCGGCATCCAGCCGAAGATCGAGTAGACCGCGTCGTAGCGCTGCCCGAGCGCCACCGCCAGGTCTCCGCACGCCACGGCGGCCCCGGGACAGCCGGGCGGGGCATGCTCGGCCACGTACCGGCTCGCCTCTACCGCCGAACCCAGCAGCAGCACCCCCAGCAGCGCCAGGAAGGCCGCCGTCACGAGGATCTGTGCCCGGTGCTGGCGCCAGGTCACCCAGATCACGCGCCCACCCCCGTCAGTCCCGGTAGCGCCGCCGACTCGGGGCTGCGCAGGTAGCCCATGACGAGCTCCTCCAGCCCGGGCCGCCGCGCCTGCCAGCGCGGATCGAGCGGCGGCGCGCCCCTGACCAGCATGCTGACCTGCCTGCCGGCACGGCTCGCGCCCACCACCTGCGCGCCCGCCGCCGATGCCGCGTCCGGCCCGGTGAGCACGAGATGCCCGTCGAGCAACTCCTCGATGCCACCACTGACCTGCAGCCGGCCCCCGTTCAGCACGACCAGCCAGTCGCAGGTTTCCTCTAGGTCGGAGACGACGTGCGAGGACAGCAGCACGGTCAGCTCCTGTCCGGCCATCTCCGCCATGATCGAGCGCATCACGTCGTGGCGGGCGAGCGGGTCGAGGTTGGCCAGCGGTTCGTCCAGCACGAGCAGGTCGGGCCGGCAGGCCAGCGCCAGCGTGACCGCCACCTGCGCCTGCTGCCCGCCGGACAGCCCGCTCACCTTCCGCTTCAGCGGGATGCCCAGCCGGGCGAGCCGGTCGGCAGCCGCGGCGTCGTCCCAGCGGGTGTTCATGCGGCGGCCGAAGGCGAGCATCTCGGCGACGGTGAAGCTCTCGTACAGCGGCTTGTCCTGTGCCACGAACGCCGCCTCGCCGGCCACGCGGACGCTTCCCAGCGCCGGCCGCAGCAGGCCTACGGCCGCGTGCATGAGCGTGGTCTTGCCCGCGCCGTTAGGCCCGACGAGCGCCGCCACGCGCCCGGTGGGCACGGACAGCGAGCAGTCGCGCAACGCCCACGTGCGGCGATAGCGGACTCCCAGCCCGGTCGCCTCCAGCGCGGGACTCATGCCACACCCTCCTTCGCGGCGTCGGCCAGGACCACGGTGAACAGCGCCCGCAGGTCCTCCTGATCGAGCCCGGCCGCGCGGGCGTCGCGCACCCATCCCTCCAGACTGCGCCGCAGCCGCGTGTGCTCGGCGAGCGTCGCACCCGCGATGCCCTGCCGGACGAACGTCCCCATCCCCGGCCGCCCCTCGACCAGCCCTTCGCGCTCCAGCTCCCGGTACGCCTTGAGCACGGTGTTGGGATTGATGGCCAGGCTCTCGACCACCTCGCGGGCGGTCGGCAACTGGTCGCCGGGCCGCAGCGTACCGAGCCGGAGCGCTTGTTTGACCTGGTGAACGAGCTGAAGGTACGTCGAAACCCCCGAGCCGCGGTCCAGGTTGAACTCGATCAACCAAAGCACCCTTTCACTATTCGAATAGTGAAAGGATGTTGGATTTGAACGCTCATTGTCAACGGCCCAGTGCTCCCGAAGCTGCGCCGAGCCGCAAAGTAGCTGAGAGTAATCGTCTTCACGCTCTGCGAGCGTCTCGGGCTTTCAAATAACGATCGTTTTCTGTAGATCATGAAATTGGCTTCGGAACCGGCCCTGGGGCCGTCAAGAACCCCTTCAACAAACCGGACCTCGGCGTACGGCTGTTCACCCGCGCTCCGCGCGGCGCCGAGCTCACCATCGACGGGCAGGCGTTCCTGCCCCACGCCCGCGAACTGCTCCGGGCCTGCGCCCGGCGCGGCAGGCAGGAGTCAGCTGCAGCAGCGGCCGGAACCCGCGCCAGCAGCTGCTCGCGCTCGGCCCGCCTCCAGGGCCGTCGCGCCGCTGTTGTCGAGCTGGTCGGTGACGGCCAGCAGCTCGCCCATCTCCTCATTTCTGAGAACACGCAGAGCCACCGTGGCCACGCAGAGCCAATTGCGTTCGCAGCGACTCGAGCAGCGGCGTCGATGTCCAGTCGCCGGGTCGAGGGGTTGGTGATGGTCAAGGGCTGTGGCGCTTCACCGGGTGATCGGTTGGCTGGTGAGCAGGGGTCGGACCTTGGTGAGCATCAGGTCGAGGAATTGGTCGGGGTGGCGGAAGGAGGCGAAGTGGCTTGCGTCCTGGATGAGGGTGAAGTCCTTGACCGGCGCGGTGACGTCGTTGAAGAACCGCCGGACCGGCTCGGGCGGGGTGATCACGTCGTGCTCGCCCTGGAAGATGAAGAACGGGATGGCGAACGTGGTGCCTTCGGCCCATTCGTCGATGGTCGCGGACTCGGGCGCGACGCGCTGGGAGAAGGTCATGGCCTTCGTGTAGGCGGGCAGTTCGCGCAGGGAGTGCAGGGGCGAGGACAGCAGGGAGCCGACCACGACGGTCTTGACGGTGTCGAAGGTGAGCGGGTCGGAGCCGACGGTGTGCTTGTTGTACTGTGACCAGTCCTCGACGCTCCAGGCCGACTTGTCCGGGCCCATCGCGGTGACGGCGGCCAGTTCCTTGCGCTTGCCGGCCGCGTCGAGCCGGTCCAGTAGCGCGCGGTAGGCGGCGTGGTCGCGGCCGCCGGCGTTGATGTTCTGGTCGGTGCCGACGTAGGCGCCGTACAGCTCCGGGTGGTTGCGGGCCAGGCGCAGCCCGACGAAGGAGCCGAAGGAGCAGGCGAGCAGCACGACTTTGTCGACGCCGAGGCGGGCGCGGATGTGCTGGGTGACCTCCAGCGCGTCGTGCTCGAGTCGCCGCAGGCTCATGTCGCCCTGTCCATCGGCGCCGCTGTGGCCGAAGGTCTTGCCGGCTCCGCGCATGTCCCACCGCACGATCGTGAAGTGCCGCTCCCAGGCGCGGGTGCGCGAGGCGAAGATCAGGTTGGTGGCGCCAGGGCCGCCGTGGAGTTCCAGGATCACCGGGTTGCGGTGGTCTTCGCCGCGGATGGAGATCCATTGGTCGATGCCGCCGATGCGGGCGAAGCCGGACTCCTCGACGCCGTACGGGCTGGTGATGCGCAGTCGTTTGGCGTGGGCGGTGCGCCTGAGCCGACGGTAGCCGAACAGGCCCGCGGCGGGGACGGCGATGACCGCGCTTGCGGTTGCGGCGACGGCGATGCTGAGCATCTGTTACTCCTCTAAACTGTTTATGTTCTAAACAAGATGTTTACGCTATATACAGTGGTGGGAGGGTGTCAACCGACGCCCGCGAACGACCTCACCAAGAGGAGCGACCATGGCCAGGGCAGCCAAGCCGCGCGAGAACAAAGACAAGAAGGCGCGCGACCTGCCGACGGGCATCGCGCTGCTGTGGGGCGAACAGGACCAACCCGCCCGCGGACCCAAGCCCAGCCTCACGCCCCAGCGCATCGCCCAGGCCGCCGTGACCCTCGCCGACGCCGAAGGGCTGGAGACCGTCTCGATGAACAGGGTCGCCGCCGAATTCGGCGTCTCGGCCATGGCCCTGTACCGCTACGTGCCCGGCAAGACCGAACTCGTCGAGTTGATGGTCGAAGCCGTCCTCTCCGAACCTCCCGACCTGTCGGCCGCCAGCTCCGGCTGGCGAGCTCGGCTTTCCACGTGGGCCCACCGCCAGTGGGCGGTCTACCAGGCCCACCCCTGGCTGCTGGCCGCCACCGCCATGCGCCGGCAGATCATGGGCCCCCACCAGCTCGCCTGGATGGACGCCGCACTTGCCGCCCTGGAACCGACCGGCCTGACCGCCGGCCAACGCCACCAGGTCTTCCTCCTGGTCGCTGGGCAGGTACGCAACCTCGCCCAGCAACGGGCCGACTTCGACGAGGACCACAACCGCGAATGGGGCCGCCTGACCAGCGAACTACTCAACCGCCACAGCGATCGCTTCCCCGCCCTGACCAAGGCGATCGCCGACGGCGCATTCACCCCCACCGAGCTCGATCCACTCGACTTCGGCCTTGATCGCATCCTCGACGGCGTCCAGGTGCTCATCGACCGCGCCTAGCGAGCACCACCCCCCTACGATCGCTGACCCGCTGACGCAGCTGCGGCGCAGGTGAACGACGGCATCCGTCGGCAGCCCGAGCCGAGCGACAAGAACTCGCGCAGACCAACGTGATTTGGGCTCATCAGCGTGACTCTTGGTCCCTGTAGCGCCAAGATCGGGTCCGATCCTCCCCGGAGGCCCACAGCGCCTGCCACGCCGCCGGCAGATCGCCGTGGTGCTCGCGTACTCGTGGCCGACCTGCAGCGACACGAACCGCTCGGGCGTCCATCTCCTGGACCGTCAGCACGGTGCGGCGCTGGGCGGGCTGCCGCGTGAGGCCTTGCCGTAGCGGACGTATAACCCGCCAAACTGCCGGAACTGGGGCATTTTCGGGGGGCGCCGCAGATCTCCCAGATCCAGCATGCGGGCCTCGTTGCGGCGCAGGCCGAACGCGTAGATGGTCTTGAGCAGGGCTGCGTCCCGCCGCGCGGTGAGGCTGCCTTTGCGACCGAGGGCCTGGGTCTGCTCGACCCGTGCGTCGACGGCGTCGAACAGGGCCTGGACCTCATCGAAGGTCAACGGGCGCCGTCCCGGCTGCCCCTCGTACTCGGCGACGTGCGCGACCCGGTTGTCCTCGGTGAAGATCTGCTGCGGTGTCACCCCGAAGCGGCGTTCGCACTTGGTGAACTCCAGCAGCCGCCGCCCCAGTGGGTACCGCTCTCCACTTGCCAAGTATTAAACATACGTTTAAATTCCTAAACATGTGTTCAGCATCGCCGGACCTGACCGCCCAGGCCAAGATCCGCAACGCGGCCATCGCACACTTCGCTCGGGACGGCTTCCAGAAGGCCAACCTGCGCGCCGTCGCAGCCACCGCCGGAGTGAGCCCCGGCCTGGTCATCCATCACTTCGGCAGTAAGGAAAGGCTCCGGAGCGTCTGTGACGACCACGTCCTGCGCATCTTGATCCAGCGGGCCGACAACGCCCGGCCCAGCGGCATGCAGGACCTCTTTCGCGAATACCTATCCAACCCGGAGGAATACCGCCTCCAGGTGCAGTACATGCTGCGTGCGATCGAGGAGGACACCCCCGCCGCAGCCACGTTCGTCGACACGCTGGTGGCGGAGTCCGAGGAGATCCTGCGGGCCGGTATCGCCGACGGCTCGATGCGACCTTCCTCGGACGTGCGGGCGCTGGCGGTGCTAACCGTGCTCAACAGCGTGGCCACGCTCACCATGCCGCCGCCCCTGGCGCGGGCGCTGGGCTACGAGCGGTTCGGCCCCGACCTGCTACGCCGCCTCGCCCTGCCCACGCTGGAGCTCTACACCCACGGGCTGTTCACCAACGACACCGCGCTGAAGGCAGCCCGGACCGCGCTGGATGAGTCACCACAGAAAAGGGACTGACACGATGGCCATCACCCTCCCCGACCTCACCCCGCTGGAGAACACGCTCTGGCTGACCCTGGCAGGCAAGGCGCTCGACTACCAGGCCAAACACCCGATCCTGCACGACAAGACCGCATACGACATCGTCAGGAAGCTCGACTACGACGCCGGGCAGTTCAAGCTCTCCGCCAGCCCCGTCGTGGGCATCGCGCACCGCTCCCTGGTCATGGACAACATCGTGCGCCAGTTCATCGCCAAAAATCCCGACGCCGTCGGGCTCGACCTGGGCGCCGGACTCGACACCCGCGTCTACCGCGTCGACCCGCCCACCACCGTCGAGTGGTACGACGTCGACCTGCCCGGCGTGGCCAAGACCAGGCAACTACTACTCCCCGAACGCCCCCACCTCCACACCATCGGCTCCGACCTCAACGACCCCCGATGGATCAGCGAAGTCCCCGCCGACCGCCCCGCCGTGATCGTCGCCGACGGCCTGATCGGGTTCCTGTCCAAGGAGGAACTGGCCACGCTCCTCGACCGCCTCATCCGCCACTTCCCCGCAGGCGAGATCTGCTTCAACGGCTACACGAGGTTCCACGTCTGGGCGGCCAAGAAGTACGCCGGCACCCAGTCCGTCGTCCCCTTCCTGAGGTCTCCCGGCTTCGACACCCCGCAGGACATCGAGCGCCTGGAACCCCGCCTGAAGCTGGTACGCGAAATTCTGCTGGGCCGCGAGCCCGAAGTAGCCGACTACCCGTGGACGACCCGCCTGGCCAACTTCCTGACCGCCTGGAGCATCTCCATCTCACGCAAGGGCACCGCCGTTCAGCACTACCGCTTCTAGGGACTCCAGAGGCACCGAGGTGACCGCCGAGGACCGGCGGCTGCTGGAGGATCGTGGGCGCTTCCTGGCGGGCGGCCCAACAGCCGGCCGTCGCCCAGGCGTTCACCGGACACCGATGGGAGGCGCCGCGGTTGCTGGCTGCGATGCCGGAGGCGGACGACTTCTACTTGGCCCTCCGTTCCCGAAGCTGGCCCCAGCCCAAAGTAGCTGAGTGAGTGATAACGATCACGGATCGTGGTCGTTCGAACTGTGACCACTCCAGTTCACGCAGGGAGCTCATGCGCCACGACCCGGCCATCAACTACGGCGACATCGAGGTTCCGCCGGCACAACCTGGTGAGTTCCTGCTGATGGACGAGCCGCGGCAGGGGCACTACCGTAAGCCGCTGGTGGGCAAGTTCACCGTACGGCGGATGCGGCTGCTCACAGCGATAAGGATCTGATGACCGGTCCTGCTGGTCGCCGGGCTCGACACCACCGCGAACATGCTGGCCCCGAGAACTTTCGCGCTGCTGCAAAATGCAAGAGGAGAAAGGTGGCGCCGGGTGGAAGCGGTCAGCCCGCATTGGCCACGTACTGCTGGACCGGACGGCATCGGCGACGCGGTCACTCTCGCCGCCGATGCCGTCCAGAGATATCCCGGCGTTCCTTCCCCAACAGGGGATGGAAGCGCGCGGCTGTCACTTCTCGATGGGGATGCCCTCCAGGAGGCCGAAGCCGCCGCCGTTGAAGGTCAGCTCCGTGGTCTCCTCGGGAGGGGCCGGGATGTAGAAGTAGCCGTACTGGGTTGACCCCGAGGCCAGCGCGGCTGGCCAGAGCCGTGAGCCCACGCGGTCCACGTAGGACTTCTCCTGGCCGTTGTACACCTGGGGGTAGATGGTTCCGGTCTTCGGTTCGAAGGCGCTGAACTCGAAGGAGCCTTCGGTGCCGAAGGGGTTGTTCCCCGGCAGGTCGTCGCCCTGGTGGGTGGTCCGGAACCGCGCCACCAGGTATGCGCCGTCCCGGTAGAACGGGTAGACCTGCAGCTTCCAGGAGTGTTCCTGGTTTCCGCTGAAGAAGTATTTCTGGTCGAAGGTGGCTTCGGCGGCGGGCTTGGCGTGGGTGAGGGAGTGGAAGCTCGCGGGCGGCGCGGCGTCGGCGGGGTTGACGGTGAGCGTTTTGGTCTCGGTCTCCGGTTCGTCCTCGGGCTCGGGTTCGGCTGCCACGTCCTTCTTGAAGGTGTAGGAGATCTCGACGCGGCGGTTCTGGGAACGGGCCCAGGCGTCGTCGTCGCCGCCTTCGGCCTCGGCAGGGTCGGTGGAGCCTTTGCCTCGCGTCTTGTACTCGTAGTCGGAGCCGAGTTCGGTTGCGAGCAGGTCGCGTACGGCGTCGGCGCGGTCCTCAGAGAGGGTCTGGTTGTAGCGGTCGGTGCCGACTCCGTCGGTGTGGCCGGTGATGGTGATGGGCGGCTTGTCAGGGTCGGCGCGCTCGCGGGTCTCCTTGATGACGTCGCCGAGGACGCCCTTGGCGTGCCTGCTCAGGTCGGCCTTGTCGAAGGCGAAGAGCACATCGGCGCGCAGCGCCACCGTTTCGCGGTCGGAGTCGGTCTCCCGGCGGCCGACCACGGTCTCCACCTGGGAGACGAGCTTGGTGATGACCGGCTCCTCGTCTGGTTCGCCGGTGGTGACCGGGACCATGACGTTCTCGCCCTTGCGCGGCCATCCCTCGGCGCGTTCCTCCGGCAGGGCCGACGGATAGTTCTGCGGTTTTCCCTGCACGACCGGGACACCGGCGAACTCGCCGATGCCGCCGGGGCCCTCGACGGTGACCCGCTGCGGGGATCCCTCCAGCGGCGGCAGGAAGGCCACCAGCGTGTAGGTGACGCCGGGCTGCCAGAGCTCCTCTTCGTAAAAGTCCCAGATGTCGGAGCCGATTTTCTCGTACGGCGTGTAGCGCAGTTGCTGGACCGGGTCCAGGACGCGGAAGAAGTGCTGGACGCTCATCGCGTTGTCATTCTTGCCGACGTCCGCGATAGGCCGGTCCGCGAGGCTGGTGTACTCGACGGTGAGCCTGGTCATGCCGTCGACCGCGGCGAGTTCGGCGATCTTCACGCGTGCGTTCTGGTGAGCGCTCCAGCTTCCGACGAACCCCTCCTTGACGAATGCGGCCGCGGGGGCGCTGCTGCTGTCAGTGCTCTGCTTTGGTTTGGGCGTCCCGGACGCGGCGGGTTCGTCGTTTCCTCCGGCGAGGCCGCATCCTCCCAGCGTCAGTGCCGCTAGGGCGGACATCACGGTCGTCGAGGTGGTGCGCCTCACAAAAACTCCACTTCATCCGGTATAGGGCTAACCGGCTACTAACGAAGACGGTGACCATACCGTTCACTGTCGGAAACTTTGACACCCAAGCCTACGTCCAGCCCGCGCACTGTCGCGGGGCATGCAGGAGGTATCGCTGGGCGAGCGGCCGCCGATCTGGACGTGGCGGCGGGTCCTGCCCGTCGTGGGCGGCGACGGACAGCGCGTGGCGCGGCCGTCGCAGGTCGACCTCCTCCAGTTCAATGACGCGCCCCGAGGTGCTCTCGTCGCAGATGGGCGACCGGGGCCGGGGCAGGAGGGCACGGGCGAGCGCCGCGCGCTGGAACTCGCCGCCGGACAGGCGGTGCGGGCGGTGCCGTTCGCCTTGAGATGCTCGGCTGGTACGAAGCACCCCAGATCCGTGCGGCTGACTGAACACTCCGGGCGTGAATGGGAAGCCGACACTACGCCAGATCGAACCTACCAAGACCTACTGTGCCGGCCGGGTCAAGGTCTGCGGATGATGCGGCCGGACTGGATGACGTATTTCGGTGGACGGGTGCCGATGATTTCGGGGTCCTCGGCGGCATCGCCCTCATAGATCACGAGGTCGGCCAGCTTGCCCGGCTCGATCGTGCCGACCCTGTCGGAGATGCGCAGGAGTTCGGCATTGACGCGTGTGGCCGACTCAATGGCGTTGGCGAGGCCGATCTCCTTGGCCATCAGGTAGATCTGGCGGGCCCTGGTGCGCTGCTCAGTACCGATGAGGTCGGCGCCGGAGCCGAGCGATACCCCCAGGTCGTGCAGCATCGTGAGGGAGCGGCGTTGTTCGGTGTGCAGGTGGTCGAGGTCGTCGAGTAGATGGTCAGGCACGCCCCAGGCGGCGGGGTCGGAGGCGAGGATCTCGTCTACCGCGAGCGTCGGCACGACGGTGGAGCCGCTGCGCTGCAACGCGGACGCGGTTTCCTCATCGATCATCGACGCGTGTTCGAAGGAGCGGACGCCGGCTTCCAGGGCGCGCAGCAGGCCGGTGTCGGTGTGGGCGTGCACGGTGACGTACGAGCCGTGGCTCTGGGCCTCGTCCTGGGCCGCGCGGATCTCCTCGACGGTGAACTGGGGTGACTCCAGCGGGTCGCCCTCGGACAGGACACCGCCAGTCACGAACATCTTGATCTGGGTGGCGCCGCGGCGGAACTGGTTGCGCACGGCGGCTCTGACCTGGTCGGGGCCCGTGCACAGGGCGTGATTGCGGACCAGGCCACCGCCAAGGCCGGGATTGTCCGGCTCGTCGGAGAACTTCGGCCGCATGTCGCCGTGCCCACCGATTTGCGAGAGGATCTGCCCGCTCGGATGTACGCGCGGGCCATTTATCAGGCCGGCCTTGATGGCCTTGAGGACACCGCCGTCGATGCCGCCGAGGTCGCGCAGGGTCGTGAAGCCCTGGTCGAGGGATTCTCGCAGGTTCCTGAAGACATAGCCCGCCTGCTCGGCCGCCGACCAGGACGCCTGGCCGTACAACGAGAGCAAGCCCACGTGCGCGTGCGCGTCGATGAAACCGGGCAGTACGGTATGCCCGTCGAGGTCGAGCACCTCGTCGGCGGGTCCTGAGCCTGTGTCGATGACGTCGTCGTGCAGCCGGAGATCGGCACGGTGGGGGTCGCGGCCGGTCGAATCGAAGACCGTCGCGCCGCGCAGTCCGATGACGCTCATCAGTTGTTCCTCCATGGGTCGGGGATCGCGCCCAGCAGTCGCTTGGTGTGGGGGTGCACCGGATTTTCGAAGAGGTCCTCCGGCGTGCCGTACTCGACGATCCGCCCTTCGAACAGCACCGCGATGCGGTCGCAGAAATATCTGGCCACTGCCAAGTCATGCACGATGAACAGGTATGCGGTGCCCAGCGCGAGTTGTTCCTCGCGTAGCAGGTCGAGCACTTGGGCGCGGACTGACACGTCGAGCGCGGAGATCGGCTCGTCCAGAACGGTCAGGGCGGGGCCGAGAATGAGCGCCCGCGCGATGGCGACCCGCTGCCGCTGGCCGCCTGACAAGTTGCGTGGCACCCGTTCCAGGTATTCCGTGCCCAGACCCATACCGTCGAGCATCGCGGCGGCGCGTGTTCGGGCAGCGGCGCGGTCGGCGAGCCCGTGGACGATCAGCGGCTGGGCCACGATGTCCTGGATCTGCATGTGCGGGTCGAGCGAGCTGAACGGATCCTGGAACACCATCTGGATGTCGCGGCGCAGCTCACGCAGGCGCTTTGATCTGGCGCGGCCGAAGTCGGCCCCGGCCAGTTCGACGGTGCCGCCCGACGGGGTCTCCAGCCGGATGATGGTCCTGGCCAGGGTGGACTTGCCCGCGCCCGACTCGCCGACGATGCCCACGGTCTCCCGCGCGTGGATCGCCAGGTCCACGTCCTCCAGCACGGTCGTCCTGCCGTACTGCTTGCGCAGGCCGGTGACGCGCACGACCGGCTCTGTCTCCACCTGGTAGTCGAACTCGGGTCCCGGCCTGCGGTCGCCGGCGCGCGGGATGCAGTCGAGCAGGTGACGGGTGTAGTCCTCGCGTGGAGCGGAGAAGAGTTGCCGTGCGGTGCCGGTCTCGACGATCTCCCCGGTCTTCATCACCACGACCTCGTCGCAGAACTCCGCGACGACGCCGAGATCGTGGGTGACCAGGATGACCGACATGCCGTGCCGGTCCGCGGTCGTCTTGAGCAGGTCGAGCACCTGGGCCTGGGTGGTCACGTCGAGCGCGGTGGTCGGCTCGTCCGCGATCAGGACGTCGGGTTGGTTGGCGATGGCGATGGCGATGAGCACTCGTTGGCGCATGCCGCCGGAAATCTCGTGCGGGTACTGCTCAAGCCGGCGTTCGGCGTCGTTCACGCCGACCTCGTTCAGCAGCGTGACGCACCGTTTCCGCACCTCGGGCCTGGGCAGCTTCTTGTCGTGCTGGACGATCACCTCGGCGATCTGCTTGCCGATCCGTTTGACCGGGTCCAGGGAGGTGAGCGGGTCCTGGAACACCAGGGAGACGACCCTGCCGCGCAGGTCATTCATCTCCTTGTCGGTCCGCTGGACCACGTCGGTGCCGAGCAGCGTGATCCGCCCGTCGGTCACCCTGCCCTCAGATGGCAGCAGCCCGAGTATCGCGCGGGCGATGGTCGATTTGCCGGAGCCTGACTCGCCGACGACGCCAAGGCGTGAGCCGCGGCGTAGCTGGAAGGAGACACCGTGCACGACCTCCGTGCCGCCGTACGCGACGCGCAGCCCGTCGACGTTCACTACTGTTGCGCTCTGTGTCATTGCGCCGCTCCGGAGGTACGCAGGCGGGCGTCGATCATGCGGTTGACCGCATCGCCCACGAGATTCCCGATGACGTAGAGGATCGCGCTCAGCAGAATAAAGCTCTGGACCAGCGCGAAGTCCTGGGACGAGATGCCCTCGGTGAGCATGGCGCCGACGCCTGGCCAGTTGAACACCGTCTCGACCAGCACGCTGCCGGTGATCATGGTGGCCAGGATCAGCCCGCACGAGCTCACGGTGGGCAGGAGACTGTTGGCCAGCACATGGCGGACGTGAGTGGGCCAGGCCGCCACGCCCTTGCTGCGTACCACCAGAATGTAGGGCTGGACCGCCGTGTCGGCCATGTTCGCCGTCAGCAGCCGCGTGAGGAACGCCCACGGCAGCAGCGCCAGCGACAGAACGGGCAGCACGAGGTGGGCGGCCGAGTCGCTGACTCCGATGATGTCGCCTTGGAGGGCGAAGTCGATCGTGTGGAAGCCGGTCACGGACGGCGGCGGCACAAGTTGCGGCGACAACCGGCCGCTCGGCCCCGGCCACCATCCGAGTTGGGCGGAGAACACGACGATGAGCACCAGCCCCACCCAAAAGGGCGGGCTGCCGAGCCCGACCAGGGCGAACAACCGCACCAGGCCACGCCGCAGCCCGGGGCGGAAGCTCGCCACACTGGCGCACACCAGCGCGCCCACGATGGCGAGCAGGAAAGCGTAGAGGGCAAGCTCGAACGTGGCGGCAAGGCGTGAGGTCAGCGCGGTGCGCACCTGTTCGCCCACCGAGAAGGAGTAGCCCCAGTCGCCCCTGACGAAGTCCCAGAGGAACAGGCCGTACTGTGCGAAGAACGGCTCGTCGAGCCCCAGACCGCGCCGGGTCGCCTCGATCGTCTCCTGGCCGGCGAGTGGCCCGGCGATCAGGCGGGCGGGGTCGCCGGGCAGCGCGCGGAGCACGACGAACGAGACGAACGACGCGAGCACGATGGTGACCACGCTGGCGGCCAGTCGTTGGCGGATGTCACGGAACACGCGGCACTCTCCTCTGGGCGGTCACGCGTCGGCCGAGCGGCGAGCCCGGATCTGGTCGGTGAGGATGTTGACCGCGATGACCAATCCGAGCAGCGCGAGGCCCGGCGCCACGCCGACCCACCACTGGCCGCTGACCGCGTGCTGGAGCCCGTCATTGATCATCGCGCCCCACTCGGCCGTGGGCGGTCTCGCGCCGACGCCGATGTAACTGAGTGCGGCCAGCGTGATCACCGCGTTGCCGAAGTTCGCGGCTACCTGGATCGTCATCGTGGTACCGAGATAGGGCACCACGTGACGCAGCGCGATACGCCAGCGAGGCAGCCCGATCGTGATCGCCGCCTCGACGAACGCTTCTGATCTGCTGCGCAGTGCTTCGCCGCGCAGTGTCACCGCGAACACCGGGATGATCGTCACGACGATCCCGATCACCGCGCTCTGGAGCCCGGTGCCGAGCGCGATGGCGATGGCCATGGTGAGCAGGAGTTGGGGGAAGGCCAGCACCGCGTTCATCGGTGCCATCAGTACGCGGTCGAGCCACCGCGCGCCCAGCCCGCAGGCCAGCGCGACGATCAGCCCGCCCACGGAGCCGAGGACGACGGAGATCGCGGCCAGCATGATCGAGATGCCCGCCCCCACGGCGACGCGGGTCAGGACGTCGCGCCCTTCGCCGTCGGTTCCCAGCAGATGCTCGGCGCTCGGTTGCTGGAGCGTGTTCGTCACGTCGGCGACGTTGGACTGGTCCTGGACGAAGATCCCGGCGATGGCGAGCGTGAGGTAGGCCGCTAGGACGATGATCGTGATGATCCTCGGCCAGGGGCGCCGACTCGCCATCGTGGGGGCGGCTGTTACGGTGACGGCCATGGTCACTTCGCCCAGGTGCGCATGTCGTACGAACTGGAGAAGTGGAACTTGCGCACTGACGTCGACAGGACGAACGGCGTGAGGCTCTGGTAGAGCGTCACGCGCGGATACGCCTCCACCCAGTTCTTGGTGAGTTGTGCGTACAACCTGTCGCGTTCGGCCTCGTCGCTCGTCTTGCGCGCTTCGTCAAGCAACGGCGTGTTCGCCCGGACGCAGATGTAACCCGTGTTGAACGTCCCCACACTGCTGCACGCCTCGTCGTACTGCAGATAGTAGCCCGCGTTGGCCAGCGCGGGGCCGTCGAAGCGGAGCGTGGCCTGGCTCTTGCCGTTGTAGACGGCGTCGTTCCAGGCGCTGGAGGTCAGCGTGCGTACCGTGATGTTGATGCCGATCTGCTTGAGCGCGCTCTGGATGACCGTCGAGAGGGCCTTCTGGTTCTGGTCCCCCGCCAGGATGTCGAGCGTCACGTTGATCGGCGTCTTGACGCCCGACTTGTCCACCAGCTTCTTGGCCTCCTCGACGTTCGCGGGGACCGGCTGTCCGTGTTCTTCGCTGTAGCCGGGCATCGAGGGCGGGATCGGCCCGTAGTACTGCTTGCCGAAGCCGTACAGGACGTTCTTGATGATGTCCTGGGCCGGTATGGCCTTGACCACGGCCTCGCGGAGGTCGCGGTTGGTCCACGGTTCCCGGTTGTTCGGCATGGTCATGACCATGGACTGGGTGTCGTCGTAGGCGACGACCTTCACGTTCTGCTTCGATTTCAGCGAGTTCAGCGCTGAGCCGCTCAGGCCGAAGGCGATGTCCGTCGTTCCGTTCTCGACGTTCAGCAACTGCGTGGAGGGCGAGGTCACCCATGTGATCTGGATCTCCTCGCTCTCCGGCGGCAGCCCCCCGTACGTCGGGTTGGCCTTCAGCACGGCCGACGTGCCCGCGGAATAGGACGAGAGCACGTACGCGCCACCGCCGGCCGCATGCGAGTCCATCCAGGCGTTGCCTTCGTTGGCCTTCACGCCGCCGTTGGCTTCGACGAGCGTCGGGTCGACGATGCCGCCGGAGGTGTCGGCGAGCGCGGCGAGCACCTGGGGGTCCGGCTGGTTCAGCTTGATCACGACCGTCTCGTGGTCGGGCGCGTCGATGTCCTTGATCAGCGGCGGGTCCGTGTAGAGATCGTTGAGAATCGACGAGCCACACTGACCCATCGTGAGCGTCCGCTCGAGCGAGAACTCGACCGCCTCGGCGTCCATCGGCGCACCGCTGGGGAACTTCCAGCCGGTTTGCAGCTTGAAGACGTAGGTCTTGCCGTCTTCTGAGGTGTCCCAGCTCTTGGCCAGGTACGGCATGATCGTGGTGTAGTCGATCTGCGTGGTGCCTTCTGGGCCGCGCTTCGCGCCGAAGTCGACGAGGCGGGCGTAGAGCGAGTTGAGCAGTTGGCGGTCTTCGCCCGTACAACTCTTGGCCGGGTCGAGCGAGGCGGGTGCGGAAGCGAAGCTGACCTGCAGCGGTGAGGTGTCGCCCACTCTCGCGGTGGGGCCGACAACACCCAGCTTGTCGGCGGTGCAGCCGGTCAGCGCCAGAGCGCAGGACCCGGCGGCGCTGATCGCGGCGATGGTGCGGAGCCTCACGAGGAGTCGCTTTCCCTGCGCTGTGCCCGCTCCCGCTCGGTCGCCCTCGCGTCGACCGACAGCAGCCCGCCCACGTCGCGGTTCAGGTGGACACCGTAGATTGTCCTGGCGGCGTCGATGCCGAGGATGTCGTTGTCCACGTCGTTCAGCACGCGCGCGGGGTCACGGTCGAGGGGATGGCCATAACCGCCGCCACCGCCGGTATGGATTCCCATGATCGTCCCGTTGGGGATGGGGAAGTCGCCGACGCGCTCGTACTGGACCACAACCTCGCCCGACGGGTATGTCAGGACCGTCTTGGTGATGTCGCCCGCTTCACCGCCGTGCAGTCCGCGGGCCAGCCCGTCCTTGGTGCACTCGAGGGCTGTCTTGATCATGCAGTCGTCCTGCAGCACGCGGATGTCGCGTTTGACGCCCATCCCGCCGCGGAACTCGCCGGGCCCGGCCGACTCGGTGTTCAAGGCGAACTCCTCGCATCTGATCGGGTAACGGCTCTCCATCACCTCGACGGGCGTGTTGAGCGTGTCACCGTCACCAGTGAAGACCAGGGTTTCGCCGTCGTGACCCTCCCACGCGCCGTGCCCGCCCATGACCGGCTCGGCGAAGACGAACCGCTTGTTGGTGGCGCTCGTGCACAAGACGTAGTCGGAGACCATCTGGTACGAGGACGCGCGGCCACGGTGCGGTGCGACCTCCGTCATCGCGTGCACGATCATCTCCGTGACGCCGGTGCCGACATATCCGTAGGAGTCGCAGGGCGACGGCGCACCCGGGTTGACCAGCGTAGCCTCCTCGGGCCACGTCACGTCGACGACCTTGAGATGCGCCTCGTTCGTCGGGCCCAGCGGGTCCAGGATGCCCTTGACCGCCTCCACGGCAGCGCTGAGCGTGGCCGCCTCGCCGATGTTGATCGGGCCGGGCGCGGAGCGGGACGTGCCGTCGAAGGTGACGGTGAGCCGGTCACCCTCCACCGCGACCTGAACCGCGACGCGCGGCCGGTAGCCGCGGTCGACTCCGTCGAAGTCGAGCTCGACCTCTCGCTCCATCCGGCCGTCGGGCAGGGCCGCGATCTCCTGGCGGAGCGCGGACTCCGTCCGCTCGAGCACGTCACCCATGATGCCGGTGACGTCCTTGGGGTCGTACCTGTCGCACAGGGCCTGCACCCGGCGCGCACCGGTCAGGCACGTCGCGATCTGCGCGTGCAGGTCGCCCATCACGATGTGCGACACCCGTACGTTCGCCTCGATGAAGTCCAGCAGGTCGACGTTGGGCTCGCCGGCGATGTGCAGGCGCTGGTTGGTGAACCTCAGACCCTCCTGGTAGATCTCCGTGGAATCCACGGTCCACCCCCCGGGGCTCATGCCGCCGATGTCGGCCCAGTGCGCCATCGTGGCGGTGAACGCCACCAATGCGCCCTCGTGGAACACCGGCATGTAGACGGCCGTGTCCGAAAGGTGCGTGCCGGTGAGGTACGGGCAGTTCGCGATCAGCACGTCCCCGTCGCGGAAGCCGTCCTTGCCCCAGCGGCGGATGCCGGAGCGCACGGTCTCTGGCAGCGAACTGACGAACACCGGCAGCCCGGGAGCGTCGGCCCACATGTCGCCGTCCGCGGAAAGGATCGTGACGCCGAAGTCCTTCACGTCGAAGATGAGCGGGTTGTAGGCGCTGCGGATGAGCGTGTCGTGCATCTCCCTGGCCGCCGAGACCAACGCGTTACGGGTGATCTCGGCCTTGACCGGGTCGGCGATGGTCTTCATCGAGCGCTTCCTTTCCCGTCACGGGCGAGTTCGAGGTTTCCGGTGTCGTCCAGCGCGATAGTCCAACCGGGCGGCACGATCACGGTGGTCGTCCACTCGTCGATCACGGCCGGGCCGTGGAGCGTCACGCCGAGCCTGAGGTCGCTGCGCTCGAACACCGGGACGTCCTCGTACCAGCCGGTGGCGGGGAACCAGATGTCACGCGATGCCACGGGGACGACCTCATCCGCAGTCGCGGGGACGGGGAACTTGGGACGTACGACGGGGGCAATGGCACGGCAGCGAAGCGTCACGACTTCGGTGAGCGCGCCGGGGTCGCCGTGGCCGTACCGCTCCTTGTGCCGCTCGGCGAACAGCCCCGGCAGGTCGCCGATGAGCTCCTCCGCATCGTGCTCGACGACGGTCGCGGCGATCGGGGTGCTGAGCGTGTGCTCCTGGCCGGCGAACCTGATCTCGGCGCTGTAGGAGCACTCGACGCCGCCGACGGGGAAGCCGTAGTCGTTCAGCGCGGCCGTCGCCTCAGCGTGCAACTCCTTCAGGTGACGTGCCAGCAGCGAGTGGTTGTCCGGCGTGATCGGGAGCGAGACGGTGACGGTCGCGTCCTCGCGGTAGTCGCTGTTGAGCATGCCCCACGCGGAGAATCCCGCGGCGGCGGGCGGCACGAGCACGGTGCCGACGCCCAGTTCCTCACAGACCCCCGCGGCAAACAGGCCACCACCACCACCGAAGGAGACCAGGACGAACTCGCGGGGGTCGAGGCCGCGTTGCGTGGTCATCTGCCTGATGGCGTTGGCCATGTTGGCCTGGGCGACCGCGACGATGCCCGCGGCGTGTTCCACCACACTGGAGTCGTCGCCGAGTGCCTCAACGATGGCGCGTTCCGCGCGTCCCTTGTCCAGGGTCATCCGGCGACCGAGGAAGCGCTCCGGGTCGAGCATCTGGAGGATCACCTGGGCGT
Organism: Nonomuraea longispora; assembly: GCF_004348345.1. Classification (GTDB taxonomy): domain Bacteria; phylum Actinomycetota; class Actinomycetes; order Streptosporangiales; family Streptosporangiaceae; genus Nonomuraea; species Nonomuraea longispora. The sequence continues at coordinate 63,119 of NZ_SMJZ01000004.1, forward strand.
CCGTGACCGTGGGCCGCTTGCCGCCGAGCCCGAAGCAGGCCGGGCCTGGGTGGGCGCCCGCGCTCTCAGGCCCCACCTTCAGCGTGCCGGACAGCGGGTTGATCGAGGCGATCGAGCCGCCACCCGCTCCCACCGACACAATATCGATGACCGAACCCATGATCGGCCGCTTCTCGATGATCGTCTCTGATCGCTCGACCACCTCACCGTCGCGGATGAGGGCGACATCGTAGGTGGTGCCCCCGACGTCGGCGCAGATTCCGTTGCGGTACCTGGTCGCCGCGAGCAGCGCACGCGCGCCGACGACGCCACCGGCCGGGCCGGAATTGAGCGTGTCGACCGGGCGGCGTTCGGCGGTGCTGATCGGCGTGACGCCGCCGTTGGAGCGCAGGAACGCGATCGGATTGGTCAGCCCGCCCTCGCGCGTGGCCGACTCGACCGCGCGAGCGTAGCGGGAGAAGTGCGGCTGCGTGAAGGCGTTGATGACCGTAGTGGAGGTGCGCTCGAACTCGCGCCACTCGCGTACGAGGTCGCTGGAGACGCTCACCGAGAGATCGGGGTACTGCGACCGTACGAAGTCGGCGACGAGTTGCTCGTTCTTCGGGTTCTTGTAGCTGTGCAGAAAGATGATCGCCACCGCTTCCACGCCCTGCTGGACAAGGAAGTCGACTTCGCGCCTGACCTCGGCGAGGTCCACAGGACGAAGGACGCCGCCGTCGGCGGCCAGGCGCTCGTCGATCTCGCGGCGGAGCTTCCGCTCGACCAGGGGCTCGGCGGCGGTGATCTGCAGGTCGAAGATCTCCGGCCGGCCACCGCGGCCCAGCTCAAGTACGTCTCTGAAGCCCTTGGTGGTGAGCAGCCCCGTTCTGGCGCCACGGAGCTGGACCAGCGTGTTGAGCGCGACCGTGGTGCCGTGGATGAGCAGCTCGATCTCCGACAGCGGGGCGGGCAGCCGCTCGATGCCGGTCATGAACTCGTTGACGAGGTTGCTCGCCGTCGCTGGCTGTTTTTCGACCACCACCTGCCCAGTCGCCTCGTCGAGCAGCACATAGTCGATGAACGTCCCACCAACGTCGACGGCGAGACGTCGCTTCGTCTTCGATTCGGTCATGCGTCCCTCTTCCCTTGCGCACCGACACTCGATGGGTGCAGTGTCAGATGTCGCATCTGATATAGCAGTGGACTCTAGAGGGTGTCCGGCTGTCTGAAAAGAGGATTCGTGGGATTGGTTCGTCACTACCATGTTTCGTGTGCTATGCACCATTCGACGGGAAGACGTCCGCTCAGTGATTGCAACAGATCGCCACGAACGGGTATTACAGTAAGTGCGGTGGAGGCGCAGGCATGAGCCCCGCGCATACCTCCATCCGCGCCCCATGGGAAGGTCACCACGTGTTGATCGATGAGCCGCTATCGGCTCTGCGCCCTCGGGAATCGCTGAGGGACGTGACCCTGCGGCGGCTCCAGGCGGCGATCATGTCCGGCTACCTGAAGCCGGGCACGGTGTACTCCGCACGATCGATCGGCACGCAGCTCGGAATCTCCGCGACCCCGGTACGCGAGGCGATGCTCGACCTCGTCAAGGAAGGTCTGGTCGAGGCGATACCCAACAAGGGCTTCCGCGTCGTCCAGCTCACCAGCACAGAGCTCGACGAACTGACCCAGCTACGCGAGCTCATCGAGGCCCCGACCGTCCGGCTGATCGCCAAACGGGGCATCGATGACGAGGCCGGACTCGCGGAACTGCGCCATCTCGCCGACGAACTCGAACGTACGGCGCGCGACAAGCTCCCGATCGAGTTCAGCGCTATCGACCTGCAGTTCCACCTGAAACTGCTCGCGTACGGCAACAACAAGAGCCTGGTGGACACCGTCCGCGGCCTGCGCTTGCGCTCCCGCCTGTACGGCATCCCCCAACTGGCCGACCGTGGCGAACTCGCCTCCACCGCCCACGAACACACCGAACTTCTGGACCTGATCTGCGCAGGCGACGCCGACGGCGCCGAAGCCCTGATGCGCCGCCACATCAGGCACGTACGCGGAGTATGGGCCACCGGCGACAGCACCGACGAGTAGCCGCCGGGGCCGGGGCGCCACACTGGCAGAAGATGCAACGACGCCCGAGCGTTGGCTCGGGCGTCGTTGGTGCTGGGGCGGGTTCAGTTGGTGAGGCGGTGTCTTCGATCCCGGCTATCGAGAAGTCCAGTGCGGCCGACGCCTTGTCGACTCTGGGCACTGCATCGCTCTGACCTGCATGTGCAGCTGATGCATGCAGAAGAGTGCTGCGGACGGTCTTCGGATCCGGCCTCGGGGAGCGATGGAACAGTGGTTGGCGTTGAGCATTGGCCGACGTCATGGACGCCGTTGACGGCGGGCGTTCCCGCCTGTCACCCGTTCAGCGACGGCTGGGCCCGCCGGTCAGTCGACGCCTTCGATGATGCGGAAGTCGCGCTCGAAGCCGTCGGGGAGGGCCGCCAGCGCCTTCTGGTATGCCTCGCTCTCGTACGCCGCGACGGCCTGTTCAAAGCTGTCGAACTCGATCAGAACGACGCGTTGCGTGGTTCCGGCCTCGCGGGCGACGACTCGACCGCCACGGGACGGGATCCTGGACAGGACGCGCCCGCCCCCAGCCTGGACAGCCGGACCGGCCAGCTTGTCGTAGGCGGTCAGACTCTCAGGGCCGGAAATGGCGGGGTAGACACTGACCCAGTAGCCCTTAGCCATGGAAATCTCCTGTGTTGGGCCGGACACGTCCGACTTCGAATTGACACTCAGATCGATCTATCCTGGCGACGGGTACTGCGGTCAGTTGAATCGTCATATGCGCAGGTTAGGGCTTGAAGCGGCCAGGATCCGCGCCTTGTAGGACTTGGTGAACGTCCGCCGCCTGGGCCGGGCCGGGTGCTCATCGGTCACCCGACCATCCTGCCCCGTCAAGGCGCTCTGATCGGCGAGGGTCATCGTCACTGTCTCGATCGTCCTGTCTCGACCTGCTTCACATCAAACGGACTCATCTGTCCCATGTATCACAGCAGTCCGACAGTGAGGGAGACGTGAGCCGACTGGGAGGAGCCGTCAGCGGCCGCTCACTGACTGCTTGGCCTCCTGACTGTTCGGCCCGGGCACCCCTCGGCGTCCGGGCCGCGGTCAGCCACAGGCCGGTGAACATGGAGCAGGCCAGCGTCACGGCACCCGCCGCGAGAAAGGCGTTGTTGAGGCCGGATTCGAAGGAGGCGCCGCCGGACTCCTGCATGTGGACGATCGCCCCGAGCACCGCCACGCCGAGCACCGCGCCGATCTGCCGGGTGGTGCTGCTGACGCCCGAGGCGAGGCCGCCCTCCTGCGGGCTGACGGCCTGGATGGCGGCCCCGGTCAGCGGCGACATGGTGAGGGCGAACCCGATGCCGGCGACCGCCAACCGCCACCACACGTTCCCGTAGCCGGTATCGGCGTGGACGAAGCCCAGCGCCAGCAGCCCCAACCCGGCCAGGGCCAGGCCGATGCTGACGACGACGCGGAAGCCGTACCTGGCCGCGAGCCGGCCCGCGTACGGGCTGACGATCACCATGGCCAGCGAGACGGGCAGGGTCCGCAGTCCGGCGACCAGGATCGAAGTGTCCTGGACGTAGACGAAGAACTGGGAGAAGAAGAACGACGACCCCATCAGCGCGAACCCGACCACGACCATCGCCGTGTTGGACACCGTGAACAGCCGCTGACGGAACAGCCGGAGCGGCAGCATCGGCGTCGGCACACGAGCCTCGACCACGACAAACGCGGCCAGGAGCACCAGTCCGGCGGTGAAGCTGCCCAGGATCAGCGGCGAGGTCCAGCCTCGGGAACCGCCCTCGATCAGGCCGTAGGTCACAGCGCCCACGCCCGCGGCGGACAGGACCGTGCCGGGGACGTCGATCGGCGGCGCGCCCGGGTTGCGGGACTCCTTCAGCACGCGCAGCCCGGCCAGCAGCAGGACCGCCCCGATGGGCACGTTGACCAGGAAGATGGCGGGCCAGCCGAAGGACTCCACCAGCATCCCGCCCACCAGTGGTCCGGCGGCCAGGCCGAGGCCGCTGAATCCGGCCCACAACCCGATCGCCCTGACGCGCTCTCCCGGGACGGGATACGCGGCGGTGAGCAGCGCCAGTGAGGCGGGGCTCAGCGCCGCGGCCCCGACGCCCTGCAGCACCCGCCCGGCGATCAGCCAGCCGATCGAGGGTGCGAGCGCACACACCACCGACGCGGCCGTGAGCACCACCACCCCGGCCAGGAACACCCGCCTGCGGCCGAACCGGTCGGCGAAGACGCCGCCCGACAGCAGCAGCATGGCCACCAGCAGCACGTAGGCGTCGACGATCCACTGCAGGCCGGTCAGCCCGGTGTGGAGCCGCTGCTGCATGTCGGGCAGGGCGGCGCCGACGATCGTGTTGTCGAGCAGCACCATGAACTGACCTGCGCAGGTCAGGGCGAGCAATGCTTTCACGTACATCCCTTCTAAAAGCAGTTCATGACTGCGTTAACGTAGAGCCTTGAAGGCTCTAACGCAAGTCTCCACTGCGTTAAGGTGGTGGGTATGGATGAGCAGGGGCGGGCCAGGCGGCCCGGCGGGCGCAGCGCTCGGGTCCGCGCGTCAGTGCACCAGGCCGTTACCGAGCTGGTCAGGGAGCGCGGCTACGGAAACTTCACAGTCGGCGACATCGCGGCCCGCGCGGGCGTGGCCGACACCAGCCTCTACCGCCGGTGGGGCAACCTCCAGGCCCTGCTCGGCGATGTGCTGCTGACCCGGCTCAACGCGCAGTCGCCGATGCCTGACACCGGCAGCCTGGCCGGCGACCTGCGGACGCACGCCGCCAGCGTGGCCCGCGAGGTCACCGGCCCCGACGGTCTGGCGCTGGTGCGGCTGACCCTCGCGCTGTCAGGCGAGGGTCAGCAGGGCCTTCAGGCACGCGATGAGCTCCTGGCCGACCGCACCAGGCAGTTGCAGGCCGTGCTCGACCGCGCCCGCGACCGCGGCGAGGACCCGCCTGACGTACTGGAGGTGCTGGACCATCTCCTGGCGCCGATCTACATGCGCGTCCTGTTCGGCGCGGGCCCGCTCACCCCTGACTACCTCGACGGGCTGGTCGATCGGTTGCTCGCCTGATCCAGCCCGTCGCGCTGCGGAACAGTCGCTGCCTATCGACCGCCGTCGGCGAGCTACGTCCCATTTGTAGCTGGGGTCGGTTTCTGGGCGGCCGTCCCAAGCGGGTGCTGTTCGGCCTGGTCGCCAACCGGGCACTGGCCCCGTCCTCCAAGCTCTTTCGACGAGGTCGCAAACCTGCTCAACCTTGAGGCCGCCCTGTTGCTCTTCGACACCACCAGCACCACGCCTCCTCGGCCCTGCTGAGGACCGCTGTGGCATAGAACCGGCTCCACGCTTTCAGGGGATTGACAGCCGTCGGCGGGGACGTCGCCGTCGAGGACACCACGTTCTTCGACTACGGAAGCCCCCATCGGGCTCTCACCAGCCTGACGGGCTTCCGGACCTGGTAACCCGTCACCACTCGGCGAAGGAGCCGTCAGCGTGCCGCCACAGCGGGCTACGCCAGCGGTGCCCCTGCCGCGCCATCCGCTCCACCTCGGCTTCGTCGATCTCGATGCCGAGCCCAGGGCGGGTGGAGCGGGTGGCGTACCCGCCGGGGAAGGTCAGCGGGGCGGGATCGAGGAGATAGTCCAGAACGTCGTTGCCCTGGTTGTAGTGGATGCCGACGCTCTGCTCCTGGATGAGGAAGTTGGGGATGGTGAAGGCCAGTTGCAGGCTGGAGGCCAGTGAGATGGGGCCGAGCGGGCAGTGCGGGGCCATGGTCACGTCGTAGGTCTCGGCCATCGCAGCGATCCGGCGGACCTCCGAAATTCCGCCGGCGTGGCTCACGTCAGGTTGGGCCACCGCGATGCCGTGCCCGATGACATCGCGAAAGTCCCACCGCGAGAACAACCGCTCACCGGTCGCGAGCGGGATGGACGTGCTCGTGGCGAGCGCGGCCAGGTTACGTGAGTGCTCGGGCAGCACCGCCTCCTCCACGAACAGCGGCAGGTACGGCTCCAGCATCGGCAGCAGCCGCCGGGCCATGGCGGTGGAGGCCCGGCCGTGCAGGTCCACCACCAGGTCGTGGTGCTCGCCGATGGCCTCGCGCACGGCGGCGACGCGCTGGACGACCTCCATGGTGCGGGCCGGGGTGTCGATGGCGGTCAGCTCGGCGGAGCCGTTCATCTTGACGGCGGTGAAACCTGCCTCGATCTGAGCCACGGCAAGCTCGGCCACCTCGGCGGGCCGGTCGCCGCCGATCCAGGCGTACATGCGGACTTTCTCGCGTACCGGGCCGCCCAGCAACTGGTGCACGGGCAGCCCGGCGGCCTTGCCGGCGATGTCCCACAGCGCCTGGTCGATCCCGGCGACCGCGCTGGACAGCACCGGACCGCCCCGGTAGAAGCCGCCCTTGGTGAGGACCTGCCAGTGGTCCTCGATGCGCAGCGGGTCCTCGCCGATCAGGTAGTCGGCCAGTTCGGCGACGGCGGCCCGGACGGTTTCGGCCCGGCCTTCGACGACCGGCTCGCCCCAGCCGGTGATGCCCTCGTCGGTGCGGATGCGCAGGAACAGCCAACGGGGTGGGACGAGGAAGGTGTCCATGGAGACGATCTTCATGGGGCTCCGTTCTAGGAGGAAGTGGTGGAGATGCTCCAGCCGCCGTCGACGTTGGGGCAGGCGCCGGTGATGAAGGAGGCCACCGGAGCGGCGAGGAAGGCGACGGCTGCGGCCACCTCGTCGGGGGTGCCGAAGCGGCCCGCCGGGGTTTCGGCGATGCTGGCGGCCCGGCCCTGCTCGTCGATGCCGTCCCGGCGGGGCTCATGATCGGGCCGGGGACGATCGCGTTGACGCGCACCTGAGGGCGTACTCGACGGCAAGCTGCCGGGTCAGCGACTGCAGACCGCCCTTGGCGGCGGCGTACGGCGCGCAACCGGGGATGCCGGTCTGCGCGTGCACGGAGGAGGTGATGACCAGCGCCTCGGAGCTTTCGGCCAGCAGCGGGCAGAACGTGCGCGCCGCCAGGTGGGCAGCCCTGAGCGAGACGTCGATCTGCAGGTCCCAGTCGGTCTCGGGCATCCGGTGCACCGGCCGGGCAGGCACCACCCGGCCGGGGCCGGGCCGTTGGCGTGCAGCACGTCCAGCCGACCGACCCGATCACGCAACTCCTCCAGGACGGCGGCCCAGTCACGGGCGGAGGAGACGTCCAGGTGCACGAACGCGGCCCGCTCGCCGATCGCGGCGGCCACATCGCGGCCCCGCTCGTCGGCGATGTCGGCCAGCAGCACCCGTGCCCCCTCGGCGGCCGGACGGCGGGCGGTGGCCGCGCCGATGCCCGAGGCGGCGCCGGTGACCAGGGCCGTCCTGGCCTCGAAGCGGCCGTTCATCGCTGCCCCGCGAACAGTGCGTTGGCGGTGACCTGCAGGTCCACATCAGCCCACATCGGATGGTGCGGGGCCGCGTTCGAGCAGACCACGGTGCCCCGCGCGCCGACCCGCCGGGCATGCTGAACCGCGTCCAGGCACATTCCGGCTCCTACGGGCCCCTCCTCGAAGGTGCCGTGCAGCGGGGTGTAGCCGATCCAGCCCTCGCCGAACACCAGGGGCAGATCCCGGGCGGCGGACCAGTCGGCGGCCACCTCGATCCAGATGCGCAGCGTCTCGGCCATGCCATAGCCGTACACCGCGTGCCGGTCGTACAGCCAGCGGTCGAACCGGGCCGGATCGCACCAGTCGTGGAGGTACACCTCGCGGCCCGGCACCACTGTGGCCGCGCTGCGCCACTGCTGCTCAGGATGCCAGTCCTGCAGGTCGGGGGCGTCCGGGCGCAGCAGTTCCCGCCGGGCGCGCTCCTGCGGGAACGGCACGGTGGTGTCGCGCAGCGCGAAGGCGTCGATCAGTTCGTCCAGGACCCCGTAGACGTAGGGGTGGAAGACGGCGACGTCGATGTTGGCCGGGATGCCGCGCATCTCGGCGTGCGGCACGCGGGCGTAGTTCACCGTCGCGGGAGTGTCCGGATGCCGGGCCTTGAACGCGTCGACGGCCTTCTCCAGGTACGGCCGCAGGCCGAGCACCGGGGACTCACCGGGCGCGAGCGCTTCGGTGAGCCAGGTGAACTGGATCTCGTTGTGCAGCTCGACGAACGCGATCTGTTCGGCCAGACCGTGCCCGGCCACGAAGTCCACCAGGTCGGCGAGGGCCTCGGCCAGCGCGTTCGCGCGCCGCTCAGCCGGCACCGCGCGCAACGCCTCATACCAGGCGGGGTCGGTCAGGAAGCTGGAGCTCTGCTGATACTCCCATGAGGAGACGATCACCCGGCAGCCGTGCCGCCGGGCGGCCTGGAACAGCGCCAGCAGATGTGCGCGGCCGTCCAGAGTCGTGCTTTCGCGGACGTCGTACCAGCGGGTGCCGAGGCCGTAACCGCGGCCGAAGGGGGCGAAAGTCAGCGCGGAGGTGTCCAGCCCGGATCCGAACAGCAGGTACGGCATGGCGCAGATGCGCACGGTGTTGTACCCGCGCGCCACCGCCTCGGTGAAGGCACGATCCAGGTCATCGAACGGCTCTTCGGGGCCGGTCCTGGTGTACCAGGTGAAGTCCCAGAGTGTGATGGTCAATGTGGTCAAGAGGTCGGCTCCCTCAGGATTTGACGGCGCCCGCGGTCAGGCCGTCGAGCAGCTGTTTGCGCAGCAGGATGAACATGATCAGGCTGGGTATGGCGGCCAGCACGCTGCCGGCCAGCACCAGGTCGACCTGATGGGCCTCGGCGGCGTACAGCGACTGGATGCCCAACGGCAGCGTGTACTGGGCCGGGTCGGAGACCACGATGAGCGGCCAGAAGAAGCTGTTGTAGCTGTTGAGGAAGCTCCATACGGCCAGCGCGCCCAACGCGGGACGCAGCAGCGGCAGCACCACGCGGGTGAACAACCCGAACTCCGAGGCGCCGTCGATGCGGGCGGCCTCCAGCACCGAGTCAGGCACGGCCTGCTCGGCATACTGGCGCATCATGAAGATCCCGAACGCGGGGGCCACCCACGGCACGATCAGGCTGAAGTAGACGTTGGTGACGCCGGCCTTGATGAGCATGACGAACAGCGGCACGACGATCACCGCGAACGGCACGGCCATGGAGCTGAACATCACGTCGAACAGCAGCCGCTTGCCGCGGAAGCGGTATTTGGCGAAGGCGAACCCCGCCAACGCGCACACGAACACCGACACCGCGGTGGACACCACGGCCACGATGGTGCTGGTCGCGAACCAGCCCCAGAACGGCTGCGTCTCCAGCAGGCGGGTGTAGTTCTCCAGCGTGAACGGCGACGGCAGCGGCTGCGGCGGGTAGGTGAAGATGTCGCCGCGATGCTTGAACGACGAGCTGAGCGCCCACAGCAGCGGCAGCACGAACATCACCACGAGGGCGATCAGCAGCACATACACCAGCCGGGGCCGGCGGTCGGCCGGGCTCTTGGAGCGGGGCGCGGCGCTCCGGCGGGCGCCCGGCTCAGCCGGGGCGCGCTTGGTCTGGAGGGCGCTCACTTCTCCCTCCCCACTCCGAAGGCCGCGTTGGCGGCGCGCCCGATGAAGAAGACGATGACGAACATCACGACGCCGGCCGCGGCCGCGTAGCCGAGCTGCTGGCGGGTGAACGCCTCGCGGTAGATGAACATCGCCACCGACAGCGTTGCCTCGCCCGGCCCGCCCTTGGTCAGCAGCATGGGCTCCTCCAGGATCTGCGCGGTGCCGACCATGACGGTGACCGCGACGAACGCGGTGACGGGCTTGAGCATGGGGAGGGTGACGTTGCGGAAGCTGCGGACCCGGCCCGCGCCGTCGATCGCGGCGGCCTCGTACAACTCGCGCGGGATGTTCTTCAGTCCGGCCAGGAAGAAGATCGTCAGGTAGCCGGTCCAGCGCCACAGCACCAGCAGCATCACGCTGACCTTGGCCCAGGAGGGCTCCCCGAGCCAGTCGATGCCGCCCCAGCCGAAGAAGCCCCGGAGCGCGGCGTTGAACAGGCCGTATTCGCGGTCGTAGAACAGCGTGAAGACCAGCGCGATGATGATCGGTGACAGCACGACGGGGATGAAGAACGTCAGCCGGAAGAAGTCGCGGCCGCGCAAGCCTCGCGCGTTGAGCCCTTGGGCGATCAGCAGTGCAGCCGGCACCACCACGCACACCGAGAACAGCACGTACAGCACGGTGTTGACGACCGCGGACAGGAAGCTGGCATCGCCGAACAGCCGGGTGTAGTTGTCCAGCCCGACCCACAGCGGAGTGCCGAGTCCGGCCCAGTCGGTCAGGCTCAGGTAGCCGCCGATGCCGATGGGGGTGATCAAGAACAGCGCGTACAGCAGGTAGAACGGGGAGATGAAGGCGTAAGGCGCCAGGGTCCGCCGCCTCGCAACGGACGGCACGTCAGTTGCCCTTCTTGCTGTTGTAGGCGGCTGTCGCCTCCTTGATCGCCTCAGCGGGCTTCTTCTTGCCCTGCAGCGCCTCCAGCATGGGGCCGCCCAGCGCTTCGATCAGCACGTTGAGCTGGGAATGCTGGTAGAAGACCGGGCTGTCTTCCGAGGCGGGGGTGTAGACGTCGAACAGGCGCTGCCCGCCCAGATACTCGTCCTCGACGTCGAGGAAATCCTTGTCCTGGTACAGCGACTTGAGGGTGGGCAGGAAGCCGCCCTGCTGAAAGCGCAGCAGCTGCCCTTCCTTGGTCAGGTACGTCTGCTTGAGGAGCTCGGTGGCGGCCGCGGTGTTGGGCTTGTCCTTGAGCACGGCGAAGCCGGTGCCGCCGAGGTTGGAGGCGATGTGGCCGCCGCCCGCGAAGCGCGGCAGTGTGCGGATCCGCCACTTGCCCTTCTGCTCGGGTACGTTGGTCTGCAGGCCGTAGACGTTGTACCAGTTCGGCATCACGGCGGCGATGAGCTTGTTGTTCTTGAGCGCGGCGGTGTTCGGCGCGCCGTACGGGTCGGGCAGGGCCAGCAGGAAGCCGCTGGCCACGCCCTTGGCCATGAAGTCGAGCACCTCGACGGCCTCGGGGGAGTGCAGGATGAGGTTGCCGCTCTGGTCGAAGTAGCCGCCGCCACGCTGCAGCAGTAACTGCAGGAACGCGTTCGTGATGGAGGTGTTGTCGCCCGTGGCGACCGTGCCGAGCGACTGGCCGGTCTTCTTATGCAGGCGGGCGCCGATCTCCGCCAGCTCCTCCCAGGTGCCGACGTCTTCCGGAATGTCGTTCTTCTTGAATTCGTCCTCGCGGTAGTACATGACGCTGAGACAGGTGTCGGACTCCAGGGCGTACAGCTTGCCGTCGATGCTGTACGGGGAGGTGCGCAGCAGGTCGTCCTTGACCGGGGCGACGAGGCTGTCCAGGTCGAGCAGGAGCTGCTTGCCGATACCGCCGGTCATGACCCGAGGAAAGACACTGATCACGATCCCGATCATGTCGGGGGTCCCCGTGCCGGCCGCACCCTGTGAGACCATCTTGGTTACCAGGGCCTCGCTGTCGGCCTGGGTGGCTTTCACGGTGTAGTCGAAGGCGCCGTTCGGCGCATCACTGAGCCGCTTGGCCGACTCCGTGAAGGTCTTCACATAGCCAGGGTCGTGCGTCCAGAAGTTGATCGTCACGGCGCCCGACGTGACCGCCGGGCCGCGGTCAGCGCCGCCGCCGCAGGCGCTGAGCACCGGCGCGGCAAGCAGACCACCGCCGATCAGACCGGTTCGACGCAGGAAGGTCCGCCGCGTCACGTCGCTCATCGTCGACTCCTTCGTTGGGGGTTCGATGTGCCCCGATACGGGACTTGACGAGCAGGATGCCCCCGCACCTCATTAAAGTCAACAATAAATACGATTACTTTTTACACTAGTATGCTTAGGTGTTACGAAGGCGATCTATGGGGGCGGTGGCCGAGAGTGCGGGCGTGGCATGATTCCGCCATGACGGAGATCGGAAGAGCCGGTGCGCACGACCGGGTTGTCAGCAGCCTGGGCGCGGCCATCGTCAATGGCGACATCCCACCTGACGATGATCTTGACGTGGCGGCGCTGCAGGAGCGTTTCTCTGTGAGCAGGACCGCCGTGCGTGAGGCACTGCGCGTGCTGGCCGCCAAGGGCCTCGTCGGAGCCCGGCCCAGGCGAGGTACCTTCGTGGCGCCGCGTGAGCACTGGGCGCTCCTGGATGCCGACGTGCTGCGCTGGCGCTTCGCCGATCGAGTGGACGAGACGTTCCTGGACGAGCTGGGCGAGGTACGGCTGACCGTCGAGCCGGCTGTGGCGCGCATGGCGGCGCTGCGCCGCACCGATCGCGACCTGGCCGATCTGGAAGACGCCCTGGCCGCCATGCGGACGGCGGTGGGCAGACCGGCCGTCGATCACGTAGAGGCCGACCTGGCCTTCCATCACGCCCTGCTGCGTGCCGCACACAACGAACTGATGGCGCAGATGTCCACCGCGATCGAGGCGGGGCTGCGGTTGCGTGACCAGTTCGTGCACGCGACACTCACCAGCGAATCCACCGACAAGCACGCCGAGGTGCTACTCGCCGTGCGCAAGCAGCGGCCGAAGGCGGCCGAGACCGCGATGCGAGCGCTCATCGAGCGCTCCATCGCGGACGTCGACCTGGCCAAGAAGGTGCACGGAGAGCAGGCCGGACGCTGAACGGCGGCAAGGCCGGACACCCAAGGCAGGCCGTCAGCGGGCCACACCGTCACCGGCCGCCAGCAGGGTCCAGCTCGCGCCGTCGCGGCAGCCCCTCCCAGTCGCCCCACGTCGCCACAGCGAACGCACCGCACGTCACGGCGCGCTCGCAACGGTCGCCTCCGCGCCGGCGTACGCCAGCGGCGGCGCTGGCGTCCACGGCCTGGCGCGGCGAGGCCGCGTCGAGCACGGTGCCTGCCCCGACCGCTACTCCCTGATCCCACCCCCGGCCGCCCACCGGATGGCCTCGGCCGCGCCGGGCGTCGCCATGGTGATCTCCATCGCGCGGACGCCGGTGTCGGCGAGGGTCTCCAGCGCGGAGTTGAGGTGGCGGGAGTCATCAGCTCTGACGATGGCGATGACGGGTAGAGCGGCCGGCGCCTCGTCCAGTGTCGTCATCGCTCCTCCTCGATGAGCACAGTGCGGGGCACCGGGGTGAGGGTGACCGAGCGCAGTTCCAGGACGGAGCCGCCGGGACAGGCGGTGGGCCGTACCAGGGGGGAGATGAAGACGGGGGCGTCCTCGCTCAGCGGCAGCAGCCTCAACTCGATTCCGTGCTCCAGGAACTCCTCGCGGAAGCGGCGCAGCCCGATCTCCCAGGCCGGGCCGTACCAGAACTGGTCGGCCACCAGGCGGCCGCCGATGTAGGCGCGGCCCACATCGCCGATCCAGTCCAACCGCAGCAGCACCTCCTCCTCATCCGTGAAAACCTCTCGAGGAATGGTGATGCGGTACACGGCGGCCTGATCGAAGTCCGCGTCGGTGGGCGCGGAGGCACGTCCGGACGCAGGATCGATCACCGGTCGCCGTACCGGACCAGCCTGCTTGACCTCCTCCACCTTCGCATCGAGCACCCGACCGGCAGAGGCAGGCGCCGGCAGCAGGCCGAACACGCCATCGGTCCGGGTCGCGGAGGCAGGAGCGGGGAAGACCCGTACGTCCGAGGAGCCCTGGCCGTAGACCACCAGGCGGCTTTCCTCGATCACTACAGGCCGCTCGCTCAGCACCAGCCGGTGAGCCCCCCAAAGCTGTCCCATGGCTGCGGTCAGGGCGCGGGCGGCGTCCAGTACCAGGACTGCCGCACGGGCGCCGGATGCGTCGCGCATCCGCATCAGGCATCCGGGGCCCGGCGCGAGATCAGTGATCAGGAGACGGTCGCCATCGTGCTCCACCGTCGCGGGCCCCTCGACGTCGGTGACGGTGGCGGCATCGAAGACGAGCTCCACCGGGATGTCGGCGCTCTGGCAGAAGACGTGTACCGGCTCGCCGGCGTCCAGCACCCCCATGGGCTGTGCGGTAGCGCTCAGCAGCATGCTGCCGCCGACCGGGCGAGCGAGCGGCCAGACGAAATACGCCCCAGATGGCACCGTCACCGGCTGACGCGGTACGACGAGTTCGCGACCGTCCAGCTCAACCGTGAACTGCACCTCCTCGTGGGCGGGGAGTGTCTCGACCGGTTGGTGGTTGTTCACGAACAAGAATCCCGAACGGCCGTCGGAGCGTACGCACCAGCGCAGCGTCTTGCGGTCGGAGGTGTCGTCGGGGGCGTCCGGCGGCATCACCAGCGCCATGGTGGCCAGGTCCGGTCCGTCGCAGGCCAACCACAGATGCTGCAGCCGCAGATGGTGGAAGGAGTCGCGGAACTGACCGTACTCGCCGATTGGTGCCTGGAAGTCGTAGTTGATCACCGGGCAGTCGTTGGGGTAGCCGGTGGCGTGCGACTCCTGAAGCGTGGACAGCGCGCCGATCTTCTGGGACGCCCCGTGGTACATGTAGTAGCCCTGCCATACCGACCCGCTGCCCAGCTTCACCAGCCCCAGCGCGACGATGTCGGGGGCCTCGATGATCGGCCGGCGGTGGTAGGAGGTGTACATTCCGCTGCCCAGCTCGCAGGTGGCGAACGGATAGCGGGCCAGGTGACGCTCGTCCGAGCCGGTCACCTCGGTGGTGCGCAGGTCCGCGCCGATGGAGTCGTCGTCCCGGCCAGGGCCGAAGAAGTAGTGGGCGCGGCTCTGCTGCGGCCATCCGTCATGGGCGGTGTCCCACGCGGCCTCCGGGTACCCGCCGAACAACGGGATCACCTCGTCCGGAGGCAACTGCGCGCGCCCCCACCCGGTGGCCGTCCACAGCGGCGCGTCGATGCCCGCGGCCTGGGCGATGCGCTTCAGCGTGACGAGATGGTCCGGCTGGTCGTACAGTTCGTTCTCCACCTGCACCGCCACCACGGGACCGCCATGTTTGCGGGTCAGGCCGGCGAGCTGGCTGCCGATCTGCTCGAACAGCGGCCGGACCAGCTCAATGTAGCGGGGATCGTCGGTCCGCGGCACGCAGCCAGCCTCCAGCACCCAGTCCGGGAAACCGCCGTTGCGCGACTCCCCGTGCCCCCACGGCCCGATCCGCACCACCACATCGAGCCCCAGTTCGGCACAGGTGGTCACGAAACGGCGCAGGTCGCGGTCGCCGCTCCAGTCGAAAACGCCGCGCCGCTCCTCGTGCAGGTTCCAGAAGACGTAGGTGGCGACGACGGTCACCCCACCCGCTCGCACCTTCAGCAGCTCTTCCCGCCACTCGGCCGCCGGGTAGCGGCCGTAGTGGAACTCGCCCATGATCGGAAACCACGGTTCTCCCCTCCGGCTCAAGTACCGGGAGTTCACGGTGATCGCGTCGGGCACGTGGGGCAGATCACCCAGCCGCAGATGGCCCTCCACAGGCAGGGGAATCTGGCTCGGGATGGCGAGTCGTCGCACAGCTGCACCTTTCCTTCAGGCCACACAGTGGGTGCACAGTACTATGACTATGAAAAAAAATACTACTAGTCGTGTGGCTGGTGGCCGGTGCCGGGGTGGTCCGCAGAGTGGAACGGCCGGGCCCGTGGTACTGGTCAGGTGTGCGGCGCTGCCTGACGCAGGCCCGATGAAGTCAGCAACCGCACGAACGTCACGTTGCGGTCCCCGGTGCGGCCCACCATCCGCGCCTCGACCACGCCGGCTCCATGCTGACGATCTTCATGAGGTCCCGTTCTAGGACCGCCGGGTCGGAGCAGAGGGCGTAGGTCTCGGGGACCGGGACGCCGGTGGCGGCGAGCGCGGTCATCACCGTGTACTCGCGGCGCATGTCGTGCGCGGTGTGCTGCACGTGTCCCAGCGGAGGGCACCGCACGATCCACCACGACACGTCGTCGGTGACCTCGTATGTCAGGTTCGACCGCCTGGGAGACCTCGATCTGGGTCACGAGCTCGGCGAGGACTCGCGGATCGCCCTCCTGGACATCGACACGTCCGGCGTCGAGGAGCTGGCGGGCGAGCTGGGGGCTGGAGCGCTCGCGGTCCAAGTGGACCTGTCCCAGGACGAGTCCCTCGTCCGATGATCACAGCGTGGAAGGCCGCCCACCCTTCGGTCAGCGGCCACCAGGGCAAATACCAGATGCGCGAGATCGTTAACGCGCTGCTGTACTCGCACCGCCCTGGCCGATCAGGGCTTCAAGAGCAGCGTGGGCGCCCATTGGGAGCTTCGTGGGCGCGGCGTCGTCCGAGCCAAGCGACCGCAGGAACTCCTGCGTGTCGCGCCGCATACAGGCCGGTCGGCGCTTTGGGGGATTGTGGTACGTTCTTGATCGTAAGGTGCAGCGCTTCTTGGTGAGCGTGTCGGGACATCCGGCCAGCACGACAGCCTCAGTAAGGCTGTCTGGTCTCTCAGCGGAGAGCGTGCTTCGCCGTGTCCAAAATCTTTTCCCCGCGTGCATGGGCAGTCTTCTTGCTCGTGGTCGCCGCCGATGTGCTCGACTTGCTCAGCACCACGGTGACGAATGTGGCGGCCCCCACCATCGTGAGGGAACTCGGCGCCTCATCGTCCCTGGTTCCCTGGCTCGGCGCGAGCTACACGCTCGCGATGGGCTCCCTGATGATTGTCGGCGGCCGACTGGGAGACCGGTTCGGTTGCCGACGGCTGTTCCTCATCGGGTTGGCCGGATTCACCCTGTGCTCACTCACGGCCGCCGTGGCCACCACGTCGTTCGTCCTCGTGGCTTCCCGTACCGGCCAGGGCGTGTTCGGCGGCCTGCTGATCCCTCAGGGATTCATTCTGCTGATGCGGGTGATCCCCCGTGAGTCGATGGGCACGGTGTTCGGCCTGTTCGGCCCCTTGATCGCGGTGTCTTCGATCAGCGGGCCCGTGGTCGCCGGACTGCTGATCGAGGCCGATCCGTTCGGCCTGTCCTGGCGATCGGTCTTCCTCCTCGACGTTCTGCTCGGCGTCCTGATACTCGTGGTGGGTCGGAAGGCGATCCCGCCCTTCGACAGCGACGCCTCGATCCGTATCCGTCCTGGTGCGGCCTTGACCCTGATGGCGGGCCTCGGACTGCTGCTCGCCGGACTGATCGATGGCGGCGCAAGCGAGTGGACGGACCGCGCCGTCACCGCGACTACGGCCGGCACCGTCGTGCTGGCCGCGTTCGGATGGCAGCAGGCGCGCACCAGGCGCCCCCTGCTGGAACGATCACTGTTCACCAACCGCGGCTTCGTGGCCGGTCTGGTCTTCGGCGCGCTGTTCTTCAGCACCGTCACGGGCACCATGTACGTGACGACGCTCTACCTGCAGCAACGTCTGAGCCTGAGCCCGTTCCACGCCGCCCTGGTCACCGCACCGGTATCCGTCGGGATCATCGCCGCCTCCTTCACGGCCAGAAGCCGCGTCGTCTCCCACGGTCGCGGTGTGATTTCGATCGGCGTGCTGCTGTTCGCCTTGGGCATCATTGGCATGACCATCGTGATTGGCGTAGAGCGCCACCCGGTGCCGCTGATCTCCGTTCCCCTGTTCGTGGCCGGGCTCGGTATGGGCTGTTGCTTTGGTGCGGTGTTCGCGGTCGCCCTTGGCGATGTGAATCCCGCCCAGGCCGGCAGCGCCAGCGGAGTCCTCAACGCGGTGCAGCAGATCGTCAACGCAGCCGGCTCCGCCGTCGTGTCGACCGTCTACCTCGCCACCGCCACGCCGAGCGGTCCGTCCAGCGGCGTTCTGCCGTGCCTACTGCTCACCTTGGCTATCACCGTGGCCTGTGCGATGAGCATCCCGCTTCTTCCCCGCCGCGGTGCCCACCTCCACTGAGCCTCACACGGCGCTGAAAGGCCAACGCCGGACCGGGGGTCCTCCCCATGCCTCCCTCGGCCGATCCGAACCCCATCCATACCATCCCAAGGAGTTTTCCATGATTCTTGTCACCGGAGGCCGCGGCGCGGTCGCCACCCAGCTGCTCACCCTGCTGCAGCGGGCCGGTCACCCCGTGCGCGTCGCCTCCAGCAACCCCGGCGAACTCCACGTCCCCGAGGGCGCCGCAGCCGTCACCTGCAACCTCAGGAACCCGGTCACCTTCCCGGCCGCTCTCTGCGGGGTCAGCGAGGTCTTCTTGTACGCCGAGGCGTCGCACATCGCCGAGTTCATCGACGCCGCCGCTACAGCGGGCGTCGAGCACGTGGTCCTGCTGTCTTCCGCCGGCGTCCTGGAACCCAACGCGGCCGACGACCCGCTGGCCAAATCTCATCTCGACGTCGAGACCGCCCTGCTGAGCTCGCCGCTCACCACCACGTTCCTGCGCCCCGGCTCCTTCGCCGCCAACGCGGGAGCCTGGGCCTGGCCGATCAAGGCCGGCCGCCCGGTGAGCCTGCCCTACCCGGGCTCCTACACTGACCCCATCGACGAACGGGACATCGCCGAGGCGGCCTTCACGGTGCTCACCGACCCACGCCACCAAGGGCGGCACCTCCACCTGACCGGCCCGCAAACCCTTACCTTCAGCGAACAGATCGACCAACTCTCCGAGACCATCGGCCGGTCGATCATCGTCAACCACGTCACCCGCGAGGCATGGAAGCAGGAAATGGCCCATTACATTCCTGGGCCCTACGCGGACGCCCTGCTCGACTGCTGGCACGCCTATGACGGCCGCCCGGTGCCTCTCACCGATACCGTCGAACAAGTCACCGGCCACCCTGCGCGCACGTTCGCCACCTGGGCCCGGGACCACGCCAGCGACTTCGTCGAGTAACCTCCAGCAGCACGCCCGCTCCCTGCGAGCCGATCATGCGGCCGCGGGTACCGCCACTCCAGCCGGCGGGTACACGCGAGAAGCGTTGACTTGGGCTAACGCCTCTCGCGTGTACCCGGCTTTCACGACAGGCATAGTTGACGGCCGAGGCCCGGCAGCGACGAACGTGACCGCAGGGCCGGACCTCCGGCACGGTGATGGTGGAACCGCCGCGCGTTCGGCCGCCTGGCCTTCGCCGCCGCAGCCCTCACCACGCCCAGCACCGGTGGCCTGGGACACAGAGACCAGCGTGCGCCAGTTCCGCCACCGCGTACGCCGCGAGCTTCGCATGCCCGCATAGAGCCACGGCCACGCCCGCAAACACGTCTCCGACTCCTCGGGCCGGAAGGACCATGCGTCCATGAGCGAAGGCAAGCGACTGCGACGGCAGGCATGGTCGCGCTCGACCGCGTCACACCGGACGGCGGAGCATCGGGCTTGGCACCAGTCGTGTACGGCGTGGATGTCGATCAGGTCGCGGCACTGCCGGAACAGCTCCGAGACCGTCAGGGTGTCGCCGGGTGTGCGGCGGCTGCGACCTTGGCGAAGGCTGGCCGCTCCAGGGCGGGACCTTGGAGGTGGTCGCCGGGTGGGGTCCCCGCGAGTCCGCGCCTTGACCGGTATAACCTGGGGATGTCCGGCAGGTTGGTGCCGCCAGGACCGCGCGGCGATGCCTTCGGCCGATCCAGGAGGAGCGCGGTCGGAAGAGGTAATCGTTATGGCCGTTCCTCGCAGCCTCGCCCGCCCCGGTGGCCGCAGGGCCGCGGCCGCGGCGCTGTTCCTGCCCACCGCCCTGACGCTGTCCGCCTGCACCGGCGACAGAGCGGCCGCGCCGGACGACTCGCCGACGCCCGCAGAGACGGCGCAGGCGGAGACGACGTCGCCTACTGCGACCGCCGAGAGCTCTCCTGGGGAGGAGGCGCCCGGTGCGACGGTGACGCTCCAGGATGCCGAGCGGACCGCGCTGGACGCGGTCGGTGAGGGGCGCGTGACGTGGTCCGGTCCGGAGGACGACCGCGGTGCCGCCTGGGAGATCGAGGTGACCCGGGACGACGGCTCCGAGGTCGACGTGCTCGTCGCGGCCGACGGACGGGTCGTCAAGCAGGTCGAACGCCTGGTCAGCCCGCGGGCCACCCCCGAGGCGGAGATTCTGCCCACGCCGGCGGACCCGTCCCGCGTCACTCAGTCGGAGGCCGAGGAGATCGCGCTGGCCTGGGTCGGTGAGGGGCGCGTGACGTGGTCCGGTCCGGAGGACGACCGCGGTGCCGCCTGGGAGATCGAGGTGACCCGGGACGACGGCTCCGAGGTCGACGTGCTCGTCGCGGCCGACGGACGGGTCGTGTCTTGACGTCGCCCGCCGACGTGCCGCCTCAGGCGAGTTCCAGGTGCGGACGATTGTGCCTCCCAGCGTCACGTGCAGTTGGCCGCAACTGGGCTCGCGGGGTGGACTGCGCGCAAAGAACGACCGCCGAAGCGTCCAGCTAAGTTGCTCGCGGGTACCGCCAGGGTTGTCCGCAGGTTCCCCAACCCCGGACTCCCCGGAAGAAAAGGATCGTCAGCGTGGGGCGCGACGCCGCGTGGCGCGGGGTGGTGGGGCGGGTCGCCGGTTCCGGGCAGCCTCCACTGATCGACGCCGCCTTGAACCGCAGGCCGCGTCCTCACGCGGGGGGCGGCGGGGGCCCGCCCGCGCGCACCGGCGTCGTCCAGGACGGTCCTGGGCGTTGCGGACGGTGCACCGAAACCGCCTGCATGATCATGCAGGCGGAATGCATAACTGGGCGTCAAACCGCCATAAACGGGCACGGTGCAAGGGGCGCACGCAGTGCCGTCGACAGCCCCTCGGGCCCTCGGTCTCCTTCCAGCCCGCCGTCTCCAGCATGGCGACGCTGTCCATGCCTCCAGGGAGTTGCCCCCACGAGAGTCCCTCAGGCGGAGCAAAGGATCAGGGGGGTAAGGATGCGCCGTTCCCACTTGCCGACGACCACGCCATCGATGACCTTCTTCTTGCGCCGGAACATCATGCGGGTCCTCCAGCGTGGTCAGCGTCGAACGATCGATCGGTTCCTCGCCGGATACGGCGGCCCCGTCCGGCCGCTCTGCGGGTACTACCTGCACCGTGACGGTGGTGCCGTACACGCGGGCGGCCCCGAACAGGGTGTTGATCACCTCGGTGGCGTGCTCGGCGCGCGAGCTGCTGAGCCGATTCCGCCATGCCCACGCGTCCTGATCCCAGTTCATGACCAGCTTGATCATCGCCACCTGGCGCTGGAACTCCGCCGATCCTGATGGAGATGCTCGCACCCGAGGTGACCCTTGCCGAGGACGGCGAGCAGGTACGCGACATCTATGTCGTCAGCAACCCCGGCAAGCTCGCCTCCATCCCGGACAAATCCACGGGGTGAGATGTCACATCTCGCTCCTGGAAAGACTCAAGGGGCTGACAGGACGAGTTGATGGGAGCGATGACATGGCGAAGGTGATCGGTGCGGGCGTTGCTACCAGTGACCGAGTCGGACGTCACACTCTGGGACGCGGATTGGCAACCGTCGTAGAGCTAGACCTCTTGGGCCCCCGCCAGGACCCAGGTGCCCGGTCCGGGCGCGGCTCCCGGTCCGGGCAGCACACTCACCGAGTCGGCGTCCACCGAGCCGCCGCAGTGTGGGCAGGTGACCACCGGGCTGAACGGCCGCCCGCACGAGTGCACCAGCAGCGCGGGCGGTCCGCCCGGCGGGGTGGCCCATCGGTCCCCCCATGCCATCAGGGTCATCAGCGCGGGCACGATGTCGCGACCGGCCTCGGTCAGGTGGTACTCGTGGCGCACGGGTCGCTCCTGGTAGACGACCTTCTCCACCACACCCGCCGCAGTCAGGCGCCCCAACCGCTGGGCGAGCAGGTTGCGCGAGATGCCGAGGTCCCTGGCGAGGTCGTCGAACCTGCGCAGCCCAAGATAGAGGTCGCGCAGAATCAGCGGCGACCACGGCTCAGCGACCACACCGGCTGCCTGGGCGATGGAGCAGTGCATCTCGGCGAAACGGTTCATAACCCTCAGCCTAGTCAGTTGCTTTTCTGAATCTACCCTCTTAAGTTCAGAATCCGTACTCACTGTGGAGGTTGTCATGCCCGTTGCCCGAGCCGAGTCGACCAGCCTGCGTTACCGCGAGGCGGGCGAGGCCAAGGACCTCGACGCGCTGATCGCCACCCTCGCTCCCGACGTGGTCTTTCACTCTCCCCTCAGCGCCCGCGCACGGTTCGCCGGACACCGGCAGATGCGCGAGCTGTTCGGCGTCGCCCTGAACGTTCTGGGCGGCCTGCGCTACCACACCGACGTCGGCGACGAGCGGACCCGCATGCTCGCCTCCTCCGCCCATCTGAACGGCCAGGAACTGGAGGAGAGCACACTGCTGCGCCTGAACGACGAGGCCCTCATAGCCGAGATCACGATGTGGATACGGCCGCTGCCCGCACTGACGGCCGTGATGGCGGCACTGGGCCCGGGACTGGCCCAGGCCGCCGGCAAGCCGGTGCTCTCGGCGCTGGTCGGGGCAGCGGTCAAGCCGCTCATCCTGATGACCCGCGTTGGCGACCGCACGCTGGTCCCCCTACTGGACAAGCCCTCCGGCTGACGACGGTCCACTCCAGAGCGCACTGCTCATTTGCGTGATCTGCCCGCCGAGCACGGGCGGTGATTCGCGTCTACGACAGGTTCCGATCCTGCCCGACGACAGGGTCTTCCAGTACCTGATGCGGCACGTGATCACCGAGGCCGCCGCCCGCGGGCAGGCGGACCTTGAAGAGTGGTCAGCGTGGACTCCACCCCGGCCAGCAAGGTGCGGCTGAAGGCGGCCCAACCGAGCCGCTCTCAAGGCAGGCCGACCGGCAGGGTCCACTGTCCTTGTCCTGCCCCCGGCCAGGCCGCCGACAGCCCGCAGTTTCACGCGGCCTGCGAGCTGGCGCTCGGGCCAGCCATCCGGTGATGGTCTTGGGCGCGGCGCCGGCCACGGCTGCGGCGCCGGCGATGTCCACCCGCACATCGTCCTCCAGGGGCGGCAGGCCCAGCAGGGCGCCGGCCGCGGGCGCTCGCCGCGGGCCAGGGCCTGGCACAGGGCGGCCAGGTGCTCGTGCAGGTCGACGGTCTCGACCGGGCTGGTGCTGTTCGAGGTGGTCATCGGCGCCTCCAGCGTCTGCAGCTCGTGTTCCTTCGGGCACGGGAAAGGCCCCCGCCGGGTTCGGCGAGGGCCTCGTTCACCGCACCCTGGTGGCCGCGATGGCCAGGTCGGCGTGCAGACCGGCGGCCTGGCGAGCCGCCGGCGCCACGGTGTCGCGGTAGGCGGCCACGCCGTCGGCCAGAGCATCGTCGTGGCACTGACGCGCCAGCGCGATCATCTCCTCGGCCACGGCCCCTACCTCGTCGAGCTCTCTACACCGCTCCGAGGACGCGACCCATCAACCTTGCGCTCGCGCACACCAGTGGCATCTGGACCTGCGCCCCGGCCACTCCGCAACAAGAGGATGAGTCGGCTCATGCCGACTCATCCATCAAGATCTCTCAGGACACTCACGGTTCGAGTTATATCGTTCGCCAGAACCATTTCATCATCGCATTGTCGATTCGATGCGGCGCATCACCTCGCGGCAGAAGGCAGTCACCCCGTTGGGGTCGTCGGTGAACTGGGAGGGCTTGATGCAGAAGGTGGTGAAGCCCAGGGACATCTGCTCGGGGATGGATTCGAGGGCCTGGGCCAAGTCGCCGCAGGACCGGTCGTCGGGGAAGACCGCCCGGATGCCGCCGACCATCTCGAGCTCGGCAAGATCGCGTCCGGCGGCGGTCATGGCCTCGGCGAGGCGGCGCATCTCGTCCGGGGTCGGGCGGCCGAGGGGGTTGAAGGCATGGCCGTGCCGCACGATGCGGCGCACCATCCCGTCGTGCATGCCGGCTCCGCCGAAGCACAGCCGGGGACCTTCCGGCCGGTATGCCTTGGGTTCGAAGTAGACGTCTTCGAAAGAGAAGAACTCGCCCTTGTAGGAGGCGGGCGACGGGTCCCACAGGCGACGCCAGACCTCCAGGTGCTCGTCGAGCATGCGTCCGCGCCGGGAGAACGGCACACCCAGCGCGGTGTACTCGTCCCGGCTCCAGCTGACGTTCGGCAGCACGGTCAGCCGGCCTTCCGACAGGAGGTCCAGGGTGCCCAGCTCGCGGGCGAGCAGGAGCGGATGGCGGAGCGGAGCGATCACCGCGGACGCGGCCAGCCCCACCCGCTCGGTGACGGAGGCGATCGAGGCGAGCATGAGCAGGGAGTTCGGCCAGGGCATGCACGGGTCCTGGTTGCCGGGCAGCGCGTAGTCCCGGGGATTGCCCATGACGCCGTTGGCGCAGGCATCCGGGCCCAGCACGATGTGCTCACTGATCATCACCGAGTCGAATCCGGCGTCCTCCGCCTCGCGCGCCCAGCGGATCACCAGGGGTAGGTCGACCTTGCCGCCGGTCATCGTCCAGTTCTCGGAAAGGACAAGTTGCATGCGGGGACCAGCCATCTGGATGTCCTTTCATGACAGGGGGCGGTTCCTGCGAGCCGCCCCCTTCGGGTTTCACCGCACCAGGTCGGATATGGCCTGGCTGTTCTCTCTGTCGCGCCGTACGGCGCCCACCGCCGTTCCCGCGGCGAGGACGAAGAAGGGCAGGGCGACCAGGAACCAGCCGAGCCCGGACAGGCCCCACGACTGGGTGGTGGGATCGACGCCCTCCGTGGCGGTGCCGGCCAGCAGGCCGAAGCGTGACACCAGCAGGTACATCCCGAACACGAGGCCGGCGATGGCGGCGATGGGAGCGACCAGCGTGCTCCACCCGCTTCCGCCGCCCTCCCGGCGGAAGTAGGCGATCACAGCGATCGAGACCAGGATCTCGACCAGCACGATCGCCAGCACCGCGAGGGCGCTGAACCAGGTGAACAGATGCACGACGGGGTCCAGGCCGGCGACGAGGAACAGCACAATGACGACCAGTGAGATCACGGAGATGGCGGCCGTGCCCAGCGCCGGGGCGCCGCGCCCGTTCACCCGGCCGAGCGCGCCGGGCAGCACCCCGGCCCGCGCCATCGAGAAGACGTAGCGGGCAGCGCTGTTCTGGAAGGCGAGGATGCCGGCGAAGAGGCTGGAGAGGACCAGCCAGCTCATTAGCGTCGCCAGCCAGCCGCCGACGTACTCCTCGGCGACCGCGAACAGAACTGCGGCGGGGTCGGCCAGCGGCGTGCCGTCCACCGTCGAGATCTCCACGACCCGATCGACGACCCCGGCGGAGCCGAGGCCACTGACCACCGCCCACGAGGTGAAGGCGAACAGCAGCGCGATCAGGGCGACCGAGAAGTACGTGGCGAGCGGGACCGCCCGCTTAGGGTCCCTGGTCTCCTCGCCGTAGATGGCGGTCGCCTCGAAGCCGATGTACGAGGCGAAGGCGAAGGTGAGCGCGATGCCGGCCGAGCCGGCGAACCCGCCGGCGAAGATGCTCGACGGCGAGAACGACGAGCCGGGCGACAGGCCGTCCGGGCCTCCGCCGCTGAGCAGCACCGCCGCCGCCACCAGGGCGAGTGACAGGACCTCGAGCACCATGAGCACGCCGAGGACCTTGGCGCCGACGTCCACGCTCAGCGCCGACAGGCCGGTCACCGCCGCCCAGGCGATCAGCGCCCACACCCACCAAGCCAGGTCGATGCCCAGTGTGGCGTTCATCTGGCCGGTCATGACGGCACCGAAGAAACCGAAGACGGCCAGCTGGATCGTGAGGTAGGCGAGCAGCGACACATAGGCCGATCCCACGCCCGGCGCGACCCCGAGACCGCGTCCGACGTACGCGAAGAAGGCGCCGGTGTTCGTGACCCGGTGGCTCATGGCGGAGTAGCCGACGCTGAAGACCAGCAGGATGAGCCCGACCACCAGGTAGGCACCGGGTGCTCCGGCGCCGCTGCCCAGGACGATCGCCATCGGGACCGCCCCCGTCATGCCGACCAGGGGCGCGGCCGCGGCTACGACGAAGAAGACGACGCCCGCGATCCCGAGCCGGTTCCGTGCCAGGTGACCCTCATCGGCCACCGGTTCCTTGTTCTCCATACCAGACCCTCTCTGCGGGACGGTGCGTCAGTGACGTTGGCAGCAGCAGAGACCGGCCTGCATGCAGGCGGCGCCGTAGGCGTTACGCCGCTCGATCGCCGCGGGCGTCATGGCCTCGACCACGGCGGCGTCGGAGCTGGTCCCGTCGTAGACCACGGTGCCGTCCAGGACGGTGGCCGCGATGGGCATGTCGACGATCGTGTGCGGGTCGCCGTCCAGGACGTCGCCGGCCAAGACGCACACGTCGCCGGCCATGCCGACCGCGAGCGTGCCCTTCCAGCGCTCGGCGCGGTCCTGCCAGGCGGAGGTCCTGGTGTAGCTGACCAGCGCCTCCTCGACGCTGATGCGCTCCGCCTCACCGGCGACGCCGCCGAAGCGGCCCTCGCGCAGCACCGCCGACTGCACACCCTGCCGCCAGCTCGGCGGGGTCACCGGCGCGTCCGACGCGCTGGTCACCTTCACGCCCAGGTCGAGGGCGGTCCGGTAAGGCCACTGGTAGTCGGTGCGCTCGGGGCCGAGGTTGGCGTCCAGCGTCCGGCCCAGCAGGTACTTGATCGTCGCGTTCATGTTGGCGCCGATGCCGTTGCGGGCCATCGTGCGTAGCGTGCCGACCGGCGTCAGGTCCCCGTGGATCACGTAGTGACGCGGGTCGTGGAAGCGCCGGTTGCCGCGCATGGCGGCCAGGTAGGCAGAGACGACGGCGTCGATCCCGGCGTCGCCCGTGGCGTGCGTGCCCACCTGCAGGCGCGAGTCGTGGACAAGCTTGATCATTTCATGGATGTTGGCGACCGCCTCCTCGATCGTGGCGCCGGCGATGACCGGTGCGCCGTTGCGGCCGTCCACGTAGGGCTCGTGCAGCCAGGCGGTCTGGGCCGCGGTCGGCACCCCGTCGATGATGAGCTTGCAGCCGGCGACCCGCAGCAGTCGTGGATCGACCCCCCGCGGCTGCTGGAACGCGGCCAGCGTGTCGCGTACCTCCTCGGGGGACCGGCCGCCGGTGATCAGCACGGTCATCCGCATGGCGAGCGCGCCCTCCAAGGACATGCGCCGGTAGAGGTCCAACTGGGAGTAGCCGATTCCGGGGTCGGTCATGCTGGTGATGCCCTGGGCGTGCAGCAGCCTGATCCCGGTCTTGATCGCGTTCTCGGTCTCCTCCGGGGTGAACGGCGGGACGATGGCCTGGACCAGGCCCTGCGCGCCCTCGCGCAGCACGCCGGTGGGCTCGCCCGCATCGTCCTTCTCGATGACGCCGCCGGGCGGCGGCACGG
This sequence comes from Nonomuraea longispora, assembly GCF_004348345.1. Classification (GTDB taxonomy): domain Bacteria; phylum Actinomycetota; class Actinomycetes; order Streptosporangiales; family Streptosporangiaceae; genus Nonomuraea; species Nonomuraea longispora. Next base: position 90,308 of record NZ_SMJZ01000004.1, read on the forward strand.
TGTCCCGGTCGATGCCGGCCAAGTGGAGCACCTTGGAGTTCACCGCGAGCATGTGCCCGGAGAAGTCGCGCAGGATGACCGGATGGTCCCCCGAGACAGGGTCGAGATCCGTCCTGCGGGGCGCGCGCGGCAACCGGTTCTCGTTCCAGCCGCCACCGCGGATCCAGGAGCCGGGGCTGGTCGCCCCGGCGGCGGCCGCGGCGACCAGGCCGACCAGCTCCTCGAGCGTCGCAGTGTCCACGTTGATGTTGAACGGCGGGAGGTCGAAGCCCAGCCCGTTCAGGTGGACGTGCGAGTCGTTGATGCCGGGGAGCACAGTGCCGCCGCCGGCGTCGACGGACTGCGTACGCCGGCCGGACAGCTTCAGCATGTCCCTGTCGTTACCGACCCCGATCACCACCCCGCCGCGGATGGCCACGGCCTGGGCGATGCGCATGCGCCGGTCCATGACCACGACGCGTCCGTTGTGGATGATCAAGTCCGCGGGTCCCTTGCCCGGTCCATGGGCGAGGGCGGGAGAGGCGGGCAGCGCTCCGGCCAACGCCGCGCCGGCCGACACCGCGGCAGCGTCTCTGAAGAATTTACGACGGTTCACAGGGGAACTCATGGGGGGTCCCTTCGAAGGGGGCTCGACTCGGGCCGGAGCGGAAGACGACTCGCTCGGCGCGTGCCCAAAAGAATGTTCGGGCCTAAACGACCTGTCAAGATGTTTGGGCCGAAACGAATTCCTGGGTTTCTGCCAGGATGAGCCGCTGCGAGGGCAGCTCGGATCCCGCTCACGGCGTGCGGGAGCGGTCGTGATGCCGATCGGTCAGGCCAGGGTGACGTCCACGGGGAGTCGCTTGATGCCGTTGACGAAGTTGGAGCGGACGCGCGGCACCTCGCCGGCGAGGCGGATGTCGGCGAGGCGGGGGATGAGCTCCTCGAACATGATGCGGATCTCGGTGCGGGCCAGCAGATTTCCCAGGCACAGGTGCGGGCTGCCCTTGCCGAAGGTGAGGTGGTCGTTCTTGGTACGGGTGACGTCGAAGCGATACGGATCCACGAAGGCGCCCTCGTCCCGGTTGCCCGCGGCGAACCACATCACGACCTTGTCGCCCTCCTTGATCCGCTTGCCGCCGAGTTCCACGTCCCGGGTGGCCGTACGGCGGAAGTGATAGACCGGCGAGGCCCAGCGCAGGAACTCCTCGACCGCGCCGGGGATCAGCGAGGGGTCGCAGCGCAGCAGGTCGAGCTGATCAGGGTTCTCGATCAGAGCCAGCATGGTGTGCGTGATGGCGTGCCGGGTGGTCTCGTTGCCGGCGACCACGAGCAGGAGGAAGTAGTTGTCGAAGTCCTGGTCCGACAGGGGGATGCCGTCGCGTGGGGTCTCGTTGACGAGCCTGGAGACCAGGTCGGTGCCGGCGCCGTCGCGGCGCCGGCCGGCCAGGGCCCGGCCGTACTCGAAGACCTCGAGGGTGGCGGGGGAGCGGAAGGGCAGATGTTTGTACTGCTCGCTCTCCTCGCTGCCCAGCAGCACATCGGCGTAGTCGGGGTCGGTGTTGCCGATGATGCGGTTTCCCCAGTCGATGAGCTGCTTGGTGTCGTCCTCGGGCACGTCGAGCAGGCGGGCCAGCACGTTGATGGGGAAGTCCGCGGAGACCTCGGCGACGAAGTCGAAGGAGCCCTTGGCGAAGGCGGCGTCCAGGGTGGTGGCGGTCAGGCCGCGCAGGAAGTCGGCGTACTCGCCGATGACGGAGGCGCCGAACTGGCGCTGCAGCAGCCCGCGCAGGGCGCGGTGGCGCACGCCGTCGAGCTCCAGGATGGAGGCGCGGCGCTTGATCTGGTCGTCGTCGACCTCTTCCAGGTTGACGAACTTGGTGGAGGTGAACGTCTCGGGATCGCGGTCGACGCGAGCGATGTCCTCATGCCGGGTGAGGGCCCAGAATCCGGCGTTGGGCGCGGGCTCCGGCTGCCAGCGCACGGGGTCTTCCAGGTGCAGGGTGCGGAACATGCGCCACGGTGTCACGCCGTCGGTGAACCTGCCGGGATCGGCGAGATCGACCTCGTCCAGGGGCAGGGGGTCGGGGATCATGTCGGTTCTCCTCGGCGTCACAGGTGGAAGGCGTATTCGGTGAACTCCCAGTCGGTGACGTGCCGATGGAAGCGCTCGAGCTCGTTGCGTTTGTAGGCGAGGTAGGAGGCGGCGAAGCCCTTGCCGAGCAGGTCGATCAGCTCGCCGTCGGTCTCGAAGGCGTCCAGCGCGTCGGCGAGTGTCATCGGCAGGATCGCGGCGCGGGAGGTGTCGTAGCCATAGCCCTCCAGCGGGGCCGGTGGCTCCTGCCCATCGCGTATGCCCAGCAGCGCGGCGGCGAGGGTGCCGGCCAGCAGCAGGTACGGGTTGGCGCTGGGGTCGCCGAGCCGGAGTTCGAAGCGGGTGCCGGGGCCGCGTTCGGGTGGGATGCGCAGCATGGCGCTGCGGTTGTCCAGGCCCCAGTCGATCAGCCAGGGCGCCAGGGTGTCGGGGCCGAAGCGCTTGTAGGAGTTGATGGTCGGGTTGGCCAGCGCCGCCAGTGCCGAGGCGTGCGCCAGGACACCCGCGATGGCGTGGCGGGCGGTGGTCGACAGCCCGTGCGGCGCGGAGGGGTCGTCGAAGATGTTCGGGCCGTCCTCGCCGGCGGTGCAGGACAGGTGGAGATGGAAGCCGGAGCCGCCTTCGTCGTTGAACGGCTTGGCCATGAAGGTGGCCATGCGTCCTTCGGCGCGGGCCAGTTCCTTGACCGCCGCCTTGAACAGGAAGGTCCGGTCGGCGGCGTCCAGGGCGCTGGAGTGCACGAGGTTGATCTCGAACTGGCCGCTGCTGAACTCGTGGTTGCCCATGCTCACGCCCAGGCCGAGATCGCGCAGGTGGCGCAGCGTGCGCAGGAGGTGCGCGTCGGGGTCGCCGCGCCGTCCCGCCGTGTAGACGTTGCCGGGGGTTTCGGCGTAGCGCCGCCAGCCGTTCGGCGCGGTGGGGCTGGGTTCGCACAGGAAGTACTCCAGCTCGGGGCCGACCACGGGGACGAGTCCCTGTTCGGTGTACCGGTTGAGCACGGCCCGCAGCAGGTCGCGCGGCGATTCGGGAACCAGGCCTCCGTCGGACGGATCGACGACCTCGCCAAGACACCAGGCGACGCCCGGCTCCCAGGGCAGTGGCCTGAGCGTGCTCAGGTCCGGCCGGACCGAGATGTCGGGCAGCCCCCGGTCCAGGCCGCCCTCGACCGGGACCACATCTCCCTGGGGGCTGGTGTGGTAGACGGCGCGGCAGAAGGCCAGACCGTGCTCGCAGGCTCCGCTCAGCTGATCCACCAGGACGTCCCGGGCGCGATCGGTGCCGATGAGGTCGGGGTAGACCACCCGGACCACGTCGATGTCCCCGGCGGTCAGCCGTGCCAGGTGTTCGTGGACGGGAATCGTTTCGCTCATCGGCGTCCCCTCGGGCGGGCGGTGGAGGCACGGCAAGATGGCCTCTAGCTTCGTTTGAAGTCAAACGATATGGTGGGGCAGCCCGCCCCGCAAGGGGTCGACCGCACCATTTTCCGCACTCACGCCTCTTGACCTGGCGTGGGCGTCTATCTATGTTGTTTGGATCCAAACGAGTTAGGAGGTGTGGCCCATGAAGGTCGTCGTCGACACGAACAAGTGCCAGGACCACGGGCAGTGCGTTTTCGCCGCTCCTGACGTCTTCCGGCTCGACGAAGCCGGGCGCCTGGCGTACGTCTCCGGCCCGGACGAGTCACTGCGCGCCGATGTCGAGGACGCCGCCGACGTCTGCCCACTGCAGGCCATCACCCTTGAGGACTGACGTGTCGCGGAATGTGATCGTGGCCGGAGCCTCGATGGGGGGCCTGCGCGCCGCCGAGCAGCTGCGCGCGGCCGGCTATACCGGTCTGATCACGGTGGTTGGAGAGGAGCCGCGGATGCCCTACAACCGGCCGCCCCTGTCCAAGGAGGTGCTGGCAGGCAGGCAGTCCTTCGACTCGCTGGCGTTCCGGCCGCGGGCCAGCGTCGCCGACGTGAAGTGGGTTCTCGGCACGGCGGTGGTCTCCGCCGATGTCGGCCGGCGCGTTGTCGGACTGGCCGACGGCTCGGAGCTCACCTTCGACGGCCTGGTCGTCGCGACCGGCGTACGACCGCGGCGACTGCGCTGCCCCGGCCTTGCCGCCCGCCGCCGCACGCTGCGCACCCTGGCCGACGCCCGGGTCCTGCGCGCCGAGCTGACCCGCCCGGGTGTGCGGGTCGTCGTGGCCGGCGCGGGGTTCATCGGGTGCGAGGTCGCCGCCACGGCCGTCGCGCTCGGCGCCGCCGAGGTGACCGTGGTCGACCCCGAGCCGCTGCCCATGCTGCGCCCCTTGGGCGAGCTGACGGCGCGCGAACTGCTGCGCAGGCACGAGTGGCATGGCGTGCGCTTCGCCCTCGGTACCGCCGTGACCGCCTTCGACGACCGCGGCGTCGTCCTGGCCGACGGGCGCCGGCTGAACGCCGACGTGGTGGTCGAAGCGGTGGGATCTGTGCCCAACACCGACTGGCTTGCGGGCAACGGGCTGGACCTCGACGACGGCGTGCGCACCGACGGGCTGCTGCGGGCGGGCGGCCTGCCGTATCTGGTGGCGGTCGGTGACGTGGCCCGGTTCCCCAACGCTCGCTACGACGGTGTCCCGCGCCGGGTCGAGCACTGGTCGATTGCAGGCGACAGCGCCAAGCGGGCCGCCAGAACGTTGGCCGCGCACCTCGCCGGCACCGAGCCCGATCCCGAGCCGTTCGCGCCGCTGCCCAGTTTCTGGAGTGACCACCACGACTTCCGCCTGCAGTGCTTCGGCGCCCCCGCACTCGGTCTCGACGACGTCCGCGTGCTGGAGGGCGAGGCGGCCGGTGACTTCGTCGTCGGCTACCACCGCGGCGGGCGGCTGGTCGGGGTCGTCGCCCTGGGCGGCCCCGCCGTCACCGCCGCGGCCGCCCGCCACCGATCCGCCCTGCTCAAGCAGCCGGCTTTCACCGCCTAAGGAATCGCACCGCTATGACTACAGGGTTCTGGTACCCGCGGACGGCCACCGGCCGGTCCTCGCTGATCCCCGCACCGCCGTGGCACTACTCCGGCGACATGCTCACCGTCGAATACCGGACCGACCCGGCCCGGGTCCGTGAGCTGCTGCCCGAGCCGCTGGAGCTCGCCCCCGAGGACCCAGGCGCCGTCGCGCTCATCTGGGCGGACTGGCAGTCCTGCGCGGCCTCCGGCGAAGAACTGCTCGACCCGGTACGTGCCCAGTACAAGGAGGCGTTCGCGGTCGTGCGCTGCTCCTACCTGGGGCGCACGTACTCACGCTGCGTCTACATCTGGGTGGACAAGGACTTCGCCGTCGCGCGCGGCGTCCATCAGGGCTATCCCAAGAAGCTCGGCTCCATCCACCTGACGCGGCCCCACCCGTACGGTCCCGCGCCGCGGATCGAGGCGGGCGCGCGGTTCGGCGCGACGCTCGCCGCCGCCGATCGCAGGCTGGCCCACGCCGTCGTGACGCTGCGCGAGCCGACGCAGCACAACGGCTTTGTCAACGGCCACCCGATGGCGCACCACCGCAGGTTGCCCGCCATCGGGAAGGACGGCGGGCTCGCCCTCGACGAGTTGATCGAGTCGGGAGCCGCCGCCTTCGAAGGTGGCACACCCTGGCGCGCTGACGCCGAGTTGGAGCTGTTCGAGGCCCCCACCGAGGAACTGGCCAGGCTGGAGATCCGCGAGCCCATCGCCGCCTACTACCGCCAGGTCGGCGTCGTCTGGGACGGCGGCAGACTCCTCGATCCGGCCCCGCAGATCGCGAAGGACGAGTCATGAGCCATGTCGCGACCGTGGCCGGGGTGCCCGTCGACACCCGGCACTGGATCGGCGGCGCCCGCGTCGCCTCCGCCACGACCTTCACCGATGAGTCGCCCATCGATGGCCGTACCCTCGCCGAGGTCGCCCGTGGCGAGCGGACGGAGGCCGAGGCGGCCGTCGCCGCGGCCCAGGCGGCGTTCCCCGGCTGGGCGGCCACGCCGGCTGCCGAGCGGGCGCGCCTGCTCCGCGGGATCGCCGAGGGCGTGGAGAAGCGCCTGGAGGAGCTGGCGATCGTCGAGACCACCGACAACGGCGCGCTGCTGCGCTCCCACCGCCGCGGCGTGATGCCGCGAGTGGCGCACAACCTCCGCTTCTTCGCCGACCGGCTGGAAGACATCGGGCACGAGGACTTCGCCACCCGTGGTCACAGCAACCACGTCTCCTGGGACCCCGCAGGGCCGTGCGTCCTGATCACCCCCTGGAACGCGCCGCTCATGCTGGCCACCTGGAAGGTCGCCCCCGCGCTCGCCGCGGGCAACACGGTGGTCCTCAAGCCGTCCGAGTGGTCGCCGCTCACCGCCTCGCTGCTGGCCGACATCGCGGCCGTGGCCGGGCTGCCCGCCGGCGTCCTCAACGTCGTGCAGGGGTACGGCGCGGAGGTGGGCGCCGCGCTGGTGGCCCATCCCGGCGTGCGCCGGATCAGCTTCACCGGCTCCGTTCCGACGGCCAAGAACATCGCGCGATCCGCCGCCGGCAATCTCATCCCGGCCAGCTTCGAGCTGGGCGGCAAGTCGCCGCTCCTGGTATTCGCCGATGCCGACCTCGATCTGGCCGTGGACCTGGCGGTGGAGCAGTACGACAACGCCGGTCAGGTCTGTCTGGCCGCGACGCGGCTGCTCGTGGAAACCTCCATCGCAGAGGAATTCACCCGACGCCTCGTCGCCAAGGCGGCCAAGCTGCGGCAGGGCGACCCGCGTGCCGAGGTCACCGACATCGGCCCCAACATCCATACCCGGCAGATCGAGAAGATCGACGGGTTCGTGCGACGGGCGGTGGCCGCCGGAGCGCGCGCCGTCGTCGGCGGCGGCCCCAACACCGACCTCGGCGGCCTCTACTACCGGCCGACGCTGCTCACCGACGTGGCGCAGGACAGCGAGATCGTCCAGGAGGAGGTCTTCGGCCCGGTGCTGACCCTGCAGACCTTCGACACCGAGGAGGAGGCCGTCAGGCTGGCCAACGACACCCGGTTCGGGCTGGCCGCCACCCTCGCCACCGGCGACCGCGACCGTGCCCGGCGGGTGAGCGAACGCCTGGTCGCCGGCACGGTCTGGATCAACTGCTTCTTCGTTCGCGATCTGCGGGCGCCCTTCGGCGGCTCCCGGGAGTCCGGCGTCGGCCGCGAGGGCGGCGACTGGAGCTTCGACTTCTACTGCGACCTGAAGAACACCGTGACCGCACCGGAGGGATGGAACCATGGGTGAGATCGTCGGGGCGGGCCTGCTCGCGCACGTCCCCACCATCGTCCTCCCCGAGCAGACGCGCCTGGAGCTGAACGAGGGCAAGGAGATCACCCTCGTCACCGGGCTGCGCGAGCTGCGCAGGGAAGTTTTCGAGACCCTCGACTACGACACCGTCGTCGTGCTCGACTCGCACTGGGCCACCACCGTGGAGTTCGTGGTCACCGCGCAGCAGCGCCGCGCCGGGCTGTTCACCTCGGAGGAACTGCCGCGCGGCATGTGCCGCATGTCCTACGACTTCCCCGGCGACCCCGAACTGGCCCACAACGTGGCCGCCTTCGCCGACAAGCACGGCACCTGGATCACCCCGATCGACGACCAGTATCTGCCGATCTACTACGCCACCATCAACTTGTGGAAATTCCTCGGAGAGGGACTGCCGGACAAGCGGTGGGTGACGATCGGTGTGTGCCAGACCGGCGACATGGAGGACCACCTTCGCCTGGGCCGAGCTCTGGCCGACGGCATCGCGGCCACGCCTGGCCGCAAGGTGCTGCTCATCGCCTCCGGCGCGTTGTCCCACACCTTCTGGCCGCTACGCGAGCTGCGCGACCACGAGGCCGGCGACCCGCGCCACATCTTCACCCCCGAGGCTCGGGCGGCCGACCTGGAGCGCATCGCCTGGTTCCAGCAGGGCCGTCACGACCGGGTGCTGGAGACCATGCCCGAGTTCTGGACGTACAAGCCCGAGGCCCGCTTCTTCCACTACCTCATGATGATCGGCGCCCTCGGCGAGCAGGCGTGCACGGCGCCCGCCCGCCAGTACGGCGAGTACGAGAACTCCATCGGCACCGGCCAGGCCCACCTCTGGTTCGACCGTCCATCGCGCGGCTGGACCGCGCCTCGACAGGAGAACGACCATGCCTGAACACCGCCGCGTCCTCCTCAACGGCGCCGTCGTCGAGACCGTGCGCGAGGGTGACGAACTCCTCGCTGGCGACGGCCGGCGCGTCAGGGCCGACGACGCGGTCCATCTGCCGCCGGTCACCCCCACGAAGATCATCGCGGTGCACCTCAACCACCGCAGCCGGGTCGAGGAGTTCCAGATCAAGCTTTCGGCCACGCCGACGTACTTCCACAAGCCCACGTCCTCGCTCAACGCCCACCGGGGCGAGGTCGTGCGTCCCGAGGGCTGTAAGTGGCTCAACTACGAGGGCGAGGTGGCGATCGTCATCGGCCGCACCTGCCGCAACGTCCTCCCGACGGAAGCGGGGGAGTACATCGCCGGATACACCGTGGCCAACGACTTCGGCCTGCACGATTTCCGTGACACCGACGCGGGGTCCATGCTGCGGGTCAAGGGTTCCGACACCTTGTGCCCGCTCGGCCCCGGCGTGGTCACCGGATGGGACTTCCGCGGCAAGTACCTGCGCACCTACGTCAACGGCACTCTGGCCCAGGACGGCTCCACCGACGAGATGGAGTGGGACATGCACTACCTCGTCGCCGACATCGCCCGCACCATCACCCTCTATCCGGGAGACGTGCTGCTGTCCGGCACTCCCGCCAACTCCCGCCCCGTGCGACCGGGTGACCTGGTCGAGGTCGAGGTCGAAGGACTGGGACGGCTCGCCAACCGCGTCGTCAGCGGCCCGGCCGCGATCCGTACCGACCTCGGCGCCCAGCCCACCGAGTCGGAGGAGGTCCTCTCCACCGCCCTCGGCGGTGACTGGGAGTTCCGCGGCATCCGCTCTCCCCGGCGCGGCTGATCCCTCTCATCCCCACGGAGCAGGAAGGGCAATGAAATGATCTCCGAGGACTGGGTCGCCCGCGCCGAGCGGTTGGCCCTGCCTGCCCAGCACCACATCGACGGTGGCGACGAGCCCGGTGGGGGCACGACCTTCAAGGTCGTCTCGCCCCGCGACGGGCAGGTACTGACGGAGGTCGCCGACGCCGGGCAGGCCGAGGTCGACGCCGCCGTCGCGGCCGCGCGCCGCGCCTTCGACCACGGGCCGTGGCCGCGTCTGGCGCCCGCGGAACGTGGCCGCGCGCTGCTCAGGCTCGCCGACCTGATCGAGGAGCGGCGTGCGGACCTGGCGCTGACCATCAGCCTGGAGATGGGCAAACCCATCAAGGACGCCTACGGCATCGAGCTGCGCGCCGCCATCTCCACCTTCCGCTGGTACGGCCAGCTCGCAGACAAGCTCACCGATGAGTCCCCGCACACAGCTCCCGACGCCCTCGCACTCGTCACCCGAGAGCCCGCAGGCGTGGTGGGCGCTGTCGTGCCGTGGAACTTTCCACTCACCATCGCCTCGTGGAAGGTCGCCCCAGCCCTGGCGGCCGGTTGCACGGTCGTGCTCAAACCGTCGGAGTGTTCGCCGCTCTCGGCGCTGACGCTCGGGCTGCTGGCCACCCAGGCCGGCCTGCCGCCCGGCGTGTTAAACGTCGTCGCCGCAGGCGGCCCGGCCGCCGGACGGGCACTCGGCCTGCACCCCGACGTGGACGTGCTCGCGTTCACCGGCTCCACGGCCGTCGGCCGTCACTTCATGCGCTACTCCGCCGACTCCAATCTCAAACGGGTCTGGCTGGAGCTCGGCGGCAAATCCCCGAACATCATCCTGCCTGATGCCCCCGACCTGGACCGGGCCGCGGCCACCGCCGCCTGGGGCATCTTCTTCAACCAGGGCGAGATGTGCACGGCGCCCTCCCGCCTGCTCGTCCACTCCTCCATCGCCGACCGCGTGACCGAGGCCCTCGTCACCCGGGCGCGCGAGCTGCGCGTGGGCGACCCCCTGGATCCCGCGACCGAGATGGGACCGCTGGTCGGTGAGGCCCACCTCGGACGGGTGCTCGGCCACGTCAAGTCCGGCATCGAGGAGGGAGCCAGGCTGCTGACGGGTGGAGCGCGTCGGCAGACCGGCAGCTACCTGGAACCCACCGTGTTCGATCACGTCGTTCTCGGCATGCGGCTGGCCCGCGAGGAGATCTTCGGGCCTGTGCTGTCCGTGCTCACCTTCGATGACCTGGACGAGGCCGTCACGCTCGCCAATGCCACCGAGTACGGCCTGGCCGCCGGACTGTGGACGGGCGACCTGTCCACCGCCCATCAGGTCTCCCGCGCCCTGCGCGCAGGGACGGTCTGGGTGAACTGTTACGAGGAAGGCGACCTGACCGTGCCGTTCGGCGGTATGAAGCAGTCCGGCAGCGGCCGGGACAAATCTGCCCATGCCCTGGAGAAGTACACCGAGCTCAAGACCACGTGGATCCAGCTGTGAGACCGCTGATCGCCATGCCCGCCCGCTTCTCCGCCTCGGCGTCGGCGCTGCGCCACCACGCGGAGGTGAACGCCCGCGCGCTGGTCGAGGCCGTGTGGAGAGCGGGAGGCGAGCCCGTCTCGCTGCATCCGCACGCCCCCGGCGGCGTCGCCGACCCGGACGAGGTCGCCGGCCGCCTGGCCCGCTTCGACGCCGTCCTGCTGCCCGGAGGCGGCGACATCGCCCCCCACCGTTACGGCGCGGGCACAGCCCACCGGAGCGTCTACGACGTGGACGACGAGCAGGACGGTTTCGACCTGGAGGTGGCTCGCCAGGTCCTGGCCGCAGGGCTGCCGCTGCTGGCCGTCTGCCGCGGGCTGCACGTCCTCAACACTGTGCTCGGCGGCACTCTGGAGCAGGACATGGGCGGCATCGGCCTGGATCATCGCCACGTGGTGCACCCCGTCGCCGTGCTGCCCGGATCGCTCCTGGAGCGGACGACGGGAGCGCAGAAGGCGAGCGTGTCCTGCTACCACCACCAGCGGGTGTCGAAGATGGGACAAGGGCTGGTCGTCACGGCGGAGGCCGCCGACGGGACAATCGAGGCAATCGAAGGGCCCGCCCTGGCCTCCTGGCTCGTCGCCGTGCAGTGGCATCCAGAGGACAACGCCCGCGAGGCGAACACCCAGCAAGCGATCTTCGACGCCTTCGTCCGCGCGGCCCGCCCCTGATCAGCCCTCCCGTGTGGCCTGCCGGCGGCGTCCGCTGCGGCGGGGGGCGGGCTTGGCGCCGTCCAGTAACGCCAGCCGGCGCTCCTCGCCGTTCTCCTCCACCTGCAGGACGACCTGGCGCAGTCCGGTCGCCAGGGCGCGGCAGGCGTCGTCGTCGAGGCGGGACGTGACGAACGACTCCTCCGCGTTGAAGTCGGGAAACACTCGCCTCATGAGCTCCTCACCCTCGCCGGTGAGGCTGAGGAGCAGCAGCCTGCCGTCGGAGGGATGTTCGGAGCGCCGGACCAGCCCACGCAATTCCAGCGTGCGGATCACACCGGTCAAGGTGCCCTTAGAGATGCCGGCCTCCTCGGCCACATGCCGGCTCTCCGACTCGCCCCAGATCCAGATCACCCACAGCACCACGAACGCGGTCCACGTGAGGTCGCTGCTTCTCAGGACCGCGTTCTCCAGGTGCTGACGGACCGCCGCGGCGGCTCGGTAGATGTTGGCCACCACCGCCATGCGCTCGTGGCTGACCGGCGTGCCGCCGAGCTTCGCCTCGACCAGCTTCTCCGCCTCGGTGATGGACCGTTGCCCGGGCACGTGCGGCCCTCCCTACGCCAGGAACCGAAAAACCGTTCGGGCTCAAAGTATAGGTGCAGGCCCCCGCCGTTCGGTCATCATTCCTCCTATGACTCTGCCGGGGTGCCCGGCGACGCCGCCACCGTGGCGGCTTGGATGCGCGGGGCGGCGGGTGACATCCACGCCAGGACGAGCGCGGTCGTGACGGCGCCAAGCGCGGTGATGATGGGGATGGCAGGGCCGATCTCATCGGTCCGAGGTGGAGGCGGTCGGCGACGAGGCCGAGGGACAGGACCGGGGCGAGGTAGAGGGGAAGCATCAGCGACACTGCGGCCCGCGCGCCGCCTCCGGCGGGGCCCAGGACCATGGAGACGCCTTGCGCCGCGCCGACCAGGTCGGTGGCGCGGGTGCGTTCGGCCTCCGTGGCGGCGACGGTGATGACCAGGCCCAACTGGGTCTCCGTCAGCGTCAGCTCGCGGGCGAGTGGCGCCAGGACCGGGGTCAGTAGTCGTTGTGCCGAGAACACCACCAAGACGGCGATGAGCAGCGGGATCAACGATTTTCGCACGGAGGAGCCCTTCTCCGAGACGGCGGTGGCCGTCAGGTCGTGGAGATGTCCGTGGCGGCCCGGTCATGCGCTGGGCCGGGAGGCGTAGGGGAGCAGGGCCATCTCGCGGGCGGTCTTGATGGCCTGGGCGATGCGGCGCTGTTGCTGGACGGTGACGCCGGTGACGCGGCGGCTGCGGATCTTGCCGCGGTCGGAGATGAACTTGCGCAGCAGCGCGGTGTCTTTGTAGTCGATGCGGTCTACGTTGAGCAGCGGGTCGGGCTTCTTGCGCGGGGCGCGGCGGGGCTTCACGCGATCTCCTTGAGGTCGAGGATGAGGGCGAACGGGTCGTCGTGGCCTAGGCGTTCGCCCTCGGCCAGCAAGCAGGAGTCGAGCAGGCCGTGCAGGCGCTCGACGTCGAGGTCGGGGCCGGTGAAGACCAGGTGCTGGACACGGTCACCGTGCTCGGGATCCCACTCGAGGGCAGCCGCCGCGCGGCGGGCTGGGGAGACGAGGTCCCAGGCGGCTTCGGGCAGGGCGGCCAGCCACGGTCCGGCGTCCTCGACCGAGACGATCCCGGCGACGGCGTCCCACGCGAGCAACCGCCCGGGCCGGGTGGCCAGCCAGAACCGGCCGCGTGAGCGTACGGACTCGGTGACCAGCTCGTCCACGGCCTCGAAGAAGCGGCCGGGATGCAGCGGACGGCGGTTGCGCCAGACCGTCGTGACGATCTCCTCCGTCCGGGCGTCGGCGGGGAGCCGGGCGGTGCTGGGATCCACACGTTCGGCCAGCTCGGCCGTGCACAGGGCCGGGCCGGTGACCATCGGCAGGGCCGCCACGCCGTGCACCGGGGTGAGCGGGGCGAGGTGGGTGAGCACCCGCCGCGACAGCTCGTGGTCGTCCTCGTCCCCGCCGTGCAGCACCAGGCCGGTGGCGTACTCGAGCTGGCGGGCCAGGACCTCGGCCAGGTAGCGCTGGTCGCCCGCGGCCGCGGGTTTGCCGACCTCACCGAGAGGTTCGCCGCGCGTGATGTCGTCGGGCATGGCCTCGGCGTCCAGGGCGGTGAGCACGGCGGTGAGCAGCAGGGTCTCGCGGGCTTCGTCGCAGTCGATGGCCTCGGCCACCGAGCGCGGCTCGACCGTGTCCCACAGGTCCACGATCAGCAGGGTCGCGGTGGGTGCCAGCAGGACGAGCTGGGGGAGCAGATCCTCGCGGACGGTGCAGGTGACGCAGCCGTGGGCGAGGTGGACGTCGGCCGTGTCCAGGACGCGGCCGGCGTCGCGGACGGTGCGCCGAACGCGCCCATGGGTGATGTCGCCGAGGTCGTGGTGGATGGCGACGGAGCCCGGATGCCGGGCCAGCAGTTCGTCGACGGTGGCGGTGCGAGCCGCGTCATGCAGGCCTGCGACGAGGACGACAGGGATTGGCACCGAGCCTCCAGTTGGCGAAACGAAAACCATTATCGTTATCCTGGCACAGTATCGCACGACCGATTAGGAGCCGCTTTGGCCAGAAATGAGGTGCGCCCCGTGATCAAACTCAAGTCCACGGCCGGCACCGGCTACACCTACGTGACGACGAAGAACCGGCGCAACCACCCGCACCGGCTCGCCCTGCGCAAGTACGACCCCAGGATCCGCCAGCACGTGCTGTTCAGGGAGGAGCGATGAAGAAGGGCATCCACCCCGACTACCGCCCGGTGGTCTTCCGCGATCCCGGCGCGGGCTTCGCTTTCCTCACCCGTTCGACGATCAGCAGCGACAAGACGATCGAGTGGACCGACGGAAAGACGTACCCGGTGGTGGACGTCGACGTGTCGTCGGCGAGCCACCCGTTCTACACCGGCCGCAACCGCGTCCTCGACACCGCCGGCCGGGTCGAGCGGTTCAACCAGCGTTACGGAAGGACCTGATGTCCGCGCACTGCCAGCTCACCGGCGTCAAGCCGGTCTTCGGCAACAACGTCTCCCACTCCCACCGCCGCACCCGGCGCCGCTGGAACCCCAACATCCAGCAGCGCCGCTACTGGCTGCCCAGCGAGGACCGCTTCGTCCGGCTCACGCTCAGCGCCCGCGCGATCAAGACGGTCGACAAGATCGGTGTCGAGGCGGCCGTCGCGCGCATCCGCGCCAGGGGAGAGAAGATCTGATGGCCAAGAAAAGCAAGATCGCCGCCAACGAGCGACGCAAGGCCGTCGTCGCCCGCTACGCCGAACGGCGCGCCGAGCTGAAGGAGATCATCCGCACCGGCACATCCCAGGAGCGTGCGGACGCCGCGCGCCAGCTGGCCCGCCAGCCGCGCGACGCCAGCGCCACCCGCATCCGCAACCGCGACTCCGTCGACGGCCGGCCCCGCGGTCATCTGACCAGGTTCGGGCTCTCCCGCGTGCGCTTCCGCGAGATGGCGCACCGCGGCGAACTGCCCGGCATCACGAAGGCGAGCTGGTAGCCATGGCCGTACCCAAGCGCAAGACCTCGCGCAGCAACACCCGGCACCGCCGCAGCCAGTGGAAAGCCGCCGCCCCCGACCTCGTCCCGATCACCGTCAACGGCAGGGAACTGCTCGTCCCGCGCCGTCTCATCCGCGCCTACCAGCGCGGACTGATCACCATCGACTGAGGCCACCGGGTCACCGGACGGCCCGCCGGGCCGTCCGGTGACCCGGTGGCAAGCAGCGTGCTGAACCAGGGTTTGCGGGAGTCGGCTGGGAGTCGCCCACGGTCGTGAACCAAGCCCGTCCGCCGCGGCGGGCCAGGATCGTCGCGGCACGATCGTGAGTGGCGGCGTCGCAGTCGTAGGAGCCGACCCGGACAATTACGAGAGATCGAAGGGGGCGGGGGAGTGGCCTTCCCAGATCCGGCGGGAGGCCTCTTCGGGGTAGGGCAGAGTCTTCGACTCGGCGTCCAGGACGCGGG